>CP033464.1:1497500-1802500 GCA_007833815.1 Brevibacillus laterosporus | reverse complement strand
CCACTTTTTGACTCCCGACATATACAAGGCACGAGACGATACCTTTACACTACCATCTGCTTGCTTTACTTCCTTCCATAAACGAGTATAGAAAGGCATACCTAACAACAGCTTTTCCTTAGGTACTTCCGTCAACACTTGTTTTAAACCATTCTCTACCCATGGCAACGACGCTACAGAACCCGCTACAGGGCTAGAGCCCCAATGTTCGTCATAAGCCATCAACATCGTGTAATCCACTGTTTCAGCTAACGCCTTACGATCTAAGAAATTAGACCAACGATCACTTCCGTGCATCATGGTAACATCAACAGACACTGTTAAATTCTGTTCATGTAAATATGGCGTCAATTCGCGAACAAATTGAACGAAGCGCTGTTTATCATCTAAATACACATCTTCAAAATCAATATTGATTCCGTCCACCTGATACAAATTAGCATATTGAACGATCTGAGTAATCATTTTTTGACGTGTTTCAAAATCAGATAGCACTACTTTAGTCCAGTCGGGATTAAATCCATTAGATACGACTGCCCAGACCTTAAAGCCTTCACGATGCGCCCATCTTACATACGAAGCGTCAGCCTTATTGCCAACAGTTCCTTTGTCGTCTTTTAATTCGAACCACGTGGGAGCTACCACATGCAATCCAGGCATTTTAGGGATGCTGTCCAATTCAGGATTTCGGTTAACCACCTGCTCCCAAACAACATTTAATTTTTGTCCGTTCGGCTTCCAAGCAGTATTTCGTTCTTTTGGTGTATCCACGTTCACTTCTACCTGATAAGAATCTAGTTTTTTAACTTGATCCATTGGTAAATACCCAAGAACTCCATCATTAGATAAGAGATGGTACCATCCATTTGTTTCATTCAAGATCGTTACTTTTTGACCCGATGTAAGATCAGAAACAGTAGGACTTTCTTTCGTAGCATCCACTCTCATTGGTAAAGGCTTATCTTTTTCAGAACTAACCTGTCCTTGTTGGATTGTATCTCCGTTGTTATCCACTGAGATGACTTCTCTGCCTTCCATCTTGCGCAGATGAATACCATATATCTTTTCTAGAGGACTAACTGGAACGTATTTTTCCCCATCAATAATCGTGACAGGTACACGTAAATCAACTGGTTCTTTATTAACAAATGCTTTTAACTTTTCGCTTGGCATTTGGATAACTTTATCTTTCGTAGTGATGATGACCGAACGACTAGGTTCATCCCAGTACAAGTGCTGATCAATTTGTTCCTTTAAAAATGAAAAAGGTAACAGTACCTCGTCTTCCTTCATCTTATAGGATTGTGGGACTGCTTTTCCTTTATGTACAATTACCTGTTGGCGCCCATCGTAAGGAGTAACTCGTTGATGATTACCGGATTGAAAATACATCCAAATGAAATATCCTGCTAAAACAAGTATGGCCAAAAATAGCAACTTAGGAAAAAGCCTATTCCTATTTCTTCTGCGCCTTGGACGCTTTGAGGTCTCTAAATGTGCGTTCATGACTCCTCCAATGTATCACAATTCAGTTTGTTCTTCATTATAGAGACAGTTTAGAGAGCTATTTGGTTACAAAATTCTCTACATTTTGCGATAAATTTCATAAAATGTCGACTGAAGTTTATTAAAAGAGTTGAACCTTATACGATCATTCATACATATCATTTTATTCTGTCAGATGGTACAAAAAAAGAACCCTACATGTCTTTTACCACTGACATGAAGAGTCCTTACCAAGCACTTGCTATTATTGCGTTTTGTTTTCTTGACAGCTCTTGCATACACCATAAACTTCCATACGATGTCCAGAGACATGAAAGTTCGCTTGTTCACAGGCTGCTGCCTCTACCTGAGTTAAATACGGGAAGTGAAAATCCTGAATAGCCCCGCATTCAGAACAGATAATGTGATAATGTTCATCTTCTACATTGGCATCGAATCGACTAGAAGCATCTCCGTATGTTAACTCGCGAACCAACCCCGCTTCTTTAAATACTCGCAGGTTATTGTAGATGGTTGCCACGCTCATATTAGGAAATTTCCCTTCCAATGCTTTATAAATTTCATCAGCAGTTGGATGAGTCATCGTCTCAAGTAAATACGCTAATATGGCATGACGTTGCGGAGTCATACGAACACCTTGATTCTTTAAAATCTCGACAGCTCTCTCGACTTGTTGCATCATCGCCATGCACCTCACATAATATGACCTTTAAAAAGTACGTAATTAGAAATATTCTTATCCGTTAACAATAATCTAATTAGAATTGTTATAAATAAGTGTACGCTGATTCTGGAGGTTCGTCAATAACAAGCTTACAATTGCGGCTTGTTTCCCTTATTAGCTTGTCCAAGACTCTCTTTTTAAGCATGACTCTACACTCAGGATGTTTTCCTAGATGGCACTTTTGCCTTCTTTTTTATCTTTAGAGCTTGTTTACGAGTCGGACATACATCTTCCAAGGGACAAATATCACACTGCGGGTTTTGTGCTTTGCAATGATAACGCCCAAAGAAAATCATGCGATGATGGGTGTCTGACCAGTCCTTCTTAGGAATTTTTTTCATTAGAATTTCTTCTACTTGGACAGGAGAAGCATCTTGAGGACAGAATCCTAATCGTTTGGCTATCCGCTCTACATGCGTATCCACAGCAATAGCTGGTATTCCAAATGCCACACTGACTACTACGTTCGCAGTTTTCCGTCCGACACCAGGCAATTTTACCAACTCCTCATGCTTGTCAGGCACTTCTCCCCCGTATTCCTCTAATAATAAACGACATAGGGCCTGAATGTGTTTAGCCTTGTTTTTATAAAGACCAATTTGTCTAATATCCT
Organism: Brevibacillus laterosporus; assembly: GCA_007833815.1. Lineage (NCBI taxonomy): Bacteria > Bacillati > Bacillota > Bacilli > Caryophanales > Paenibacillaceae > Brevibacillus > Brevibacillus laterosporus. Next base: position 1,799,657 of record CP033464.1, on the reverse strand, counting down.
CTTGAAGCTCCTCCAGCGAAACCTTTAAGTAGTCTTCGGGAGTCTTGTACTTTTGAAATAAATGCTCTGTGACTTGGTTTACCTTTTTATCTGTACATTGCGCTGACAAAAGTACCGCAATGGTCAATTCAAACGCGTTACTATGAGTAAGCTCGCAATGCGCATCAGGAAACATATCCGCAAGCGTCTGCAAAAATAATTTCATGGATAACCGACGCATTTCTTTTCCCTCCTACTATACTCCGAACCAGTTTTACTTTATGCATGCGTTCTATTGTAACATATGAAAAAGTTTGATCGAACCCTCTTCTAACAGGAAATTACATGGGAGAAAAAACGGGAGAAGGTGCAAAACGAAGAAGAAGTAAAAAAAGAGTACTGATATCTTACAGTGAATAGGTGATACAAACATTTTAAAAAAACAGGTATATTCAGGCATTTCAGAGAAAGATGAATCTACTAAGAGGCATAGAGGAGGAACTACTATGAAAGTTTTCATAACAGGTGGAACAGGATTTGTCGGTCATGGCATAATTGCTACCTTATTAGAAGCTTCCTATGAGGTACATTGTTTAATTAGACAAGGCTCTGAATCAAAAGTCAAAAAAGCTTATGCACTGACAGATCATCTGCATATCCATACGGGGGACATTTTTAATACAGATTCCCTTCGTGCAGCGATGAGAGATTGTGACGCAGTTATTCACCTAGTTGGTATTATTAGAGAGCAACCCGGTAAAAACATCACCTTCTCCCGCATTCATGTAGAAGGTACACGCAATGTGCTACAAGTGGCGAAAGAGTTATCTATAAAACGCTTTTTGTTCATGAGTGCATTAGGCACACGACCTCAAGCTACCAGTGGCTATCATCGGACGAAATATGAAGCAGAACAAATGGTAGAAGCGTCAGAAATTCCTTATGTAATATTCCGTCCCTCAGTTATTTTTGGTTCTAGTGATGAATTCGTGACTATGCTGGCTGATTTAGTGCGCCTGCCACTTACCCCTGTAATTGGGAGTGGTACCTATCTCTTACAACCCGTTTCTCGAAAAACAGTAGGAGAAGTTTTTGTGCAAGCTCTAACTAATGAACAAGCTACTAATCAGATTTATGAAGTAGGCGGACCACAGCAACTCACCTACATACAAATCCTACAGACAATCGGAACTGCAATTGGGAAATCACGCGTGCAAACGATTCATGTACCACTATGGTTCATGAAACCTCTCGTCTCTATTATGCAAGGGTTCTCCTTTTTCCCCATTACGCAAACCCAATTAACTATGCTGCAAGAAGGCAATTATTGTGATAACGGTGAAAGATTGTACGAAGATTTTCAGATTAATAAGATTGACTTCTTCTCTGGAATATCCGAATATCTCTCGTAAACAAAATCAGCGCCCTAATTCGTTGATATCTAAACAAATAAAAACAGCCTTTCCCTATAAAAGTACAAGAAAAAAGGCTGTTTGAGGTTCTATTCATGCAAATTAGGTTCAGTTGTTCCTAACTGGCTATTAACATACCGCGCTGCTACGAACAAAAAATCCGACAAACGGTTTAAATATTTAATAGCAACCGGGTTAATTGGTTCTGTCTCCATAAGCTCGGTTGCTCCTCGTTCAGCTCGTCTCACAACCGTACGAGCTACATGAAGAGCAGCACCAGCAGGATGTCCCCCTGGCAAGACAAAGTTAGTAAGCGGAAGTAGCTTAGCATCTAGTTGATCGATGTGCTCTTCTAAATTATTTACATCTTCCTCGATGATGGGCCAACCTACCTTTTTCCCCTCAGGTGTAGCCAATTCTGCTCCAATATGAAATAGCTTCGTCTGGATCAAATGTAACGTATCTAATAAATCTGTCCACTTATGCTCTTTCGGTAATAATGATACTGCTAATCCAACATGCGAGTTGGCCTCATCGCACGTTCCATATACTTCTACACGTGGTGCATGCTTAGGAACACGTACGCCGTAAACCAAAGATGTTTGCCCTTTGTCTCCTGTTTTTGTATAAATCTTCATGTCATCCCCACCTTTTTTCCTTTTTTCTTCTTCCATAGGTAATATCAAAAATTACGCTGGGCTTGCTACTATAATGAATTCTGTACTAGCTGAATCAAATGGAGTTTTTGCAAAACTACCGTAGCGTTCCAACACTTTAAAACCCGCTAGACGCAATAAGTGATGCAGCTCCGCCGGAAAAATGTAACGTAACGTGAAGAGACCAGTCACACGCTCCAGCATTTTCCCATTATTATCAAGAAGTTCATAGCTGCGTGTTACTTCCGCCAATTGCTGGAAATGATCATATCGAGTAAAATCGTACATCGCAACTTGCTGCCCGTCCTGAAACGGATAAATGCCACGTAACGTCAATTTTTCCCCTTCTTCATATAGATGCTTGATGTGTGGCACAAAAACATTGAAGACCAGTTTACCACCTGGCTGAAGATGCTCTCGAATACAGCGCAATGCTTTCATTTGCTCTTGAATATGAAGGAGGTGCAAAAAGGAGCGATAGGGAATCATGATTAGTTCAAAAGTTTTTCCTAAAGAAAAGTGACGCATATCCCCTTGAATAAAAGACAAGTGATCGACCGGACCAGTCCCTTCTGCTTTTGTTACCGCTTTAGCCAACATTTCCTGAGAAATCTCAAGCCCCGTTATTTGGATGCCTGCCTTAGCAAGCGGAATAGTTACACGTCCCGTCCCACATCCTAATTCCAAGACTTCCCCTTTTGCTGCTTTGGCATATTCTTCGTAAAAAGCCAAATCTCCTGCTAATCCTCGCTGTGTGAGATCATAATAGTCAGCCCAATGATACATATTCATGACTGGACCCTCCTATAGTACCAACTCATCCGATAAAATATAAGCCATGATTAATTTAGCCGTATTATCAAAAGCCGATGAATGCGTACGCTCATGTGAATGAGAGGCATCAACACCTGGTCCAATCAGCCCATGCACAATATCATAGCCAGCTCGCAAAGCAGCGCTAGCATCGGAACCATAATACGGATAAATGTCTACTTGATAATTCAATCCGTTCTCATCTGCCAATTTAACTAACTGCTTACGGAATCCGTAATGATAAGGTCCAGAAGAATCTTTTGCGCAGATAGAAACACAATATTCATCAGTTGTTTGACCCGTACCGATGGCCCCCATATCTACTGCTAAGTACTCTACTGTATCTGCTGGAATGTTAGAGTTGCCACCATAACCAATCTCCTCATTATTACTGATCAGAAAATGGGTCGTGTACGGTAGCTCTAGCTTATCCTCCTGAACGGCTTTAATAATACCTAACAGGATTGCTACACTCGCCTTGTCATCCAGATGGCGCGATTTAACGAATCCGCTCTCTGTAACTGTTGTGCGAGGATCAAATGAAACAAAATCCCCTACACTAATTCCTAGTGCCTTGACCTCTTGAGCATCTGTCACCTTTTCATCCAATCTGACTTCCATTAAATCCTCAGTACGCTCTACCTTACCACTGTCGCGATACACGTGAACAGATGCTTTAGAAGTCAAAATTGTCCCTGTATAAATGCGTCCTGTAGCTGTTTCGATCTGGCAATGCTCACCTTCGATTGCATTCCAGGCATAGCCCCCTACCATAGATAACTTCAAGCGGCCATTACTTTTTATTTCTTTAACCATAGCACCAAGAGTATCAACATGAGCCGTCAACAAACGTTGTTTATCGTTGTTGCGACCTGGTAATGTAGCCAACAATGCACCTTTGTTAGTACGCTCGATATACACGCCACTTTTGCTCAATTCTTCTTCTACCCACGAAATTACTTGATTTGTGTTACCGGATGGGCTTGGAATCTGTGCTAATTTGACAAATGTATCAATCATATAAGACAAGGACAACTTCATCGTCTTCTTCCTCTCTACTTGCTGTTTTTAGACTAGATGTTCTTTTATGTACGTAACTACTTGTTGGACATGATCCTTTACTTTGACTTTAGGATAAATCTGAGCAATTTTGCCTTCTGTATCTATAAGAAAGGTAGAACGCTCAATACCCATATACTCTCGACCATACATTTTTTTGAGTACCCACACACCGTATGCTTCTGCAATACTATGGTCTTCATCAGCAACTAGAGGGAATGGTAATTCGTGTTTTGCAATAAATTTATCATGGGATTTGACGCTGTCTGGACTTACCCCAAGCACCACTGTATTAAGAGTAGCAAAGTCACCATGGTAATCCCGAAAATCACATGCCTCAGTCGTGCATCCAGGTGTGGAATCCTTTGGATAAAAATAAAGCACGACATTTTTGCCGCGATACTCTTCTAGGTTTATGGTTTGACCATTATTTGCAGGTTTCGTAAAAGTTGGTGCTAATTGACCTACTTCTAACATGAAAAATCCCTTCTTTCCTTCATTTCTCTTATTGTAGCAAAAGTTAGGTTCAGGAAAAAGAAAAAGGGAGAAGATGCATTGCACTTTACCTTATAAAACATTACGATTACATAATAGTAAAAATTCCGACCTTTCCAAACAGAAAAAGGAGAACCTGGTGGTGGCTAACATGATAAGAGAAGTATTTGAAATAACAGATCCTGAGGCACTTAAATCCTTTGCAGTGCCTGAAAGAGTTAAAATTTTACAACTTTTCGAAGACCTAGAGCCGCGGACCGCAAAACAAATCGCTACTGAACTAGGAGAAAACGCAGCACGTTTGCATTATCATGTAAAAGAATTAGTGAAAGTTGGTCTGTTACAACAAGTACATACACGCGTAAAAGGCTCCATTATCGAAAAGTATTATCAACCAATAGCAAAAGTGATTAGGGCCAACCTGCACCTAGTCGTGGAAGAAAATGCTCAACAATTGAGTGAAATTATGTTCTCTCCTTTGCATGCGACTGAACAGGAACTTCTCTATACCATGAATCATCTGGCTGCATCTGATATTGATACACGAAAAGATTATCAGGACACCTTTGCATACAACTTTGGGAATTTACACCTGACAAAAGAAGAACGTAATCAGCTTTTCAGTGAAATGAAGGTCCTCTATCAGCGATTTAAAGACAACAAGCCTTCCGCCGATCGACTCAACTTCCATTACTTAAACCTGCTCTTCCCAACTTCACCTCGACGGGATGATCCAGATAATGCAAAATTCGTAGACGGTGATGATGAGTAAGAAACCTCACTTACCAAAGAGGAGCTGTTGTATATGCATAAGTCTCAATCATATACTGCGCAGGAATCTCGTGGCTTTAGCCATGAGAGGTTCAAGAGAAATAGGTAGACGAACACCGTGAGCTTCAAACCCCGGTATCTCTACTCACCATGTTAGAAACGTTTCAACAAGCAGGTATAAAAATGGGGATTATAACAGGCAAAGGCAGAAAGAGTGCTGATCTTTCGTTAGATGTGCTGAATCTTACCCCCATATTTCTCACTCGTCATAGCCGGTGATGAGGTAACAAATCACAAACCTCATCCGGAAGGTATTCTTCATGCGATGGAACAGCTACAAGCTAGCCCGGAAAATACCCTGTATGTAGGAGATAGTCAAGCAGATATCTCAGCGGCTAGAGCTGCAGGTATTTATGCGGTCGGTGTAAACTGGTTCCCAGCCTCGCAGAGCAACGGTATTTTTGATCCCGCTCCCGATGTTTTGTTTACAGATCCCGACAAGATGACGCAATGGTTGTTAAAAAGATGGAATGTAGTGAATGAATAAATGAAAACACAAAAAAGAGGTCCCATCCCTCATATATCTGGGGGGTGACCTCTTTTTTGTTTGTATTTTGTTGAAAAACGTAAAAGTTTACGAAATAACTGGTTTACTTGAAGTAACAGGCTTCACGGTCACTAACCCAAGTCGCGCCGACATTTTCACAAATACCGGGTAGGCAATAAGCGACAGCATAACTCCCTTAATGATATTAAACGGCACAATCCCGAGCAGGATCATACTCCACAAACTTTCCATATGAAACATTTGTAGCAATTGCTCCATTGAGATTGAGTACAGCACGGCATAGAAAGGCAACAATACAAAATAGTTAGCCATGGCCATAATCGCTGTCATAACAACCGTGCCTGCTGAAAGACCTAAAATAAAGCCAATTTTATTTTTGCATAAACGTTGCGTATAAACTGCTAGGAACACAAAGGTTCCGCCCGCAATCGTATTGGCAATTTCTCCAATGATAAAACCATCTGTGTTTTTTAATAAGAGATGTAATCCATTTTTTAAGACTTCAATCAACACCCCCGCCGCTGGGCCAAACACAAGCCCTCCAATAATGGCTGGAATAGTACTGAAATCAAGTTTTAAAAAAGTGGGCATCAACGGTACATGAAACTCCAGATAGTACAGTAGAAACGCAATGGCGGAAAGCATAGGTATTGTAACCAGCTTTTTAATACGCTCTCTTTGAATCGTGTGACTCGTTTTTCCTTTTCCTTGCATGTTGACCATCCTCTCTCTACTTTCTCCTTCTTGAGAGATGGCAACAGCAATCCGCAACCACGTAATATCTTTCGTTCCAAAGCCAAATCAAGCCTACGACGACTGTTCCGCTCTTTAAAAAGAATAAAAAAGCCCCCAAAAAAGCATAGCGCTTCTTCAGGGGCATACTGACGATTCTACCTTAATCAAGAGGGTATAGGGAAACAAAAGGGCTGTTTATCGAGCAGTCCTCTCCCTACAGCCGACGCAACGAAATAAGCACGTGTGCATCGTACTGTCGTCATCCTTCTCCCATCCAGACTGTACTGTCGGCTCTGGAATCTCACCAGATCCTGCACACTCTTGCCTACATACAGCAAAAGCGGCTCGCGGACTAACGCTCGATATGCGTATCACCGCCGGTCGGGAATTTCACCCTGCCCCGAAGGAATGTGTGTGGTTTTCTTAGTGTTCGTTAGTAGCTATTTGGTGATCTCCAGTGTCATTAAGGCTTGATATTACTGTTTTCTGTTAGTTAACTCGTTACTTTATGGATACATTAGTATCCTTTGATTTCTTCAAGTTTCCTACCAGAATCCTACCAAAATCCCTACCGAAAGAATCTGCCTAATAAGTATTAACGATGTCTGCATATTATCATCATAAAACGAAAAACGCAAGGGCATTTACCCTTGCGTAAGCTTACCATTATTTCCCTCAACCCACCCAAAAAAGGCATCGCGAGACACTTTGATAACCCCCTTTTTCCCACCCTTTCTACATGAAAAGGGGGATTATTTAATAATTCATTCGTTTGCCTTCTGCCTATATTCAGTATTTCTTGAATGTCCTTGGAATCGAGAATAATTGGCAATTCCTCTTTTTTAATCCCCTTCATATCTCGCATCCTCCTTGACTAACCTGATATTCAAATCAAGCGCCAGCTTAAAACGCCTTCATTTGAATCCCCGTTTGTCTAGTTCCATTCGGATACCCCAACCAATTCCACCGTTCTGTACGGCTTGCTGCGATGCGTACCCGAATCCCTCTTGTTGCACTTGCAGAGGTTTTAAATTGAAATAATTTTCCTCTGATAAATCAAATATCAACCTATAAGGATGAATGTAATGGTATCTTACCTACGTGAGAATGATTTTCGACCGCACAAAAAAGCCCTAATTTATATAGAGGGCTTTTGTTTTGTTAAATTTCATCTGAGGAAACCTTGCTTTTCTTTTCAGCTGTAACCTACTTCCCCATCATCAATTTATGAATTAGCCGAGAACACTCGTGATTTTAATCATGAGATGAATCGGCTTCGGACAAAGCGTGTCTTCTGACACGTTAATTGACCGACTACTTCTTTGAATAACTAACAAGAACAGGTATACTAATCTTGTACAGATTGCTCATTGAAAACTGAATGTATGGGGTTGCCATAAGGAATGCTTTGTGGCGTAAAACATTCAAGCACCTTCGTCCTCTCTGACCGAAAAGCGAAAACCAAGCAGTAGGTCAGAGAGAAGAGTCCAACGTATACTTTTTTTCAATAACCGTAGGGACTACGGGGATAGCCTGCTAATTCTCACTTCGTTGGATGTGATAGCGCAGGAATCTCGTGGCTTTAGCCATGAGAGGTTCAAGTCTTCTCATTTTGCATGTTTCCACGCTAAAATAAAATAGGTTAACAAGCACCCCCCTATGGAAATTCTTTTTATTAGATTAAATAACCAACCCCCCCCTCTGCCATTGTAGGTTTCATAAAAAAACAATGCTAAACCTCCTATTAAGGCTAGCGCCGAGAATATTAAACCTAGCTTTATTCTGGTTCTAACAACCATTTTATTCACCCCATTTCCTTTTAACTGTGCATTTTCTTTATCCACGAATTCTAACTTTTTATAATCTATCCCTTGTTCGGGCTTAGATTCAATTGAACTCAAGTCTACATCTGTAAATACCGCTTCTACATTCTTTTTCACCTCTTGGTCATTTTCTTCATTCAATAGGGTTTTTGTTTTGTTCCTAATAGCTTTTTTTTGATTTAATTCTTCCTCATAAACCTTAGATTCTGCTACTCCTGTGTCAAAATTATTTGTAAACTCTGTTGCTGTTATTTTGGTATTAATATAATCCCCATCTAAATCATATAAATCTTCAATTTTTTAATTACTGTGTCAACCTCATCATTTGCTGTTCTAGTTAGAACAATGGAATTGACTACTTTTGTTCCTTTTACATATAGTCCTTCTTCATTTGGTTCATCAGATAAAAAATCAGTTTCAAAACTTTCAACATTTTCCGATTCAGCTATTTTGGCAAATGCCGTGGAAGGCAATATGATTCCACATAGTAGTACAAAAGTTGAAACCATTGCAACAAATCTCTTCATACAATAACCTCCGTTGTAGCTCACTTCCACTCGGATTCTAGCATTAAAGTTACTCTTGATCTATTTTCACATATGACACCAAATTTACAGTCAGATGCAGTAAAAGCGCTAAAACAGATGCTGAAGTGATATCCTATAACATCCCTGAAACTCCTATCATTATCGCTAATTTCCTACAAAAAAACCTACCAACAAGATTTACGCCAAAAATAAAACGCCAAATCCCTTGATATATAAGAGATTTGACGTTCTGTCTTTATTCGTGCGTCCTTCCTGCCCTGAAGGAATGTGAAACTTTTCCCAATTGGATATTATACCCTTAATTTCGATATTTGACAATATAATTTTTTTATGCTAATTCCTATGATCCTGCACCGCTATATTTTTTCACACCTTGATTCCAAATCAAAATTCCTAAGGTAAAAAAGACAATTCCCATTACAGGAGTTAACATCGTGTACCCATACAAGGCCTCTTTTTTCAAAAAATAAGCGGAAGGATAGAAACCAACAAACGCAAAGGGCAAAATCCATTTCAATAAAATGGCAATTGCGTTGTTGTAAATGTCTACCGGATAACGCCCGTAGTTTTGAATATTCCAGATCATAGGAGCAATTCCCGTACGTGAGTCGCTATAAAAGCTGACAGACGCGATTGCTGTATAAACACCACCATAGATTAAGGTACTACTCAATACTAACAGGATAAAGATAATTGGATCATACCAGGTGATTGTGAGCTGAAGCTTCCAACCCGCATACAGCATAATTAACAAACCCGTTAGCACTCCAAACAGACGATCCGGCGAAATGGACTCCAGCGAAATTTGTGCTAAATGATTGACTGGTCTCGTCAAAATGCGATCCATTTCTCCTTTAATGATATAACGCTCATTGAAATCCCAAAAACCAAAAAACATCGTAAACAGTGCATATGGCACCAAGAAGTATCCATAAATAAAAATAATCTCATACATAGTCCAGCCCTGTAAGGTTGGGACATGCGTAAATACAACTAGAATGAATACCAGATTTAACAGTTCACTTACGACATTGGACAGCAATTCAGTAATGAAGTTGGCCCGATACGACAGTTTTACTTTAAAATACTGGCTGAGATAATCCTGAAACAAACGTATAACCTGCCCCATCTGGCTACCCTCCCTGCACGACCAAATTTCGTTTTGCACGCTGCCACAACAGAATAATCGGTATAAACAATATAGCTACCCAGATAACCTGCGTGCCGATTGCTATCCATGCTTTATCCCCATTAAGTGCACCTGTAAAAATCATACTAGGTGTAAAATTGATTGCCTGAAACGGCAGGAATTGTAGTATGGTCTGTGTTACTCCAGGAAAGAAACTAATTGGTATGACTACACCTGACAGCAAATCAACAACCATGCGTTTTGCCATGATCATCCCTTCATTTCGCATAAAGAAAAACGTTAGTAAGCCCGTGAGCAAGTTAATCTGTGTGTTAACCACAAAACCAAGTAACAGACTTATACTGTACATGCCCCATATTTCCCCACTATGTGGAAATTCGAAAGGAATAAAAAAGCGAACGATGAGAAGACCCGGAAAAGCAAAAAACACAAGACGAAAAATCCCTTCTCCCAATGCTTGTGCTGTTTTAACTGACAGATAATTGTAAGGACGAATCAGCTCGATAGCCACTTTTCCTTCTCTGACATCTTGTCCTATTTCTTGATCAATATTGTTAAAGTAAAACGCGCGAGACATCCAAGCAATCGCTACGTAGGAGGTCATTTGAACCAAAGACATCCCTACTAGATTATCCTGTCCAGAATAAATTGCTCCCCATAAGAAATAATAAGCTCCGATGTTAATCGCATAAATAATGATCCCGCTGTAGTAATTTACCCGGTAAGCCAGCATGGTCAGAAAGCGAATCCGAATCAGCTCTTGATATAATTTCCACATGCTATACTCCCCCGTTTGTCGTGGAGTAAATGTTGCGTACAATCTCTTCCGTGGAAGTTTCTTGGATCGTGACATCTGTCAGTTCAAAGCTAGCCATCACTTGAGTTAAAATGGCTGGCAGCTTTTCATGTTGAAACGAAACAGACAGCGAGTACGCATTGATACTCTCTACCTTGCATTCAAATTCAGACAAAGTAGCTCGCAGGTGTTCTGCTGTCATCTTTTGTTTAAATTGGAACACTACTTCAGTCTTGCTACCCCAGCGCTCCTTCAAATCAGTTAAGAGTCCATCAAAAATCAACTTACCACTGTCCATGACCAGTACCCGTTTACAGAGCGCTTCAATGTCAGATACATCGTGGGTGGTAAGCAATACGGTTGTATTTTCCGTTTCGTTCAGACTTTTTAGGAAGTCACGAATCTTTTGTTTGACCAAGACATCTAAGCCTACTGTTGGCTCATCAAGAAACAACAGCTTAGGTTTGTGAATTAGTGCAGCAGCGATTTCACAACGCATCCGCTGTCCGAGACTTAATTTACGAACAGGTTGCTGGATGAACGGCCCCATATCCAATTCTTCTATTAAGCGATCTTGCCATGCCTGTCCAGCCTCTTCTTCCACCTTATAAACACGGCGCAACAAACGAAACGACTCTAATGGCGACAAATCCCACCACAATTGCGAGCGTTGTCCAAATACAACACCAATGGATTGAACATATTTTTCGCGCTCCTTATACGGATGATAACCATTAATTAATATCTCTCCGCTAGAAGGTGTCAAAATGCCTGTTAGCATTTTAATAGTCGTTGATTTTCCAGCCCCATTTTCACCAATTAAGGCAAACATTTCACCTGCTTGTACATCAAAGCTAAGCTCATCAACGGCCCGTACAGTTTTATATTCTCGTTGAAAAAGATCGCGAAAAGCACCAGACAAGCCATTGCGAGCTTGGTGAATACGAAATACTTTCTCCAATTGCGTTACGTTTATCATATTTCTCGCGTTCCTTCCTCTCCGGCTTTATGTGTAACTACCACGTTAGATAGTGTATATGAGCGCATGACAACTTGCAAAAAGAAACTTGCCTCAATTACACTCGGTATCCTATGTTATGATAAAAGGGTTGAAAAAGGAGTGGAAGAAATCATGAATCGTGAACAATCTACTAAACTGCATGAACAAGCTTATGAAGTCATTGTAGGGGGCGTAAACAGCCCTTCCCGTTCGTTTAAGGCCGTTGGTGGCGGTTCTCCTGTCGTCATGACCAAAGCACAAGGAGCTTATTTCTGGGACGCAGATGGCAATAAATATATAGATTATTTGGCAGCGTACGGTCCCATTATTACTGGACATGCTCACCCACACGTTACGAAAGCAATCGTGGATGCTGCACAAAACGGCACCCTGTATGGAACGCCTACACCTTGGGAGATTACCTTTGCTGAAATGATTCGTGAAGCAATCCCTTCCATGGAACGTATTCGCTTTAATAACTCAGGTACAGAATCTGTTATGACATGCATTCGTGTGGCTCGTGCTTACACCAATCGTACGAAAATTATTAAATTCGCTGGCTGCTATCACGGACATTCTGATTTAGTACTGGTAGCTGCTGGTTCTGGTCCATCAACGCTAGGAATTCCTGACAGCGCTGGTATCCCACAAAGTATTGCCAATGAAGTCATCACCGTTCCATTTAATAATGTAGAGGCTTATAAAGAAGCGCTAGAAAAATGGGGCCATGAAATTGCAGCTGTTTTGGTTGAGCCTATCGTCGGTAACTTTGGAATCGTTATGCCACACGATGGCTTCTTGCAAGAAGTGAATCGCCTGACACACGAAGCTGGAGCCCTTGTAGTATATGACGAAGTAATCACTGCCTTCCGCTTCTGCTATGGTGGAGCGCAGAATCTACTTGGAGTCGAGCCTGATTTAACTGCATTGGGTAAAATTATTGGCGGTGGCTTACCAATTGGCGCATATGGCGGTCGACGTGAAATAATGGAGCAAGTCGCACCACTTGGACCTGCTTATCAAGCTGGTACGCATGCCGGAAACCCTGCCTCCATTAAAGCAGGTATCGCTTGCTTAGAAGTGCTGAAACAACCGGGTGTATATGAAGAACTAGATCGTCTAGGCACAATGCTGGAAGCTGGTATCAGTCAAGCTGCGGAGAGCCATGGCATAACTATTCGTATTAATCGCGTAAAAGGGGCATTAGCTGTCTACTTTACCGATGTAACCGTTACAGATTATGATGGAGCCCAAAGTGCTGATGGAGAACAGTTTGCCCAATTCTTCCGTTTGTTATTGGACGAGGGTATTTGCCTTGCACCGTCTAAATACGAAGCTTGGTTTGTCACAACAGCTCATACCGAAGCAGACATTACTGAAACTATCGGTGCAGTAAATCGTTGCTTTGCTAAAATGGCACAAAAATAAAGAAATCTAGTCAATAGACCTCCCACAGCTTTAATGATGGGAGGTTTTTTCACGCCAACCCTTTCAGCTCAATGGAAGAGTTATGCTTCGTTTTTGTAGAAATTGGTTTAGCAAAAATGGAAAAAACCTAGCGGACAACTTCTCGTCTTAGCGGGAAAACTAATCTTGTTTTCACTCAAAATGAGCTAACACAGGAGGGCTTTTCAATGTCAAGAGGTAAAAATGACTTCCCACAAGCACCCGAACAAACCTTTACTGATCCCAAAATGAGTGCAAAACCACTGGAATTTCTAAGCTTCCAAAATCCACGTAAAACAGAGCATCACAAAACAGAAAAGCAGGATCATTAAAGAAAATAGCCCCCTTTAGTGGGGGTTATTTTTTGTATAATTTATACAAAAAAATAGCAAAATATTGCTTAATCACTCAGTAAATACACGATTATCAGAAAAAAAGTTTGCATAAAAACGCTTACATTTGTATAATTAACTGTTTTGTTATTGTTTTGCCTGCCCTTTTCATGTTATTCTCAATTGTAAATACCATTATGCTTCCCCTATTTGCTACAAGAACATCCACGTTGAGGTCTACTCCTCTAAAAAGAATCTACACCCAACTGTCTTTAGAATAACTAAGGAGGTGGAGGTCAGACCTGCTGACCGTTACTATGCAAAAGAGAAATGAAAAGCATACGCAAACTAATAACTTTCGGAATTATCACACAACAGAACACGATAGCTGCGGAATTATCTGTATTATTGAGAAAACAGGAAAACCTACAAGAAAAAACGTAGATGAAACCATTCGTTCCCTCGTTCAAATGGAGCATCGCTCTGGATTTATTGATGGAGAAGGTGATGGATGTGGTGTTTTAACCGATATCCCACGCAATATTTGGGAAAAATATTTGGAAAAATCAATATTTGAAAGCGATCTGGCGTATGATCCTACCTTTGCTGTTGCCCATATTTTCGTTCCACGCAAAGGATATGAAGTAGAAAAAGTCCAAGAAGGAATTGGTTTGCTTATTAAAAAGCATGGACTAACCATTCTAACTGAGCGTGAAAATCAAGTCCATTCGGACGTATTAGGAAAAAACGGAAGGCAAGATGAGCCACTTTTTTGGCAAATCGCCTTAATGCCAAACCAAGCTACCCAGACGATTACTCTAACTCCAGAACAGTATGCTAGCAAATTATTTGACCTACACATTGAAATTGAAGATACCTATCATGTACATGTTGCTTCCCTCAGCAGTCGCACCGCTTCTTACAAACTAATGGGCGCAGCAAACATCTTGCCCCGCTATTTCGTAGATTTGGCTGATTCATCCTTCACCTCCACTGTTACGATCGGTCATAATCGCTACTCAACCAACACATTATCTAACTTTTTCCGAGTCCAGCCTTTTTCTTTATTAGGGCACAATGGTGAAATTAATACCATTAGTAAACTAGAAGAAGAGGCCAGTATGCTACAAGTTCCGTTAGTGGAAGGCGGTAGTGACTCTCAAAATCTAAACCGTACCATTGAAACCTTTATTCATCGCTATGGATTAACCCTGTTTGAGTCCTTAGAAGTTATTTTCCCACCAATACACAATGAAATGAAATTGTTATCTCATGATTTACAGGATTTATACACTTATTTACGACAGGCTTGGGGGCACTTTGCTCAGGGTCCTGCGGGAATCGTCTCTCGCTACGCGGATCAATGCGTATTTAGTGTAGACTCCTTGGGATTGCGCCCCGTCTGGATGGTAGAAAGCGAACAATCACTCTATTTCTCCTCCGAACAAGGCATTATTCCTGTCTCAGAGATGGTTAGCGAACCAAAATCATTAGCACCTGGGGAAAAAATTGGTGTCCAACTAAACCAACAAGGCATCACAATTCATAGTCATTCTTCATTACGAGAGCTTGTCGTAGCTAGCTTCCAGACAAAGATTGCCTGTCAACACTTCCGTCAGCACTTACATTATGCTTATCACAGTGAATCAGTCCCTGCCTCCTATGATTATGAGGCCCCCACCGCTCAAATATTCAGTGCTTTTGGCTGGGATCGGGAACAAATCCAACTGATTGAGCAAATGGCTTCTAATGGTGCGGAACCGATTCGCTCCCTTGGTTATGATGGACCACTCGCATCCCTTTCAAAAGAACGTCAGAATATCAGCGATTATATCAAAGAAAGTGTAGCGGTTGTAACCAATCCGGCTATTGACAGAGACCGTGAAATAGAGCATTTTTCAACCCGTGTGGTCTTAGGAAAACGCTCATTACTCTCACAGAAAGAGACAACACCACACACTCGTATGGAGATCGCTTCACCCTTACTAGTAGAAGGACAATCGTTTCAAGAGCTTGCTTCTCCTCAAGGAATGATGACCTTAGAACAAATTATTTCTACTTTTCATAAAAATCCACACAGTGTAGTCGTCTTGCCAACCGTATTCCGAGAAGCAGAACGTTTGTCAGAAGCATTGGAACGACTTGCACAAGAAGCCTGTCAAGCTGTCGAAAAAGGGGCATCCTTGCTGATTCTTGATGACTCAATGGCCCATCTAGACAACCAATATTTTATCGATCCTTTGCTAGTAACAGCCCAAATAGACAGAGCACTCAAACAAACGGAAGCACCTACCAAGAACCTGCGACGCCAAGTAAGTATCATCGTTCGCTCTGGTGCTATTCGTTCCTTGCATGATATCGCTCTTCTGTTGGGAAGCGGTGCAGAGGCAGTGGCTCCACATGTGTTGTTTGCCACTGTATATGCAAAAGGTGGCACAGCATCTGTTAGTAATCTATTTACAGCTTTAACCAAAGGTCTAGAAAAAGTAACGTCAACAATCGGTATTCACGAGCTACGTGGCTATGGACGCCTCTTCTCTGCCATAGGTATTAGTACAGAGGTTGCAAACATCTTAGAGATTCCAACCTTCTGTGGCTCGGATAAAGCTGGCTTGTCACTTGAGCAGTTAGAAATGGAAAGTCGTCAACGCTACGAATTGTATAGGGACGAAAAAGCGCGTGAGGCACGAACATTTCATTTATTCCCGCGTTTATGGAAAGCTATTGGTCAAATTGCCAGTGCCGAAATTCCTTATGCAGATTACGCGTTAAAGCTAGAAGAAAACGAACAGGAAAACCCCATTTCTATTCGTCATTTAACTGATATTGCTTATGAAAAAGGACATAGTCAGCAAGATTCGGCTCACATTCAGCCTAATCAAGTGGACAACAGCGTGGGTGAGCATTCGTTACCATTTATGATTTCTTCCATGTCATTTGGTTCACAGAATGAAACAGCCTTCCGAGCTTATGCAGAAGCAGCCGATCGCCTAAATATGATTTCCATGAACGGTGAGGGCGGAGAGATTAAAGACATGCTTGGTAAATATCCACGCACACGCGGTCAACAAATTGCATCGGGACGTTTTGGTGTAAATGTAGAATTGGCTAATTCTTCAAACTTATTGGAAATCAAGATTGGGCAAGGTGCTAAACCAGGAGAAGGCGGGCATTTGCCTGGCTCTAAAGTTACAGAAAAAATTGCAGCTGCCCGTAATGCTACTGTAGGGTCCGATCTAATTTCACCTTCCAACAACCATGACATCTACTCAATTGAAGATTTGGCTCAAATGATTACAGAACTAAAAACAGCCAATCATCAAGCAAAGGTATGCGTAAAAGTGCCAATCGTACCAAATATCGGGACCATTGCTGTCGGAGTAGCCAAAGCCGGTGCTGATTATATTACCTTATCAGGGTTTGACGGAGGTACAGGAGCTGCCCGTGTGCATGCCCTACAACACGTTGGACTGCCTGCCGAGATTGGTGTAAAAGCAGCTCATAATGCCTTATTGGAGGCTGGTCTACGCGACAAAGTAGAGTTATGGGCAGATGGTGGTGTCAAAAGTGCGCTGGATGTGGCTAAATTAATGATGTTAGGAGCCAATCGCATTGGATTTGCTACATTGGCCATGATCGCTGTAGGTTGTACCACCTGCCGAGGCTGTCATTTAGATACCTGTCATGTAGGAATAGCCACTCAAATTGACAATATGGAAGAAGCACATGAAAAAGGCTTACGTCGTTTTGTCCCTCGTCAATTAGATTTGGCAGTAGCTGGACTTACCAATCTGTTCACCCAATTGGGTCAGGAATTACAACGAATTACGGCTGTGCTTGGATTTACACATACACAAGATTTGGTTGGTCGATCCGATTTGTTGGTGCAAGCTCGCGGATTAAAACAAATGGATTTGGAGTCACTACTCTTAGTCCATCCTTTGTTTACTCCCAATCAACATCGTGAAGCTATTTATGAATCTACCGTTGCTAAGGTACTGGTAGCAGCAGGGTTAACGGAAAAAGCACAACAAAACCATGAAAAAGATCGTTATTTTAGTCCAGATCAACCCATTCTGGAAAAATTCTCTGCGATTTTGTCAGGAGAACGAGTACTTGGGAGTCGTTGGTCGGGGGCACGAGTCAAACCTTATTTGGACGGAAGCTATACGTCCTTGCCAGAAGTCTCTCTGCACCTTGATCAAGGTAGTGTTCCAGGAAACGGACTTGCAGCCTACAATGCGGAAGGAGTGCGAATTCGAGTGCAGGGTGGTGCGCAAGACGGCGTAGGTAAAACTAGCTTTGGAGGCATTGTTTCTATCCTCAAATCTAGGGGAGCCCACGGGCAGTATATAAACGGTTCTGTCGGTAAAAGCTTTTGCTACGGTGCGCAAAAAGGGCTATTCATCGTTCAAGGGAATGCCGACTCACGTGCCTGCATTCGTCTTTCCGGTGCAGATGTCGTGTTTGGAGGTGCCATTACTGAGCCCCTTCAGGATCAATTAGGAGGTTTAGGTGCTCGCTCCAATCTTAAAGGATTCGCTTTTGAATACATGACAAATGGGCGAGCAATCGTACTAGGTGATCCAGGTCCGTGGATTTGTGCCGGGATGACAGGTGGTACCGTATATGTCCGACTACAACCAGAATTAGGCTTTGATCAAGACGCCTTGGAACGCCGTATCGCCAAAGGAGCCAAAGTATTCATCTACAAGCTAGATTCCAAAGGTATCTCTGATGTGTCGGAGCTGTTAGGAAAATATAAAGAAGAGCTATTAGCCACAGAGCAATACGAGGAAGCAGTGCTTATTCAAAAATTATTGGAACAACCAGAAGCCCATTTTGTGCAAATTACACCAAAAAGAGAGCAAGCTGATCCGTCTGTGTCAACAGAGTAAGAAAAGAGGAGAGAAGAAGCAAGCCCTGTTCGCGGGCTTGCTTTTCTGGTTTCATCTTCTTTTTTTATGGTATTATCAAAATAAATGAAACCTTTCTTGATCTAATTCGTATGTAAATTAACGGATAAGACTGTATGACGCAACACAAGCAATTTCTTTAAATGTAAGATGTATTTTTGTGTCTTCTCACCATGTTTAGTGCACAATGAACATAGGATGAGAAAAGGACAAGAATTGATCATCATAGATAGGAGTGAATATACATGTTTTTTACCCCATGGACGCTATTAATTCTGGCAGCATTCGGTCTCACGATGTGGGCACAATTCCGTGTAAAAGGAACGTTTAGCAAATATTCGGAGGTACCTGTTTCCTCTGGAATGACCGGCGCAGAAGCCGCTCGACACATGCTCGATTCTAACGGCTTGTCTCATATTCCAGTCGAACATATACCAGGTACTCTTACAGACCACTATGACCCTATTTCTAAAACGGTACGCTTGTCGGACCCAGTGTATTTTAATGACTCCATCTCAGCAGTATCTGTAGCCTGCCATGAGGTAGGTCACGCGATTCAGCACAAGGTTGATTATCCGATGCTAGTTGCGAGACATCGCATTTTCCCGCTGGTAAATCTTACTTCTGGGATCGCTCCTTTCTTGCTACTGGGTGGTATCTTCTTGAAGGTTAGCGGTCTCTTCCTACTTGGGATCATTGCTTTTAGCGTGGCCGTTCTCTTCCAAGTCATTACATTGCCAGTTGAATTTAATGCTAGTAGCCGCGCCAAAGATCTTATGATTAAAATGGGCTATATCCGAAATTCAGAAGAGAGAGGAGTAAAGGCCGTACTTGGTGCTGCAGCTCTTACTTATGTAGCAGCAGCTCTCATGTCTGTGTTACAGTTGCTAGAGTATGTCTGGTTGTTTAGACGAGACAGCGACGACTAAATTGTACTTTGGTTGAATACACAAAAAGGCGTCCCATCAGGGGCGCCTTTTTTGTGTATTGGATGCATGTACTCTACTTCACACCAGGAATCGTATCAAGCTTCCATACGCCATTCTCTTGTTTAATACGTACAGAATAACCTTTAAAATCGACTTGATCGCCTTCTCCAGAAGGAACTTTAATCTCATACTCCCTGCCGTTTTGATTCTCTGTAATCATTTCTGCCTGTCCATTTGCCCATTGAAGCATACTACCTTTATCTGCGTTTGGTTGAGCAAGCTTTCCATCTTTTTCAATCAACTGAAGATTGGTCATTAGTTTATCACTTGTTGCTTTTGTATAGATATTCTCCAGATATTTCATCAATTTTTCTTTCGTATCAAGATCACTTCCTACATAACGATACTCCTTACCATCATGAGTAAAACTCTTGATTTCACCTGGTTCCATTTTACCACCTTGCAACACATACGCATATGCGTATGCTCCCTCTGCCGCCAACGCGACAGCTTCTTTTTCATCCATATTGGCATGCTTACTTCCAGCTGGTTTTGTAGGGTCAGTAGCTGGTTGAGTAGTCTCTGTCGATGTTGTTGGAGTTGTAGGCTTCTGGTCTGGCTGATTACCACTACAACCTGCCAAAGCTACTACTAGAGCTGATAAAAGTAGAAAGCCTGTCCATTTTTTCATGTTTGTTCACTCCTTTATCAGTAGGACGACGAAACGTATTAGCACGTTACGCCTTATCGCTCGACACCGCTTGAAATCCGTGTCGAACCACATATAAGAACCACAAAAAATTTAAAAAGAGGAGAATACTTGTCATTAAGAATACACCGTTCAGCCCTACATAGCCAGCCAAAAAGCCCCCCGTCATCGGTCCAAGCATATTGCCGAGACACAGAAAGCTATTATTATAGCCAAATACTCGACTAACCATATGACTTGGAGTAGCTTGTCGTAGCAACGAATTCACAGCTGGTAATAGACCACCTACGCATAATCCTGCCAGGAAACGTAAGATGAGCAACTGCCAGAACGATTGCACCATCGCCGTCGGAATATATACGATAGCAGATGCGAGTAAGCAGCCAAGCAATACCTTATGCGAACCAATGCGATCTCCCAGCTTTCCTAATTGAGGAGAGGCTAGCACATTAGCTACACCTGTCATAGCTGTAACCATCCCTGCAAAAAAAGCTACCTTATCACCACTGCCAATCAGCTCTTTAACAAAGATAGGCAAAATCGGAACAATTCCATTCAAAGCAAACTGAATGATTACAGTCACAGCAAACAGGACCGGCAACGTTTTGCTTGTAAACACCATCTTGAAGTCATCTCGCAGGCTTGTCTGTTCCGTTTTTGGCAAGGGTGTAAAATCTTCCTTTACAGTAAACGTAATGATGAGAGTAGCTATAAACAATAAACCACCTGTTACCATGAACACAGCACGGTACCCAACTAGATCGGCAAGCAAGCCCCCAAAGAAGGGCCCCATAATCGAACCAGATACAACGCAAGATTGCAAAATACCTAATGCCCAGCCTGAGCGCTCTTTAGGCACGCTAGAAGCTACTAAAGCATTACTGGCTGGGATGATTCCGCTAATCGTTCCGTTTAATAAACGCAGTAATAACAAATGCCACACATTACCTGCTAATCCGGTTAGACCAATTGTAATTGACATTAAAAAACCAGAGCGGAGTATCATAATTTTACGCCCATACTTATCTGCCAAGTTCCCCCATATCGGTGAAACTAGTCCAGCCGTCAAAAAGTTTGCACCAAATATGATCCCAGACCACAACGTTGCATCATTTGTGTCCGTGATATGTAATTCTTCTTGAATAAAGAGCGGGAGAAATGGCATAACCATACTCATTCCCACCATAACGATAAACAAAGCACCACAGAGAACAAACAAATTACGTTTCCAGATCTCCATACCCTCACTCCTTGCTTTAAGCCAGTGAAAAAGTCAGAGGCTGTTTTTTCTTTGTTGGATATAACTGGTCATGCTTTCATCGATATAGCTTCCTGATCCACATTGCCAAAATCCTGCACGTTCCACAAGGTATGATAAGCCCCTTGCTGCTGAAGTAATTCTTCATGTCTGCCCATCTCCACAATTCGACCATCTTTTAACACCACAATTTTGTCTGCATGGGTAATGGTAGATAAACGATGAGCCACAATAATAGTCGTTCTACCTTTTGCCAGATGAGCTAAGGATTCTTGAATCATGTGCTCTGATTCCAAATCTAATGCGGAAGTGGCTTCATCTAAAATTAAAATAGCAGGGTCCTTCAAAAAGACGCGGGCAATAGCAATACGTTGTTTCTGCCCACCAGAAAGCTTGACTCCTCTCTCACCTAATTCAGTGTCGTAGCCTTCCGATAGCTCACTAATAAAGTCATGCGCATTCGCCGCTTTAGCTGCTGCCAGCATCTCCTCTTCTGTTGCATCTGGATTCCCCATCGTAATATTGGTCCTAGCTGACTCACTAAACAGAATATTGTCCTGCATAACAATCCCAATCTGCTCTCGCAAGCTGTTTTGGGTAACGTCCCTTACATCTATGCCATCAATGAGGATACGTCCATGCGTCACATCCCAAAATCGTGGAATTAAACTAATAAGAGACGACTTTCCACCACCCGACATACCGACTAGCGCTACCGTTTCACCCGGTTCAATTCGTAAATGTACATCATGTAAAACCGGTTCATCTCCTTTGTTATAAGCAAATGTAACCTGTTCAAACTCTACACGCCCGCTAATCCGTTTGGTTTCAGAGTTCACGGGCAATGTACAAGCTCCAGGTCGATCTACGACATCATACTTTTCATCAATAAATTCAAACATGCGATCCATAGAAGCGATCGCTTGTGTCAATGTGGTCGATGAATTAACAACTCGTCTAAGTGGTGTATATAGACGCTCCAGATAAGCGTAAAAAGCCATTAGCGTTCCAATAGTCAATGCGTCTTGGATGACTTGATAACCTGCAAATCCAATAACTAAAAGCGGCGCAATATCAGTTATAGAGTTGACCACAGAAAACGTATAGGCATTCCAGCTAGTTTGCTCTAAGGCTTTATCAAGGAATCTTTGATTTTTCTTTTCAAATTGTTTGGCTTCATACTCTTCCAAAGCAAAACTACGAGTAACGGAAATTCCATTAACTCGTTCATGCAAATGCCCCTGTAATTCTGCTAGCCTCTGCGAACGATCTCTGGTTAATTGGCGCAATCTCTTGTAAAAATACTTAATCGAGAATCCATACAAAGGAAATACAACAATAGCAATCATAGTTAGTTTTACGTCCATAAATAACATAATGGAAAGCGTAATAAGAATAGTCACCAAATCTAGCCAAATGTTCATAAGACCCGTTTCAATAAAACTTTTGGTCTGCTCTACGTCATTTACCACTCGTGATATAATCTCGCCCACTTTATGATTGTTATAAAAACGCATGGATAATTTCTGTAGGTGGCTAAATAATTGATTACGAATATCAAACAAAACACGACTAGATATCCATTGTGCGTAATATTGGCGATAATACTCTACCGGAGCTCGCACGATTGTAAACAGAAAGAAAGCTGCACCCATTAACCAAAACAGTTGATTTAGCTTATCTTCCTTGGGCATTGTACCAGTAACTAAAGTGTCTATCACGTATTTGAGAATTAATGGCATTAGTAATGGGATTCCAAATTTTACAATACCGATGCCAATAGTTACAAAAATTTTCCCTTTGTAAGGTCCCACATAATGTAGATATCTGCGTATGCTACTCATAGCATCCCCCCTGCTGTCAGTGTGAAAGATGGATGCGCCTCTTTTTCCCGAAGCCTAAGTCTCTGTGACCCGATTTTACACTAGATAAAGGGTATTGTCTTGTTGCCAAGTATATGGTAACAGCCCTTTTACCCGGTTTCTTCCGTTTTCTAACTATTGTAGGCGTGTTTGATTGAAAAATACCCCTGTTATCGTTGCCAAATTTCGCTTGACCGATAACAGGGGTGTGTCCGTTACATATAATTGCTCAATCTTCATCATGGTGTTTCAACAGCTGGTAACGTTCATACCACCTCTGAACAAACCCGTTCTGGAAAGGCCCACGTCTCGCTTTGATCCATTCCAAAACCTCATCCAACGCCAAATGAACCCGTTCTTTCACATATGGCGGGTAATTCATTTGTCCGCTATGTAGGGCATATTCTTCTTCATCCAATACCGTATAGGTCATATCTGGGTAGATTTTCACATCCAGATCATAGTCAATGTAGCTGAGTAAATTTCCTTTTAAGCTGAAAGGAGAACCGATATTACAGTAATAGTAAATCCCGTCATCCCGCATCATGGCTAGAATATTAAACCATTGACCACGTCCAAATGTACAGATTGCAGGCTCTCTGGTACGCCATTCACGCCCATCAGACTCTGTGACTTTGACACGATCATTACCGGCTATCACCACTGCATCGCTTGTATGAATAAGCGTAGTGCGATCCCAAGTACGATGTAAGGACTGATTATGTTTGAAGCTTTCAATGCGTATAATGGATCCTGGTACTTGCGACGACATGACTCTCCCCTTTCTCAAATTTTGTACCCTCCAGAAATATTTCCTTAGAAAGAAATCTTTTTGGAAAGCGTAATATACTGTTGTAACTCATATCCCATAGTTTGGTAAAAGGGCAACACGCGTTCATTTGCCTGATTTACCATGATAAGAATCTGATTGACGCCACGTTGATGAAAACGATTCTCTAGAGCTTCCACTAGCTTACGACCTATGCCCAATCCTTGGGAAGAAAGCGAAACAGCTAAACGATAAAAATAAGCACGCGTTCCATCTATCGTGCCGACAATAACACCTACAACTTCTCCATCTTCCTCAGCCACCATAACCAAGTCGCTGTCCCAAGCCAATTGTTTGGCAAGAGAATCCATCGTTTCCATATCAGTCCGATCTAATTCTGTTTCTTGCCAAATACGAGTAATTGCCGCATAATCGCCCAGACGAAACGTCCGAATAATCATAATAGGCGCCTCCCTTAGACGGGCTTCATTTTTCTATTGTACACTACCGAGGAAAGTTTGTCCCCTTAAACACACCTAACATTGTAGCAGTTTTCTAACAGGAACTAAACCAGTAAAGAAATACCGCCATCAACAATAATTGTCTGTCCGCAAATCATTTTAGCTTGGTCTGATAACAAGAAAATCGCCGCATTTGCAAGATCCTCTTCTTCTACCATGCGACCTACTGGAGTGCGGTTAGCGGATGCTTCTAATAACTCTTCTCGGTTTGGGAAATGCTTTAATGCACCTGTATCAACAACGCCACCGGAAACAGCATTTACAGAGATATTATAAGGTGCTAGTTCTACAGCAAGATAACGCGTTAAAGCCTCTACAGCAGCCTTGGAGACCCCCACAGTTGTATAGTTTTCAATAACACGAATAGAGCCCAGACTGGACAAGCTCACAATTTTACCACCATCATTTGTCTTTTGCATCAATTTCGCTGCCTCTTGCGCACAGAATAATAAAGCTTTACTGTTAATTTCCATAGTCCAATCCCAGTGACTCTCTTCTAGTTCCATTAAAGGTCGTAGTACACCGGACGCTGCATTGTTAACGAGAATATCCAAACGACCAAATACCTCATCTATCTCTTTAAACATTTCTTTGATTTTTGCAACATCTCCAACATTGGTTTTCACCAAATGAACGCGAACACCTTTCGCTTCCAGTTCTGCTGCTGTTTCTCTAGCTGCTGTACGATTGCGTAAATAGTTAATCACTAAATCATAGCCTTGATCTGCTAACTGATGAGCAATTGCCTTCCCAATGCCCCTTGTTCCACCTGTAACTAACGCGACTTTACCATTTCGACTCATATATTTCTTCCCTTCCCTCTAGAAAAATAAAAAATGAACGTTCCATCTACCAGCTATTAACATCTGGTACTAATTGACTTCTATATTATACAGGCTATGTCAGCCTATCGCTACGTGCAAATGCAGGTGAGGTGTAGCCTCCATAACCCAATTATTGTAAACTATTTTATATTTTTTTCGGAATTTAATTTTTTTTCATAAATGATTGATTTTATACTTTACAAATTGAAAATAATACCATACTATTAAGAAATAACAGCAACCATTTGGAAAGGAGGTACAGAAAATGATGATTATGGGAATCTTAACACAATTAGTTGGCAACAATAGTGCTATGCATAATTTCATAACATCTTCTCTCCTTGCTTCCCGACAGGTGATGGTTGTTTAGCCATTCTTTATACCTGATAAGTAGATCGTAGGAGAGGTATCTCTTGCGGTGCTTATTCACTTTACACGCCCAGACCGTGAGATACCCATATCTTACGGTCTTTTTATGTTCTTATTTCGTACCTATTGAAAGGGGGTGACATGAATCATGGTATTTCATTTTTTAATGTTTTCCGTTCAGATTAAGCGCAACAAGCAACCTGTTGAACGACAAACAGAACTTCATTTTCAAGAGCAATGGATTAAGGAACGCGATGAAAAACGATACATGTTAGACGCTCAAACGCCGTATATTATGTAAGTATTCTTAATTTGAATGGGGGAATGTTGGGATGAGAAATGTTAAACGTAAACAACGCATGAAATTTGTAGGTGTAAAGGCGCTAGATGGGACCTGACTGGATGAACAAAAAATAAAAGGAGGATGTGCACTGTGCATATTCCAATGATCTTTTTTACTATTATCATTGAACGTAAAAAGAAATCACCAGAGAAAACATACCGAGATTATATCCAACTTAAACGTATTGAAAAAATTCGTGAAGATAACCAACAACGTTGCATGGAGCATCATTATTTAATGAATCGATTCTAAAAAATCAGAGTAGGCATGTAAAGCCCCCTTTTTTGTGAAGGGGGCTTTACCATTTATCAATTTTCTTACTTCTCCAATACCTCGGCTATTATCTTATTGTGTAATACTGGGAATGCGTATTGCTCCATTTCCACTGAGGTAACAAACACAGCATTCTCTTTTAGCAGCTCACCTGACATGTGCTCCATCACATAGACATCCACATTCCAATGCAAATGTGAGAAGGTATGCTGTACATTCATCAGATAATCCCCCAAAGCTACTTCAAGACCATACTCTTTTTCCAAGAAACGTAGCAATTGCTCCTCGTCATCGTTTGTACCTGCATGCTCTATCATTGGAAATTCCCATAATCCAGCTAATAATCCCTGTTCAGGGCGCTTTTGTATGAGGAATTGGGCTCCTCGTTTAACCACCACTGTTAGTAATTGGACCGGACGCGGCGGCTTTGCTTTTCCTTTGACAGGCAACGTATCCTGCACGCCTTCCCTTCTAGCCAGACAATAATCAAATACGGGACAGGTTAGGCATTGTGGATTCTTAGGTAGACAAACGAGTGCACCTAATTCCATAATTGCTTGGTTGAAATCACCTGCTCGTCCAATTGGAATCGTTTGTTTCACTAGTTGTTCCATTTTCACACGTGTTGCTGGTTTAGCAATATCATCATCCATAAGTAAAAGTCTGGAAAATACACGCATTACATTTCCGTCCACTGCTGGCACAGGCACTTCGTAAGCTATACTTAAAATAGCTCCCGCTGTGTATGGTCCCACACCCTTTAATTTAGAAATTTTTTCAGGTGTGTCAGGAACAACGCCTCCATAGGAAACTGTGACTTCACGAGCTGCGGCTTGTAAGTTCCTTGCTCGGGAATAATACCCTAGTCCCTCCCATGCTTTTAGAACATCTTCTTCAGGAGCGACAGCTAATGCTTCCACTGTAGGGAATTTTTGCATAAAATTTTGATAGTAGGGTTTAACGGTTTCTACACGGGTCTGCTGTAGCATAATTTCTGATACCCAGACACGATATGGATCTCGATTTATTCGCCATGGTAAGTCGCGCTTTTGGGCATCATACCAGTATAAGAGATCTTGAGCAAAATCAAATGCTTGAAATTCATCGGGCAGCGTATAAATGGTTGGTTGTTTTTTTCTTGTCATGCTTTTTCTCTGTTTCCCCTTTGCTCATTCAGGTTACATCTAATCAATATATTGCAATTCGTGCAAAGATCATCTATTCCCATCTTGCCAAAAAAAAGAGATTTGAACAAGCGATCTCCTACATTTGCCATCCTAAACGTATTGTTTATGCTATATGTAGAAAGAAAGTATAGCTTTTTTCTCGAAAGCATTGAAGAATCACGTTAGTTGTGCCATAATTTTTCCACCATCCCCGTGCGAAAGGAGAAATCTTCTAGTGGATACTGCCACGCATTTTGCCATCGGTTTTGGTTTAGCTGCTCTTGCTCACTTAGATCCTGTTGTAGCAAACGATCCTGGTTTAGCTGAAGCGGTAATGATTGGAACAGTCATTGGTCAACAAGCACCCGATTTTGACGGTTTTACTCGTCTACTCGGTAATGCAACATATATTCGCAACCATCGGGGAGCCTCTCATTCGATCCCCGCTATTTTTATCTGGACACTTTCCATTTGTGGACTTATCCAATTCTTTATGCCGCAACAACATTGGGGGCATTTACTTGGTTGGACATTCTTTGCTGTCTTTCTACATGTATTTGTCGATATATTTAATGCCTACGGAACGCAGGCACTGCGACCCTTTAATCGAAAATGGGTTGCTCTTTGTACTATGTTTATCTTTGATCCACTAATTTTTGCCTTGCATATCATCGGTCTGTTATTATGGGCTGCTGGTGCTGAGCCTGGGAAGCTGTTCCTGGTTATTTACCTGTTTATTGCCTTGTATTATGTAAAAAGATATCGGGTCCACGCACGCGAGGTAACCTATCTTCAATCCTCTTTGGGGCTAGAAGGAGAGTACACACTGATTCCTACTTATTCATGGAGTCAGTGGACGTTCGTAGTAAAAACGTCTCAGCAATGGTATGTAGGGGAGATGCATCAAGATTCAGAACCACTGGTGCTTGATATTTTTCCAATTCCAAAAGTGGAGCCAGATCTTATTACCATCACTAGACAGGATAAAAAAGTGCAGGCTTTTCTTTCCTTTACCCACCATGTGCATGCTGAAGTGATTCAACGTTCATTTGGCTATGAAGTAAAATGGAAAGATTTACGCTATCGTGCTAAGCATATGGGTAAATCCCACTACATGCTGGTAGCCGTGGTTTATCTAGATCAAGATAAGCAAATTCGTGATTCGTTTGTAGGCTGGATTCACCACAGTGAAGACCAATTAACAAAAAAATTAAACCCTAAAAAAGAGATTCAAGTTAATTAAGATGGAAAAAGCTCCTCGTCAATGAGGAGCTTTTTCTCTTTGTTCCTTCTATGGTCAGGATTTATTTTGTCTGCTCGTAGCTGGTTCTACATGAATCAACATACGTTCAATACCATTAAAACCTTTCAGATAATCTTCAATTTTATCCGTGACATCATGACTCTCTGCTACTGTCAGTGATGAAGGTACCTCTATGATACAATCAACATGAACAGCACTTCCGTGATAGCGTGCCCGTAAATCAGTCACTCGGCTAACACCATTCACTTCCAGGATTCGATCATGTATCTCTTGCCATTTATCTTCCTCAAAGGCATCCATCAAGCTGTCAACTGCTTGTTTTCCAACCACATATGCCGTCTTAATAATTAGTAAGCCCACAATGAGCGCCACCAAGGCGTCCGCCCATAACCACCCCAGTCGAGCTGCACCAATACCAATCAAAGTCCCTATACTGATGATCGCGTCGCTTCGATTATCATAAGCGGCAGTCATGACTGCCAAATTATCTGTTTCTTTTGCGATAGCCATATTGTAGCGAGATAAGAGATATAAAATGAGGGCACCACCCAAAGCTACATACATGGATAAAGAATCGGGAGCTATTACTTGCGCTTCTGGCCTCCATAATTTCATGAAAGCATCTCGTAACACTTCTATTCCTACCACTGCCATCATAAAAGCCGCTAATAGAGCTGCTGTCGTTTCTGCACGAAAATGTCCATATCGATGATTGTGATCGGCTGGCTTTTGGGAAATATACATACCGATCATCAGAGCAATTGACGCCAGTACATCTGAGACGTTATTCCATCCATCTGCTGTCAACGCCTCAGATTGTGCAAACATACCCGCCAAGATCTTACTGACAGACAGGATTAAATAAAGGAAGATGCTAATTTTAATGGCTTTGCTTCCCTTTTTGTATTTCAGGAGTTTGGTGCCCCCTTCTAAACTTTCCACAGTCAATCCTCCTCATACCAAACTTTCTATCTTTATGGTAACGACTGAAAACCGTGTTAGTCTAGAGAAACGTTTTTGCAAAAAGGCAGGATTGCATCTGTAAGGAAAAAAAATTGCCTGAGGGAAACTTTATATAAAAAATGAAATCGGATCATGCCTGAAAATCTCATACAGAGAGAAGTGGAAACGAAACCCTTCCTCCTTAGATTTATTTATATCTAGGAGGTAAGAAAAACGTGAGAAGAACAGTAGAAAATGATGGGTTCCATATGTGAATTTGTGCTGGATTCGTTTTATGGACGAACTCTCGCGTCTCTTATAACCTAGCCTTTTGAAGACATACGCTTACTTGTTATTACTTTACAAATCAAAAAAGGTAAGCATTCCTACTAGACATGTCTAATAGGAGGCTTACCTTTTGATTTTTTTACATGTATTAGCGAGCCGCTTGGAAGCGTTTGTTTACTTCTTCCCAGTTAATCAGGTTCCAGAAAGCACCGATGTAGTCTGGGCGTTTGTTTTGGTAATTCAAGTAATAAGCATGCTCCCATACATCTAGACCAAGAACAGGCTTTTTGCCTTCCATGATTGGGCTATCTTGGTTAGGTGTGGAAGTGATTGCTACTTTATCGCCGTCTACAATTAGCCAAGCCCAGCCAGAACCGAAACGGCCTGTAGCTGCTTTTGCAAATTCAGCTTTAAAGTTATCGTAGCTACCGAAAGCTGCATTAATCGCATTAGCAATAGCACCTGTTGGGTTTCCGCCGCCATTTGGACTTAGAATTTCCCAGAATAAGCTGTGGTTCGCATGTCCACCGCCATTGTTACGTACAGCTGTACGAATGCCTTCTGGAAGAGCATCCAGATTGGAAATCAATTCTTCAATGCTTTTTTCTTGAAGATCAGCATGAGCTTCTAAAGCAACATTTAAATTGTTAACGTATGTAGCGTGATGACGATCGTGGTGAATTTCCATTGTTAGTGCATCAAAATGTGGTTCCAATGCATTGTTTGCATATGGTAGTGCAGGTAGTTGATGTGCCATTACAAAAACTCCTCCTTTATGTAGGTAAAAAGTTTATTTACTCTTCTTTTTCTGTTTAATTATAGCGCAAACGACTGACTAATGCAACAAAAATGTTTTGAAAGTATAGTAAGGTGTTTAGTCCTACATTACCGAATGTTCAACCCTTGCAAACCCGATCGCTCATGTTAAACTGTACATTATCAAATATTTCACAATTGCATAAAGGAGTCTGACTGTCATATGGAACTCGACATATCCACCATTGTTTTACTTTCGTTATTAGGATTTTTAGCTGCATTCATTGATAGTTGTGTTGGAGGAGGAGGATTGATTTCCCTGCCTGCCTTGTTGGGTTTAGGTCTCCCTCCTCATTTAGCATTGGGTACAAACAAACTGGCAGGTACTATCTCTTCCCTAACCAGCTCCATCACCTTCATTAGCATGGGTAAATATGATAAAAAGCTAATGTTAATCCTTATGCCCTTTTCATTTATCGGTGCATGGATAGGTGCCCTGACTGTTTTAGATGTTCCTCAAGGCTTTCTTAACACGCTAGTAATTATTATGATGGGTCTTATCTTTGTTTATACTCTTTTAAACAAAAAGTTTGGCCATGAAGCAAACTTTAAAGGGTACACGACCTTTACTATTCCTTGGGGGATTTTGTTTGCTTTTTTGATCGGGTTCTACGATGGTTTTTTTGGTCCTGGCACAGGCTCCTTCTTTGTCTTTCTCATGGTATTATTGTTTGGTTATGATTTTGTAATCGCTGCTGGAAACGGTCGTATCCTTAATCTAGCCAGCAACATTGCTGCGCTTACTGTATTTACCTGGAATGGAAAGGTCTTCTTTTCAACTGGTTTAGTTATGGGGATTGCGATGATTATAGGTGCTACTTTAGGTGCCCGCGTAGCTGTCAAAACAGGTGTCCGTTATGTGCGCCCGCTATTTCTTATTATATCAGTCTCTCTCATTACAAAAATGGTGTATGAACTATTAATCAAATAAAAATAAGCAAAACGGCGTGCAACACCTGATGGTTGCACGCCGTTACTTTTTTACTAATAACAGGCGACTTACTCCTGTTTGGTTGCTGACACGTTTTTACCCGATCGGCACCTGTCTCCCCGTTATTTGCCATCTCTCTGTTGCTTTACACGGGCAATGATTCCGTCGGTTAATAAGCCGATGCCTGCCCCGTAAAAGGGAGCTGCCATTCGAAATCCCGTTGGTAAATCTTTAAGAAAGAACAGTATGACTCCAATGATAAAGCCTAACATCATAAAGCGAATACGCGAGGAGCTCAAGTTGCTTCCCTCCTATTTTGACTTAGGTTTAGGGAGTTTTGTGTTCGGCATTTTCATGTTTTTCATGTTGCGACTCATTTGCTTTAGCTGCTTTTGATTTAAATTCATACCCATAGAACGTGCCATGGTTTGAATTTGTTTTTCATCCATTTGCATGTTGGCTACTTGCTTTTTAAGATAGTGAACTCCACCATAGAACCCACCAGCTAAACCTGCGAGAAGCGTAACAATTGGAATAACCCAGTTGTACCACATGTTCCATTACCATCCTTTTTTAATATCTTATCCCGTCCATTTTACCATAAGAAGCTTCCCTGTCCATGCTGATTTGTGTCGTAAGGTATGAAATGAGGCTAACTTTTTGTGATAGGATCTGCATATACTGTGACGAGGTGAAGAAAAATGACTCCTTTCGTCATGATCGACCCTGGACATGGTGGCATTGATCCAGGAGGAGGGACCAACAACTTGTTTAAAGAAAAAGACCTCGTACTAAAAATGTCCCTTTATCAATACCAGCGTTTTTTAGAATTAAATATTCCGACTTTGCTTACCCGTTCTACAGACATGACGCTTGGAAGCGACCAGCGTGCATCACTAGTTCGTAACAGCGGCGCACGTTATTGTCTTTGCAATCATGTTAATTCGGGTGGCGGACACGGGGCAGAAGGAATCTACTCCATTCATGCTTCCTCAGCCATGGCTCGTTCTCTTTTTGAGGAAATCGAGACAGTTGGCATGCCCGTGAGACGTACCTATACGCGTACTCTTCCTAATAATCCCCAGCTTGATTACTATTTTATGCATCGGGACACTGGAAACGTAGAAACAGTCATCATCGAATATGGATTTGCAGACAATCCGACAGATGCACAGCTCTTAAATACAAAGTGGGAAAATCTTGCAGAAGCCGTTGTTCGTGGTTTTGCTGAGTTTACCAATCGTCCTTATACTCCCCACAAACCACTACACCTGATCCTGATCCTGATCCAAATCCTGATCCGCCAGCTGACTGGAAGCAGGAAGCAGTTAGCTGGCTTTACCAAGAAGGCATTTTAACTAATGAGGATTGGCGGCACAATTACGATAACCCCTTGCCGTTATGGGCAGAAGCCGTCGTGTTACGCCGATTATACGAAAAATTGACGAAAAAATAGGCCATTTATTACACAAGCACGGCTAAACAAAGGAGACGTTCCCATGAGCTTAGACATTGGTGCTATTGTGGCGATCGCCATGGCGGCCACCTCTACCCTATCTAGCTGGCTAGGTATTCCTACGAAGCTACGGGCCTGGACAACATTGGGATTTATTTTGCTATTAAAGATAGGTTACGATTGGTTATATGGCCCCGTACCTTTCATCTGGAAAGATTCCCTCATGCATGGAATCACAGCAGGCCTTGCAGCCGTAGGAATTTACTCTACTACAAAAAATACCCAACAGCATATGCGTTCGATTACCTTTCAACCTTCTGTGCAATCCCTAGAGCAAGAGCAATCCTCTACACAGATTCCTATACCATCCCAAACACAGTCACAAGCGCATACACAGCAGACAGCAATTGAAATCGCATTGAATCAATCCTTATCTCCTCCCACAGCTACCCCTTCTGCCCCTAATACCGATCCAGAACAACTGCCTCCTACTACCGACACACCGACTAGTGAAGCTCCCTTAGAATCACCTTCTCAGTTACCTAATGATTCCTCTCAAAAAAAGAATTTCTCATCCTACGAAGATTATGTCTAAAAGCGAGCCTATGTAATCTGGCTCGCTTTTTTCTGACAAAGCTATTTCCTTTTTACATAACGGGTGAGTGGTGTATCATCCAAGCCGGAATAATTAGCTTTAGCCATCACGCTGACTAGCTCATCCTCTGGGTAACGATAAGCGGATAGCTTACCTCCAAACACACACCCCTGGTCAATATTAATAGCATTCTGCTTTTCACTGCGTTCTGGTTCAGGTCGAGGGTCATGCCCCCAGATGATTAACATATTGGATAAATGCTCTACCGTCCAATCCTTGCGAATGGGCCTACCATCTGGCCCCAAACCTGCCACATCTCCATATCGACAAAAATTTTGGATGGCGGGTGAATCCGTCCCAATATAACTGTCTTTAATCCCAGCATGCACGGCAACTAGAACTTTTTCACCTCGGTATTTCACAATAATATGTGAAGGTGCCGACATGAGCAGTTGCAAACTCGCATAACGAAATTGAGCAGCAGGACGCGCTCCGCGTTCTGCCTCATAACGCGCAAACTGATGTTCCACCAACTCATCCCCATGCGCCAGCATTACACGTCTTCCATCTAGCCAACGTGCAATTTTCCAGCCATGATTGCTGTCTACCATCTCAGCTAGCCCCTCTTTAACATGCCTAATAAAAAAATCAAGTAACTTGAGGGACTCTGGTCCTCTGCTCGTAATATCTCCCAGTGACAGAAGCTTTCTTCCCCTAGGATGTTTATATAGCTGATCCTTTGCATCGAACGTGTAGCCGAGCACCGACAACAGTTCAATAAATTCTTCATAGCAACCATGTATATCTCCGACGACATCTACTCCATTATTTGCTGTGAAGAATTGGGATCGCTTCGGCATAAACTTTTTCATGCGACCAACTCCACTATATTCCATATTCTTTTAGTATTGCCCTAGTAAGCCGGTTTGATAAGCCATAAGCAGAAAAACCCGAAGAATAGCTCCGGGTTTTGGCGTTTCATCTATTTTTCTTAATGTAGCTGATGCTTATGTACATAAATAGCAGCTTGCGTCCGATCTTCTACACCTAATTTCGATAAAACATTACTTACATGCGTCTTAACCGTTTTAATTCCAATAATTAATTCATCCGCAATCTCTTGATTGGATTTTCCCTGCCCGATCAACAGCAGTACCTCCAGCTCACGAGGCGTCAACTGTTGATGCGCTGGTGTCTGTGCACCTGTACGGAAACGAGCCATGATTTTGCTCGCCACTTGCGATTCCAGTACAGGCTCACCTTCTACAGCGGCACGAATGGCTTTCACGATTTCAGAGGCACGGGAGGTTTTTAACAGATAACTGAATGCACCTGCTTCAATAACTGGGTACACTTTTTCATCATCAATAAAGCTGGTAAGTACAATCACCTTGGTGTGCGGCAACACTTCCCGCACTTTTCTTGTTGCCTCAATACCTCCCATACCTTCCATGACCAAATCCATTAGCACCACGTCTGGCTGCATTTCCTCTACCAGACGTACTCCATCTTCCCCACTTGAAGCCTCTCCTACTACTTCTATATCATCCTCTGTGGACAAATAAGAAGCGAGCCCCATACGCACCATCTCATGATCATCTACTAGTAATACCCGGATCATTTTCTCCATCTACTCCTTTTGGGTGAACGTCCAGCAGTAACGGGACGCGTATTTCGATCTGTGTGCCATTGCCCGGTGATGAATAAATCTCCATTGCTCCACCGATTTCATCAACCCTCTCACGCATGGACACCAACCCATATGAGGTCATTTTTTCTCCATCTGGATCAAAGCCAATTCCATCATCCGCAATGCGGAAACGTACATGTCCCTGTAGCGTAAACAATTTTATTGTAATGCTATGTGCTCTGGAATGACGCAAGGAGTTGGATAACGCTTCTTGCAAAATCCGAAATAATTGATCCTCAATACCACTCGGGATGTTGGCAATGTTACTAATTTCCCAGTTAATATCTAATGTATGCTTGATCTTCAACTCTTCTAAAAGCTCTTCAACCGCTTCACCTAGCGATTTATTTTGTAACGTAGCGGGACGCAAGTGTAACAGTAATGCTCTCATTTCTGCTTGAGCTCCTGCTGCCATCTCCTCTACCAGTTCAATCTGTTGAGCTGCTCGACTTGGGTTTTTATCAATCAATCGCTTGATAGCAGCTGTGGTCATCGCGATAGCAAACAATTG
This sequence comes from Brevibacillus laterosporus, assembly GCA_007833815.1. NCBI lineage: Bacteria > Bacillati > Bacillota > Bacilli > Caryophanales > Paenibacillaceae > Brevibacillus > Brevibacillus laterosporus. Next base: position 1,763,642 of record CP033464.1, on the reverse strand, counting down.
CTGACTGACCGCATCATGCAATTCACGTGCAAGTCGTTGTCGTTCTTCTGTCACGGCAGCAACCTTAACCTGATCATGCAATTCCGCATTGTGCGTGGAGAGTCGTTGTAATGATGCTACTTGACCTTCCCATTTAGCTGCAAGCCGATTCAACTGCCAGCCCAGTTCGCCAATTTCGTCTGATCCTAACTCAGGCACCCTATAAGATAGCATTCCGCGTTCTAGATTCATCGTCGCTTCCCACAGAGAATAGAGACGCTTTTTCAATAGATTACCAGCGATATAACCACTGACTAAGCCAACAGCTGTAGCTACTAATAATCCCACGAATAATTGAAAAAAGAAGACACGCCAGCTTAACTCAAAGTGCATGGATACATGTAGATATGTGGACAACCACTCATTAACCTCAGGACGATCCTTGCTATAATGACCGATCCATAAGAAAATACCGAACATCGTCAACACCGTGCTGTTTGTCCAGAACAGCGCTTGTTGAACCGCCTGCCATTGAATGCTTTTTAATGTCGAATAGGATTGTTTCATACGTTAGTACACCCTTTCATCAGATGTACTTTACATCAATATCGCCCACCCAGAGCGAAATGATGATTTTTACTTTTTCAGTAGCTTCTGCGTAGTTATGAGTGGACAACATCACCTTACGCGTAATGCCATTTTGACGATGGCCTAGTACTTCCAATTCTCCAATCGTTACTTCTGCCATCACCTGTACTGGCATGTCGACTGGTACATAGATCGTAACGTCTCCGATCCAGCCGTTGATAACCAGCGTCCCTTCTCTTTCAGGAATCACAGCACGAGAAAGATCAATAACCACATCACCGATGCCTTGCCATATCCGCATATTTTTCAGCTCAAAGCGACCCGAAATCAGTCGATAATCGCCGATCAGGGAACTGCGTGTGTCTTGTGGATTGTGAATATGCACATGATCATAGAACGTTTCATCAAAGCCTTTATTAAAGGTTTTATTTCTGGATTTCCGTTGTTCTCTTTGAGAGCCTTCTTTTGAAGTAAAAGGTTCATCAGGACCATCCGAAAAATAAGAGCCAGAATAGCGTTCGCCTTCAATCCTAGGTCCAAACTGTGTAAAAGGTTCTTTCTTCGCCTTTTGATCGTTCTGCTCGTTTGCAAAGGTTTCCTGTCTTGTCTGTTCTGCTTGGATACCATCTTCTATTTTTACTTGTGCTTCCTGCCATTGTTTCTCTTTTACCAACGCATCCATTGCAAGATCCAACTCATCTTGTTTTGTTGTTGGTTGTTGATATGGTGATGCCTCTCGTACCTTCTCTTCTGTATAAGTTAAGTCTTGGTCAAAGTCATTCTTATTTCGACCTTTGCGACGTATTAATCGAATGCCATAGTAGATAAAGAATAGCGAAAAGATAAAGCCAAACAAATTATGGATCGCAATGCCAAACCATTCTTGAAAAATATTAAGAACGCCAATGGTTAACAAGATACCCCCGGCAATTTTTCTTCCTCGTTTCCAGAATCGGTACCCCCAAAAGATAAGTAGCAGAGGCCATAAGGAAAAAATGCTGAAAAAAACCAGCCCTAAATTATTGAGGAAGAGGCCTAAACCAACAAAGATGATAATGGTACCTGCTACCATTTTTTCTACCCGAGAAAATTTCAAACGGAGCCTACTCCTCTCTCAACTGATTTTTTATCCTTTTTTACATACATATACAAAAGCTGGTGGAATATTGAGTGGGGTAAATTTAATATCCACCTTTGAAAAGCGAAATTCAAGTTCATTTTTAAGTTGCAAAGAGTACTGAAAGGTAACAAATACCCCACCTGGTTCAAGAGACTCTACCACAGAATCCAAGATGTCACTACGTAATTGTTCTGGGAAAACCGCAAAGGGTAGTCCAGAGATAATGGCGTCAAGTGAGGGAATGTTTAATTCATTCATATACTTCGATAATCTAACCGCCTCCGAGCAAATCGGAACTTTAGGGAAGCGATGATGCAGCATCTGTTGAAATTGCGGATCGCGCTCAACGATAAAAAACTGTGCATCTTCCTTCATCTGTGTAAGAATAGCACGTGTAAACACACCGGTTCCTGGCCCCAATTCGGCAATATGCCCCACTTGTTCCCATGGTACATTTTTCATCATTAAATTGCTTAAATAACGCGAACTGGGGATAACGCTCCCTACTTGTCCCGGCCGTGAGACAAAGCGTCTCAGAAACACAAGTAAATCTGACATCTAGTAAACCCTCCTAGGGGAAAAGCAGCCCTAAACAGGGCTGCTGTAATTGATAGTATCTAGTTCTTTATTGCTGACTCTACTTCTTCCCTATTTTCAACAGATTTTCCTGCCAGTTTCTCCTTTAATTTTGCTAATTCATTATCTAATTCATCTTTTTTATCCAGATTTTTCAATGAACGATGGTATTCAGAATCCTCATACATGCCGCTCATGCTTGCTTCTGCTTCCATTTGCATCACTTTTTCCTCCATGCGATGGAAACCGCGAGCTGCGTTTTCAACACCCATGCCTGTTACATAAGAATTGACTTGTTTTTGTGTACGAGCGACTTGAGCTCGGGACATTAACATGTATTTTTTAGCACGCATTTTATAAAACTCTTCTTTTAGCTCAGCCAATTTCTCACGCATTTGTTGAGCGGCATGACTGGATGAATCTAATAGTTCTTTTAATTCAACCGCACGTGATTCATATGTTTTTTGATCCAATAGGGCGCGTCTTGCCAATTCGTCTTCGCCTTCAGATAAAGCAAGCATCACTTGACGTTCACGTTTACCTGCTAGAGTATTAGCCTCTTCATATTGTTGACGGAACTTCTTCTCTTGCGCCACTTGGCGAGCAACCGCAATTTCTACTCGACCAATCTCAGCTTCCATATCACGCATGTATTGAGTAAGCATTACTACCGGATCTTCCATGGAATCAATCGCATTATTTACTGAAGCCACCGTTACATCACGCAGTCTTTTAAAAATACTCATCTTAAAATTCCTCCCTAGAGTTTATCATTTTTTGGTTTTTGTAATCAAAACAAATCCTTTTGTTGACGTTTCTTTAGTTCGTGTTCCCAACGATCTAGCTTATCTTCTCGTAGTACACTTTTTGCCCAGTCTCTTTCCCAAATCGGTGGAGCTTCATGCTGAGAAGTATGTCGTTGGCTTTTCATTACTTTAAAGCCAAAGTAGATGATCGCAATGGCTAACATGCAACCAAAAAGCAAGCTCAATTTATCTAAGAGCATTAATAGCCCGAAGAGGAAAACGAAGATTCCCCATCCCTTATTTCCTGTTGAGCCAGCGCTTAACACCTTTTTGCAACCATAAATCATTAATAGCCCTGCGATAAACATGGGGATTAACCTGTCGATTCCTAGCCCTAGTTTGTCAAGCAACACCAGTACCCCTACGACAATCAGCGTAAGCCCCAGAAATATTTTTCCGGATTGCCCTTGCAAATGTTTTCCCTCCTTTTTTTCAATCGCTTGTTGTTCATGACCTTATTGTAGTCGACCCGGAAACAATCTATAACGGGCGAGCGGATGGTTTTCGCCTCAGCCCTGAGTCGGAGAGAATGTCCATCCTTAAAAGGAACAATAGATTTTAAGGGAAAGTAGGTAAGAAATACGGTAAATCAATAGGAAATGATTGGAGGGTTTCAGAGGTGTTTCTACTATAAATATATAAAGGAAGTGACGTTGTTATCAGAATTAGATAAGACGGGTATTATCTAAAAAGATTACTTAGAAATATGTCGAAAATGTGAACTTTAATAAAAAAAAAAGGGGAATGGCGACGAAAGTAGAATTTAATTTCTCTGTAAAAAAAATCGAAAAATAGCCGAGTTCCAGACAATGGAAACGGGGGAACCATACTTTGGGGTGAATAGCTGTGTTATACCAAACAGCTTAGGGAAACCTTTCGACCGAACCCATCAGCTAACCTCGGAGGCTTAAAGGGAAGGGGCTCATTCGTTGCGTAAGTTTGTGTGTTCCATACTAATGACTGCATTACTAGCCGTGGGTGGAGGTTCTGTATTCGCATCTTCCAACTCACTAGGCGACACTATCAATTCTTTGTATGGCGTACCTTACAAAGCAGCCGGTAAATCTACTTCCGGTTTTGATTGTTCCGGTTTTACCGGGTACGTGTTTAGTTCCTTAGGAACAAAACTTCCAGCTTCTTCTGCTTCTCAGTTTGATATGGGCGAGTCAGTAGATCGAGAAGACCTAAAGCCAGGTGATTTGGTGTTTTTTAACACGAATGGTACAAACATTTCTCACGTAGGCATCTATATTGGAAACAATATGTTCGCTCACTCCGAAACAGGAATTGGGGTAACGAAGACAAGCCTAGACGATCCCTACTATTGGAGCAAGAGATACGTAGGTGCTAAACGTGTAGCAATCGCAGACCTGGAAGACTAAACATCTTTTTCAAATAAGATGAAAAAGAAGAATGACCTTTTTATACAAAAGCCAGGGACAAAAGTCTCTGGCTTTTTCTGACTACAATTAGTACCAGCTCACATGATAAGACTATATCTTTCCTTATATTTAGTTGTGCCAGACGCACTTATCCATGATATGATGAGACTAATTGCATTTCGTAGAAACTAGGAGGGTCTCCCTTGAAAGATCATATTTTTGTTGTGGACGACAACCAAGAGATTGTCGATCTGCTCCAAGACATCCTTGAGAATGAAGGTTTTGACGTTTCTCATGCTAATAACGGAGAAGAAGCACTTGCAAAACTAGACAGCGGGTTAAGCCCAAATCTCATTCTACTTGATATTATGATGCCACAAATGAGTGGCTATGAACTCTGTGCCCAAATTCGTCGCGAACGGGAAATGCCTATCATTTTCCTCAGTGCAAAAGGCAAACCAGTTGATAAAGTTGTAGGATTAGAGATTGGTGCTGATGATTATATCACCAAGCCTTTTGATACAGAAGAATTACTGGCTCGCATCCGCGCACACCTACGTCGCTATGATCGGTTGCGAAAATTAACTGCTCACACTGAACAACTAGATAAGGAAGCAGGAAATTCACCTCTTACTATCTTAAAATTTAAAGGCCTGGAAATTCATAAGGAAACCTACTCTGTTTATGTAGGTGAAAATAAAATTGATTTGTCCACAAAAGAATTTCAATTATTAACCTTCCTAGCAGAGAATCCAGGGATTGTTTTTACCCGAGAACAAATCTATGATCGCGTATGGGGCTATGGTTATGGCTCGCTTAATACTGTTACGGTACATATTAAGAACCTACGTGAAAAACTAGAAATAGAACGCACATTTATTAAGACGCAATGGGGAACTGGTTACGTCTTTATTGGGGAGCGTATCTAATTCGTGAAAATCAGCAATAAAATACTGCTCGCCTTTTTAGCTGTCATCGTGATTCATATTTTGGCATACCGCTTTGTCTTTCAAAACATTATTGTGGATCAGCTTAAAACAGATCGCCATGAGCAGTTCTTGCTGGGAAAGGAAGTCGCCGAGCGAGTCAGCTTTAATGAGGTGATTCGTCGTTCCTTGTTTAAAGATCCCAATGAATTAAAAGAATTGACTAAACAGTTGCCAGAAGACTTGATGTACACCATTGTAGTGGAAGATGAGAATGGCAATGCAATTACCACAAAAACTTCAGAAGCCTTTGAAACAAAAGGCAAAGGATTAAAAATGGTGGTAGCCGAGTATTTCATTGATCGTAGTGCTCCTGTTGAAGGTAGGACTGTTGTTCGATTTTATACTGATGATTATGATATTCTCGCTTCCAAAGGGGTCTCCATGACCATTATGTACATTTATGTCAGCCTGATTTTCATAGGTATTATCTTATTTATTGTTGTCATTCGCTGGATACTACGTCCTGTTGATGAACTTTCTCGCGTTACCCAGGAAATTAAGGCTGGTAAACGAGATGTTGCCTTTTCTTATCAATCGACGGATGAATTTGGGCAACTATTCCACTATTTCGATGACATGGTGGAAGAACTCAATTTTGTAGAAGATCGCCAACAAGAATTGATGGCAGCCATTGCTCATGATTTCCGTACACCATTAACCACCATTAAAGGTTATGCCTCTTATATTGCCTCGGGTCGTGTCACCGATCTTGAACGCATTCAGAAACAGATGGGGAAAATTGAGGAAAAGGCTCTTGATTTGGAAAATTTGTTGGATGAGTTGCAGGACCACAATCAATGGATGGGACGCTTTCCACTTAACTTAACTCGCATTCATATACGCACGTTCGCTATCAACATCGCTGAAGAGTACGCTACTCGTCTGGAACATAGTCCAATTAGCTTCTCTAGTAAATTCCGCATTTCTGATTCATTACATATGGAAGCAGATGAGCAAAAACTACGTCGTGTTCTAGAGAACCTACTAAATAACGCCATTCATTATAATAAACCAAATGGAAGTATCCTGTTCACCTGTGATATGGGGAATAATGAAGTTAGCTTCTCTGTCATCGATAAAGGGGAAGGCATCGCAGAAGAAGATCTATCCAAAATCTTCACCAAATTTTATCGAGCTGAAAAATCACGTAATCGCAACAATGGTGGTACTGGGCTCGGACTGACAATCTGCCAACGACTAGTTGAGCGACATGAGGGTAAAATTATTGTTAGCAGTCAGTTAGGAATAGGCAGTGCCTTTACGGTAGCCATTCCTCTTAAACAGAAAAACACATCTCTAGATAAACCTTTACCAAAGGATTAGGAGAATCATCCGGCCTTAGTAAAGAATACTGATCTAAAAGTAGATATAGAAATACCGCATCGGAGCGAGCTTCCAACTCTGACGCGGTATTTTTTGCTTGTCTCCTACTGTATCATCGTATTCATACTATCCTGTGGTGCAGGTTACATTTCTCGTTGCGCTAGTAATCGCAATGATTCAATACAGCATTCTACAATTTCATTCAAATCAGGAATATTCCCTTCGTCAATCTTACGATGGAAATCTAGTTGTATTCGAACCTTGAACTGTTCAGGTGGCCAGCTCCATTCTTGATGCTCATCTACTGTAAACATCACCTGTTGTGTAATATGCGGGCGATGTCCCCAAATTTCATTTAAAATATGTATCACTTGTGCAGATTCGTGAGGTACATCCCTCATAGATAAATCAAAATGAATACATATACGACAGCCCATCGGTACCGCAAGAGTTTGTTCTAACTGTTCACTTGCAATATCAGATAGTTCCGTCGAGAGCTGAATTTCAGCAGTAACCTTGTGTTTGTTGTTGTTCTCCTCGGGAGAAAGTAAGTGAAATTGAATATGAAAATAACGTCCAAATTTGGCTAAATCAACAGCATCTACTCGATTTGTAACCAAAATGTCGCCATCTAAATCATGGTCATAAACAGCGCCTTCCAGTACAACTTTAATATTGTCATAAATAATAGGATGAAACATCGAAAAGCTCCTCTCCATATTCTGTTCTTAGAATGCCCTGTTTTCTTTGCTGGTGCAAGTAAAACGTAAAGAAAAATTGGCGCTTGCACAACCTTACTGGTATGTAGTAGATGCAGCACTCATACATTTTTATCTCAAGAAAAAGAAGCCATTCTGCTCGATTTGCAGAATGACTTATCAAGGGTATCTATAGGGAGAAAAGAAAGGTTCCAACAAAAGGTAATTTATTACCTATACATTAAGCTTTCACGATCATGTATTTCTTTTCGGAGCAATCCAAGCATTCGGACATATAGGATTCCGCTTGTTCTGTAATTGGTTGACCACAGCATTCACATTGTTTTGGTCCTAATGTAGCAAAGAAATGACTCATTTTCTCCATGTTAATCGCCTCCGTATGTTTTTCCTGCTTCAAACTGTTACACCCATTGTACTACAACAGTTAATTAATAAAAAATGTTGTTATAGCACATTTTACGGCGATTATCCGTTATCTGGTTACCCTATCTCTAGAATGCTCTTTCTTTCTCTGTATTAATACTATTTTCACTAAATAACCCTGTTATAACACAAGAAATATTATCCAGTGATGAAAATGACTGGCGAAAATCCTTATGAACAGTAACAGATTACTCTATTCTTCATAAAGAAAACCCCGCAGTTATGACTGCGAGGCTACTCTAGACAACGTATTTCCATTTGTTTTTATGATAATTTTTTGTTTCAAAAATTCCTGCTCCTGCTTATTCGTGATATAGCCAAGCTTTTTCATTCTGCTTAGTACCACATGCTGACGCGTCATTGCCTTATCTGGATATTTAATTGGTGAATAGTTTTCAGGTGCTTTTGGTAAAGCCGCCAGCATGGCTGCTTCGCTCTCGTTAATCGTTTTGAACTTTGGATCATGTAGTCGTACAGTTTTACCAAAATAATGCTGTGCAGCTGCTTCAATTCCGTATTTTCCATGACCAAAATAAATATTGTTTAAATACATCTCTACTATCTCATCTTTAGTAAATTGACGTTCTAAATTCATCGCAATGAATGCTTCCTTCAACTTACGTGTATAGGTTTTTTCATTTGTTAAAAATAAGTTTCTAGCTAATTGCATGCTAATCGTACTGCCACCTTGACGCTTGCTCTCTGACATGGTGTTGATCCATAATGCACGTCCAAATGCAATATAATCAATTCCTTTATGGTTATAGTAGCGATGGTCCTCAATAGCTATAAAAGCATCCTTCAAGTAAGTAGGCATTTCGTCTGCTGCAACATACGTCCCTTGGCCTCCTAGACTGCTACCTACAGTCTTCGTTAAGATCTGTTGGTCAATCAAATAAGTACCCGCTATCGTTATAGTAGAATACACAATAACTTGTAAGAAAAGCGCAGCAACCAAAAAAATCACTAACCATTTTGGTACTTTGGTACGCCAGGTGTTATGTTTGCTTTGTTCTAACGGTTGTGCTGTTCCTTGTAAGACATGGTTCATGATTGCTGCCTCCCTTCCTACTTTATTGGACGTTGTTTTCTTTGACATGTTTCGACTTTTTTCACGTTGTGTATCTTATTGTAGTACAAGAACCTTTCCGTTACCTATTTAAAAGTCTTACAGAAACCTTAAATTTTTGTAAGGTTTCCTCATCAAAAGTGGGGCTTACAACAGAAAAAAGCCTGATTCCCTTAGGGAATCAGACCTCAACCACCCAGGCTTACATGCCGGTTTGGTTGGTAAGCTGTGTTTACCTACACTGCTTCGTAAATTGCTTCGTAACGCTTGCCGATCTCTTCGTCGTTTACACCGAATTCTTTCATGCGTTTAATCATTACTTGAGCCCAAATATTTGTACGCTCAGCAATTTTAGCGAATTTCTTGGCTTCTTTACCTTTGCGCTTAGAACGATCTTCGCTGTTCGCTTTTAAGTTATCCAGAATGAAGATCATACGCATGGTATCTTCTTCAGTCATGTTTGTCCATTCACTATCTAAAAATACCAATACTTCTTTATAATACTTATCAAACTCAGGTAAAGAGATTTCTGTATCCATATTTAGATATTCTTTCAATTGGTCAAACAATGCATCCATCGTTCGTAACACTCCCTTAATTGGCTTAAGCACCATTATAACAAAAATGAAGAAGACAGGGGAAGAAAAAAGCTGACTGTTAATAAGTAGTAACAATTTGTAAACAGAAGCTTCTTTATGTAGGAAGGCTTTTTTCAAGTATAACCTGTTTGCTAGTAGCATTGGTCCTTTCATTCCTCACATGTGAAGACCTACCTGTTATACTTGGTGGATCGTTTGTTATTTGTTAGTATAGAGACTATCGGTTACATTTCCTTGTAGCTCGTAACGTAGTTTCCAAGAAAGAGGTTTATCTCATGAATAAAAGAAGGAACCATCCCAACAAGCAAAACACCAAACACTTTACAAAAAACAATAACAAATCTACTAGCAAAAATCAGGCCCCAGCCAAACAATATACGGTGAAAGAACCGTCTGAGTTACTGCCTTTTTTATTACAGCATATTACAAATCTCAGCCGTAACTCTATTAAATCCCTGTTAACGCGTGGACAAGTATTAGTAAACGATCGAGTTGTGACAACCCACAATCATGCGTTGCATCCTGGACAAACCGTCTCCCTTCAGAACAAAAAGGTTTCTGAAACACCACCTATGATCGGAATCAAAATTTTACATGAAGATGATGATGTCATTGTTATTCAAAAAGAAGCTGGATTGCTATCAATTGCCTCTCCGCAAGAGAAAGAGTTGACGGTCTATCGTCAATTGACAGCCCATGTGCGTCTTGATAATTCTAACAATAGAATTTTTGTCGTGCACCGTCTAGATCGAGACACATCTGGTGTTATGATGTTTGCTAAAAGCGAGAGAGTTCAACAAGCACTCCAAAACTCTTGGAAGGACAGCGTCAAAGAGCGCCTATACATTGCCCTTGTGGAAGGAACCGTAAAAAAACAAGAGGGCACCATTTCATCGTGGCTAAAAGAAAGTAGTACATTAAAAATGTATTCCAGTCACTATCCAAATGACGGGCAACATGCTGTTACTCACTACAAAGTGCTTCAATCAGATCGAAATTTCTCAATGCTGGAGGTCCATCTCGAAACAGGCCGAAAAAATCAAATCCGTGTACACATGGAAGACATTGGACACCCAATTGTAGGTGATAAGAAATACAGTGCTAAGTCCAAACCAATTGGGCGATTAGGACTACACGCAAGAGTCTTATCGTTTATACATCCTAGTACGGGAGAATTATTACGCTTTGAATCAGAAATTCCTAAGACGTTTTTTCATCCATTTAAAAAGGATGAGGAATAAGGAAAGGAACGAAAAAATTGTAAGACTGAGGCTAATGTCAGGTGCGACGACTTCAGGTGTTCATAGTGCGTTTATCTTTACAATTGCCATAGTAAGCATAGCCAAAAACAAGAAAGGATTTTATAAGTAAAGTTGTTACTTTACCTTTTAGACAAGCTACATGTGTATATTTTTATCTGCCTACTATCTTGACATAACAACAGGTATTTACATATACTGTTAGCGTATAACGATACTAAGTGATAATGAGGTGTAGAAAAGGATATGATGATTTTATCGACTGTTCTTATCAGAGATTTGGCTTAATACGGGAGAAGTCTGCCCATTTTTCGTTAGCCAATCTGAGGACAGTAGATAAAGAATCTTATTCCTTTCTTACTAACATTATTTTGTAGTGGGTAAGGTACATTCGCCTTACCCATTTTTATGTTCAGCTAATTGAATATTATTTTTATCATGCTGTTCTCTCGTTTGGCTTTCCATGTGAAACAAAAAGGAGAGAGTGGAATGAGTATGTTAACAGTTGAAAATGTTACGCATATGTATGGAGATAAAATAATTTTTCAAAATATAGGTTTCCGATTACTTCGAGGGGAACACGCTGGTCTTGTTGGAAGTAATGGAGCAGGAAAATCAACACTCCTACGCATTTTAGCAGGCGAACTTCTTCCCGATGCAGGAAAAATCGAATGGTTTTCCCATCTAAATGTCGGTTACTTACAGCAACATATTGATTTACAGGCTGGTACAACCATTATGCAATACTTGCAAGGCGCTTTTGCTTATTTGTATGAGACAGAAAAAATGATGCTGCAAATAACAGAGCAAATGGCTAGTTCGGGTAATCACCTTGAACAATTGCTAGTACGCTATGGTGAGTTGCAAAGTATTCTAGATCACTCTGATTTTTATCATATAGAAGCTAAAATAGAAGAAATTGCTTCCGGATTAGGCATTTTAGAACTTGGTATGGATCGTGATGTCGAAAAGCTAAGCGGTGGCCAACGAACAAAACTATTGTTAGGAAAGCTTTTATTAGAAGAACCACATGTTTTATTACTTGATGAACCAACAAACTATCTTGATGATGTGCATATAGAATGGCTCATCAACTATTTGAAAAGCTATGAGCATGCCTATCTTGTAGTCTCACATAATGAAAGGTTTCTAAATCAAATAACAACTACCATTTATCATTTAGAACATCAGACAATCAAACGGTATACGGGTAACTATGAGAATTTCGTAAAAGGCTATGAGCAAAGTAGGCAACAACTACAAGAGACATATGAAAGACAACAAAGAGAAATTATCAGGTTAGAGAATTTCATTGATAAGAATCGAGTTCGTAAAGCCAAACAAGCAAAGAGTCGTGAGAAAGCACTAGAAAGGATCACCCGCGTTGGCAAACCAACCTCTGCGTCAAAGCCACGCTTTATATTTCATGTTCATTTGGAACCAGTCAACCAAATTTTGGAGGCAACTCATATTCAAATTGGCTATACAGAACCTTTATTGGGGCCGATTGATTTACAAGTAAAACGCGGTGAAAAAATTGCAATCGTAGGCCATAACGGCATTGGAAAATCCACCATGCTAAAAACACTACTGGGACATTTGCAACCGTTACGGGGTATTGTACAAGTTGGGGAACGAGTAAAGCCAGCCTATTTTTCACAGGAAGGATTTGCTTCGAATCAGACACCCCTTGAGCAAGTATGGTCATTACGACCTGATTTGACACAAAAAGAAATTAGACAGGAGCTAGCAAGGTCTGGTCTAAATGAACAACATATCAGGCAACCACTCTGCTCATTGAGCGGTGGAGAACAAGCCAAGGTCCGGTTATGCGAGCTCATGTTAACAAACAGCAACGTACTTGTCTTAGATGAACCTACAAATCATTTAGATGTTGGCTCAAAACAAGCGTTTAAAGAAGCACTCAAGCAATATAAAGGAACAATACTACTTGTTTCTCATGAACCTGCCTTTTATGAAGAATGGGTAACGCAAGTGTGGCAAGTACAGGATTGGTGTCAAAAGTAAAATAAAAGGTTTCAACAGGAGTTTGAACTCCGTTGAAACCTTTTTCGTTGTTTATTACAGCATTCCCAATCATTTGATATTATCAAGTCATTACACTACACAAGGATTGGCCATTTTAATCATGAAAGTTCTCGGCTTCGGACAAAGCGTGTCTTCTGACACGTTAATTGACCGACTACTTCTTTGAATAACTAACAAGAACAGGTATACTAATCTTGTACAGATTGCTCATTGAAAACGGAATGTATGGGGTTGCCATAAGGAATGCTTTGTGGCGTAAAACATTCAAGCACCTTCGTCCTCTCTGACCGAAAAGCGAAAACCAAGCAGTAGGTCAGAGAGAAGAGTCCAACGTACACTTTTTTTCAATAACCGTAGGGACTACGGGGATAGCCTGCTAATTCTCACTTCGTTGGATGTGATAGCGCAGGAATCTCGTGGCTTTAGCCATGAGAGGTTCAATTATTTACTTATTGAGCCAAGCTATGATAACCGGCCTCTCCATACGGTTGTAACTTTACCAACCACTTTTCGTGCATCTTGCTTAGTTCATCCGCAGGGTCAAAATACCCCTCTGTCTTTTCTTTTAGCTCTTCCAAAACTTCAAAAATAAAAGCTTCCTCCCCATATTCATTCCATTCCTGTTGTAGCTGTTTGTTTTGATGAGAACCAGTTTTTAATTGAAATAACCGACCGTTCATCATCTTTAGATTGAGGGTACTTCCTACAAATACCTTTTGGTTACGGATGTTTTTAATTTGATACACCCCACCTACTCGTTTTGTTTCTTTGTATTGTCGTTTTAATTCCGCTTTCCTGTTCGTAGACATTGTGATTTTCCTTTCTGTTGTAAGATTGTCTTCTCGGGACTATACAGCCAATAAAACTAAACGTTATTTTTATTTGTTTATATAATAATAGACAATAATCCTTTTTGTCTATACTTAAATATAAATCCCGATTTCTTTATTCCATTTTATAGCTTTATTACCCTTCGTCCTCTTCACAAGCTTATTGTTGTTTTACATGTTGACCGTTCCCCGGATTGGTAGTGGTGAAGACAAAAAACATTTTCCCGCCTTTCTAGCTGTAATTTTCGTTTTCCCCTTAACATGTAGGAGATATAATGGTATGGATGGACAGAATATCACCTAACGTAACAGGAGGTAGCATATGAAGCCGATTGTGGAAGTTGCAAAACACGTAGGTATTACAGAAGATGATTTGGAATTTTATGGGAAATACAAAGCCAAGCTCTCATTAGACACATGGGAAAAACGAAAGGATCAACCAGATGGTAAATTAGTGTTGGTAACTGCCATGAATCCTACACCAGCTGGAGAGGGCAAAACACTAACGACTATCGGACTCTCTCAAGCACTGAATCATATCGGTAAAAAAACGATTGCCGCATTACGTGAACCCTCGCTAGGTCCTTGCATGGGTATGAAAGGCGGAGCTACAGGGAGTGGCAATGCTCAGATATTACCAGCAGAAGAAATCAATCTGCATTTCACAGGTGATATTCATGCCATTACAGCAGCTCATAATCTGTTGTCTGCCCTTATTGATAATCACCTTTTTCAACATAATTCCCTTCGCCTTAACCCGAGCAAAATCGTCTGGAAACGGGCACTCGATATGAACGATCGTTCACTGCGCCACATTGTAGTTGGACTAGGTGATGCGAATGGTGTCGTTCGTGAAGATGGCTTCATGATTACTACAGCATCTGAGATCATGGCTATCCTTTGTTTAAGCGAAGGTTTGGAAGATTTAAAAGAGCGCCTAGGTAGAATCATCGTCGGTTATGACATGGATGATCAGCCAGTCACAGCTAAACAACTAGAAGCTATTGACGCTATGACCGTTCTTTTAAAAGAAGCGATCAAGCCCAACTTAGTACAAACTATTGAAGGAACTCCCGTCATAGTGCATGGTGGACCTTTTGCCAATATCGCTCACGGTTGCAGTAGCGTAATTGGCACGAAACTAGCTCTAAAACTTGCCGATTATGTAGTGACAGAAGCTGGGTTTGGGGCAGATCTTGGTGCTGAGAAATTCTTTGACATCAAATGTAGGAAAGCAGGGCTTACACCGCAAGCGGCTGTTTTGGTCGTCACTGTAAAAGCTCTCAAACATAACGGTGGTGTAAAAAAAGACGAATTGCAGGCTGCCAACCTTTCTGCTCTGGAAGCTGGCTTCTCGAACGTACAACGTCACATTGAGAACTTGCAAAAATTTGGTGTACCTGTGGTGGTAGCGATTAATCATTTTGCAACCGATTTACCTGAGGAGATCGCTTTTGTCAAAGAGAAATGTCAAACTCTCGGTGTAGAAGCGGCAGTATCCAATGTATGGGCAGATGGTGGCGCTGGTGGTGTGGAACTAGCTGAGAAGCTCGTCAGCGTACTGGAGGGAATCCCTTCTGAATATAAGCCATTGTATGAATTAAACAAACCCATAACAGATAAAATCAAGACGATTGTGGGAGAAATCTATCGTGGCTCTGATGTCGCTTTCTCACCAACGGCCTTACAGACATTACGTAAAATTGAAGAATTAGGCTTTTCTGACTTACCTGTTTGCATGGCTAAAACTCCTTATTCTTTCTCAGATCAAGCGAACTTATTAGGAGCTCCTACGGATTTCGTAGTGAATGTAAGTGAAATTCGTCTTTCCGCCGGAGCTGGATTTATCGTTGTTCTTACAGGAAATGTATTGACCATGCCAGGTTTGCCAAAAGTACCTGCCGCTCAGCATATTCGTCTAGACAAGAACGGACAAGTAACTGGACTGATGTAGTTTTAGGATGGCTTCGGTGGATAAAGAAATTCCTTACATACTTGCCTACACTCAGACAGATAATTGGAGACATACGAGTAAATGTACCTGTTATAAGCCACACTTGATTACTAACTTGTAATCCCTTATACAAATCCTCTCCTGCATGTAGGAGAGGGTTTTACTCTGTGTCCAGCACCAAGCTCTGTGTTATCATAAAGACCATCAAGATAGGAGTCTAGATAAAAGGAGATTACACAGATGAAACCTATATATGTCGCTCTGTTACTTTTCACAAGTTTTCTATGGAGTGGCAATTTTGTAGTGGGTAAATTTTTGGTGAATCATGCTTCATCAATGACCTTAACCAATTTACGCTATATGATTGCCGTGGTCGTATTAATTCCTATGGTGTACCTAGCGGAGAAACGTCTGCTACCTCCTCGGAGAGCTATCGTGCCGCTTATTCTGATGGGAGCAACTGGCGTTGTCTCTTTTAATTTATTTATGTTTTGGGCCTTAGAACACACTGCTGCCACTAATGTAGGCTTACTCTCTACACTTAATCCAATATCAATTGCTATTTTTTCATTTCTTTTATTGCGTGAGAAAATGAAGTTCTTGCAGATAGGCTCTATGATTCTTTGTTTTACAGGTGTGCTACTGGTACTTTCAAAAGGAGATTGGCATACTCTGTTGTCACTTCGCTTTAATGTGGGAGACCTTTGGATGCTAGCAGCTGTTGCTACATGGGGGCTTTATTCCGTGGCAGGTAGATGGGCCATGCGTGATGTCTCTCCATTGATGTCCACTTTGTACTCTGGATTCTTTGGAGTCATGATGCTGTTGCCCTTTAATCTCAGCAGCTTCACTATAACTAATTTTAATGCTGAGTTTATCTGGGGCATATTGTATATCAGTGTTTTTGCAACCGTTATTAGCATGGTGCTATGGAACATGGGGGTTAAACAGCTTGGTGGCACCACTGCGGGGATGTTTCTTAATTTTAATCCAGTTTTTACAGCGATCTTAGCCTTATTGTTGTTAAACGAACAGATGACCTGGCTACAGGTATGCGGAAGCTTGATTGTCATTCTTGGTTGTTTTTTATTCGCTCGCTTTCGAGATACAACTTTGTCTTTGGGAAAAAATATGCCCAAGCAAGATAGATAAGGCTCATAGATAGAACGCGGATGCCCCTTCAAATAACTAAGTGCAGAACAGACCTCCCCGATTTTCTGGATTAAGGGAGGTCTATTTTTTAAATCTTTACTTCCGATTAGCGTGGAAGCAACCCGTTTAACAAAATATCTAACGTATACCTTATATGCTCTTCGTCGCTATGCAAACGATATTCTTCTGGATCAATTGTGTTCTTAAATAACAAAATGCTTGCTACGCTTGCGATTAAAACGCGCACCACGATTTCTGGTGGTAAATCTCGCAATTCTCCTGTAGCAATACGCTGTTCCACAGCGATTTTAGCAAAACCTTTTAGTTCTCTGACAATCGATTGCAACAAAACCTCACGTAATTCTTCATGAAAAAAAGCTTCCTGAAGCAAAATTCGAAAGGTCTTCTGATTCATCTCCAGCAACTCAAACCGATTCTTAATGAGCTCCGTTAATAATTCGGCAATCGGTTTTTCAGCTCCATTCCCCACTATTTTATAAACATCTTTAAAAATATAGGGTTTAGCAAACTTGATAATGATCGGTGCTACGACAGCAATTAAGATATCTTTTTTTGATTTATAATGACGAAAGATCGTGCCTTCCGCTACTCCTGCTTCTTTGGCGATTTCCGCTGTGGAGCTTGCATGAAAACCTTTGGAGGCAAATAACTTGACCGCTGCTTGCATAATGCTGCGTTGTTTCTCCGTCATTTGATCATCCGTTTTATTCTCTTCCAAAAAGACTTGCAATACCTCATCAAATGACTGTTGTTCCAAGAACGTTTCCCTCCTCATCCAACATTAATCCATTCTTTTCCGAAACCGTAGCATCGCAATGCTGATAATGAGCATAAAAAATACGAGTAACCCCATCACATTCATCCATAATGCTTCTAAGCCAATTCCTTTTAAGAAAATGCCCCTCAATATTTCCAAAAAATAGGTTAGTGGGACAATCGATCCAATCCATTGTATCACGAGCGGCATCGTATCTCGAGGAAACATAAACCCAGATAACAGCACACTAGGTAAAATAAAAGCAAACGAAAGCTGCATCGCCTGCAATTGCGTCTTGGAGATGGTAGAAATCATGATGCCAAGAGTAAGTGTAGCGATCAAAAATAGCAAAGAGAGACAGACTAAAAGTAAAAAACTGCCTTTGACTGGTACCCCAAACCAAAACACCCCTAACGACAAGACGATCGTAAAAGAAAACAGACCTATAAAGATGTAGGGAGTTATTTTGCCTAGTAATAGTTCCAGTGTTTGGATCGGAGTGACGATTAATTGCTCCATCGTTCCGCGTTCTTTTTCCCTGACCATAGAGAACGCTGTTAAAATCATGATGACGTTTTGCATAATGAGCCCAATTAAACCTGGAATATTAAACACAATACTCTCCATATTGGGGTTAAACAAGACTCGTGTTTCCAACTGAAGTGGTAACTCCATTTTGCCCATACCCTGTTTTTGCAATAGTTGCTCCTGAATGTTCATCGCTTTATTTTGCACGATCAGAATGGCATTGGTGTACGCTGTACGAGCAACGTTTGGATCAGATCCGTTGATTAGCATTTGAATGGAAACTGCTTCATTGTTATCACGTTTATTGGCGTAATCTGGTGGAATGACAACTGCCACATCGGCTTCACCTTTGTCTATCACTGTTTCCAGTTCCTGATAGCTGTTAGCATAAGAATTCACTTGATAGATTTCTGTATTCTCTAGGTTAGCTATGATTTCACGGCTTTCTGCTGAATGACTTTGATCCCAAATGACAGTCTTCAAATGGGAAACGTCAGTATTCATCGCATACCCAAATAGAAAAATCATCATAATAGGCATCCCAAGCGCAATGGCAAAGCTGGCTTTATCTCGCCTAATCTGAATAATTTCTTTTTTTACGATCGCCCAATATCTGTTTAGCGAGAAACGTTTCATCGACGATCCCTCGCTTCCTCTTCATTATTAGAACTAACTGCTAGCCTATCTTCTTCTTGTTTTACTAGCTGGATAAACACATCCTCCAAATTGTCTTCACCTAGCTCCTCCATCAGCTGTTGTGGTGTGCCCTGAGCCAGTAAGTTGCCAAAAAAGATAAATCCAATCCAATCACATGTCTGAGCTTCATCCATATAGTGAGTGGTTACCAAAATGGTAATACCCTGTTCCGCCAACTCATGGATAACCTCCCAGAATATCCGCCGCGATACTGGGTCCACGCCAGCAGTAGGTTCATCTAATATCAACAATTCCGGCTCATGTAATAATGCACATGAGAGAGCCAGACGTTGTTTCCAACCACCCGATAAAGAACCTGCTAACTGTTTTTCCCTGCCAGCTAATCCCGCCATTTCTATCAGTTCTTGTTTTCGTTGTTTTTTTCGGTCTCCTTTGATTCCATAAATCCCTGCATAAAATTCTAGATTTTCATCCACCGTTAAATCTTCATACAAGCTAAACCTTTGTGACATATACCCGATCCGTTGCTTAATCTCTTCACTTTGGGTCATTACGTCATAACCAAGAACCTCCCCTGTCCCCGAAGATGGAGTTAACAGACCGCACAGCATGCGGATTGTCGTTGATTTACCTGATCCGTTTGGTCCCAAAAATCCATAAATGGAGCCTTTCTTAATGGAGATAGACAACTGATTAACTGCAACTCGATCTTTAAACCGCTTGGTCAATTGCTTGCAATGAATGGCAAATGTATGAGGGGTCATGGTTTTTTCACCTCTTTACTCACACTTGCCATCAGCACATCTGCTGGCATCCCCGGTTTTAAACGATCCAGCCCTTCCTCAGCGTATATAGTAACCGCAAATACTAGCTTCGTACGTTCATTTTTGGTTTGCACATTTCTGGGAGTAAACTCAGCCTTTTCTGAGATTGTATGAATTCGCCCTGCAAAAGTCTCATCAGGATACGCGTCTACTTTTATAGCTACCTGATCATTCACTTTCACTTTGCCAATCTCGGCCTCCGGAATAAACACTTTTACCTTTAGTTGATTTTGTTTCATCATTGTAAATAAACTTGCACCTGTCTTAGCCACTTCTCCCTCCGTCACATTTTTTCGAAGAATGATGCCATCTGCTGGTGCAACAAGCTTTGTTTTCTCTCTCTGTAATTGGGTACTCGCTAATTTTGTTTTAGCTTGCTTTTCTATTGCAAACAAGTTACGAAGTGTATAGTTGGTAGTACCTTCTTGTAGTAAATCTAAATCGGCATAAGCACCCTCTCGCTGTGCCTGAGCAGTAGCAATCTGCGCTCTAGCCGCAGCCTGGTCCTCCACCGCAGTAGCTATTTGTGTTTTTACCATAGCCACTTGTGTGTTCAACTGCTCTACCTGTGCCTTCGCTTTATTTGCTACTTCTTTTTGCACATCATATTCCCGCTTCGTGATGGCTCCTTTGTTGAAGAGTGCTTCCGATTCTTGCAGACGTCTTTGTTCAAAAGTAAGTGTATCCTTGGCCCCTGATAATTGTTGCTCCACCTGCTTTACCTGTTCTTCGACGCGGGCTACATTCGTTGTAGCTTGTCTTGAGCGAGTTTCGGCAAGGAACAAATTAGCATCTGCGGAGGCAACTGTAGAAGCTCCTTTTTTCACTGTTTGACTACGATTTCCTGCTTTTGCTTCATCTAGTTTCGCAGTAGCTTGCTGTACGACCGCCTCTGCTTCTAGAACAGCTAATTCGTAGCTTCTCGGATCTATTTGCGCCAAAATTTGTCCCTTTTGGATCGTAGCGCCCTCTGCTACTGAAATGCTCAAGATACTGCCACTCACCTCCGCAATGATAGGCAGTTCTTCCGCTTCCAACATCCCTGACATGACTTGTTCCTCTTTATTTGCAGAGCAAGCTGTTAATGAAAAGCCTAGACCTACACATAGGAGAACATACCCAATACGTTTGCGCATCAGATCGACACCCTCTTCTTTTTAAAGTGAGTACTCACTCATTTTATGTGTAGTATATGCCTTTTTTCTGTAACTGTCAGTACATTTTTTAGATTACTAGGCTCGAATATATCTTCGAGCCTAGTAATCAAGTGAAGAAACCATTCTGATAAAAATAAAAATGTTTATTCTAACGCAAAATCAACTGCTTTTGCCGCATGTATCCGCGTGGTGTCAAACAGTGGAACAGTTGCATCATTTGGGTCAACCAATAATGTAATTTCCGTACAGCCAAGAATAATACCCTCTGCTCCCGCCTTAACCAAGCCATCCATAATTTGCTGGTAGGCATGTCGTGATGCTTGTGTAATGACCCCTTTGCAAAGCTCATCAAAAATAACCTGATGAACAAGATCGCGATCTTTCTCTGCTGGTACAATAATCTCAATGCCGTGCTCTTTCATTTTTTCAATAAAGAAATCCTGCTCCATCGTAAACTTTGTGCCTAACAATCCTACTTTTTGAAGCCTTTTCTCCCGAATTTTTTCTGCTGTTGCATCTGCAATATGTAAAAAGGGTAATGTGCTGTGAGCAGATATTTGATTGGCAATCTTATGCATGGTATTGGTGCAAACAAGCAGACAATCAGCCCCCGCCTTCTCTATACGTTCTGCTGCTTCACCCAATATCTTGGCGGCATCGTCCCAGCGACCTTCTTTTTGACACTGAACAATCTCTTCAAAATTAACGGAGTATACAACACATGTAGCTGATGCAAGTGCTCCGACTCGTTGATTCACCATCTGATTGATGTGTTTGTAATATTCAGTAGTAGATTCCCAGCTCATACCACCTAACAGACCGATTGTTTTCATGCTGTATCCTCCTTATTACACTGTTTAATAGATTTTGCCCATCGTACCATGAACGTAGTGAGAGTAACAAGATAATCTTACATGTGATAAAGCAAAATACAGGGTTGAATGAAAACTAATACACGAGCATCTGAACAGTACCAAAGAGTCGGTATGTTTACATAGAAAAAAAGCAAGATCGCTAGGGGCTTGTAATCACCTATCAGTCGATCTTGCTTGTTACTATTAGTGCCCTTCTTCCACCTGCTCAGCTTTTTTCGGCAACAGAATGGTTACAAATATCCCAATAATCGCCGTTACAAATAAGGCATGGAATACCTTAAGCAATCCCGTTTCCATTTGTCCTTGCATCAAATACATATTAAATACGGCACCGAACATCGTAATCCCAACGGTTTGTCCCATAGTTCTCATGAATTGTACTGAACTAGTCGCTACACCGCGCTGACGCCAGCCGACGCTGCTTTGTACCGCAATCGTGATAGCAGTCATAGTAAGACCGAATCCTAGACCGAGAATAAACATCAAGAAGCCGATATAGAAAACGGACGTTGCTGGTGTGAGAAACGATAGTAATAGTTGACCAACCAAAAAGAAAAATCCACCAATCACGACCAACCATTTATACCCCAGACGACTGTAGTAACGTCCCCCTACAGAAGCTGCTAATGGCCAGCCTAGAGATAATGGCAGAACGACGATTCCCGCAAGCGTTGCGGATAGTCCGACAATGTTGATAAGCCAATTTGGCATATAAACCGATACACCAATTAACAAAGCCCCATGCAAAGCAGAAATAACTTGAGAAGTTGCAATCAAGCGTCGTTTAAATAAGGGTAACGGTAGCATCGGTTCAGGTGTACGCTTTTCAATAGCAATAAAGATACAAAATAAAATGAAACTGACAATAAGTAAGGAAATCGTTGTTGTATTTAAGTTGATTCCTTGTCCCTCTCCCTCTGCTAACAGCGTGTACAAGAATGTAACCAAACTACCGGTAAAGAACAACGCACCCCAATAATCTATGTGAACCTTTTTCGGAGTAAGCTCTTCTTGGAAGTGTTTTGAAATCATAAAAATACTAACAAGTCCGATTGGAATATTAATATAAAAAATCCATTCCCAAGCTACATAATCTACAAAAAATCCACCGACTACAGGTCCTACAATCGCTGCTACTCCCCATACGGCACTAAATAACCCCATCAATTTAGCGCGCTCTTCCTGCGTATACAAATCCCCAATAATTGTCATTGTGATAGGTTGAACAGCACCCGCTCCCAATCCTTGAATACCTCGGTACAGCATGAGCTGCGTCATCGAGCTAGACAAGCCGCATAAAAATGAACCTATCAAAAAAACTGTCGTACCAAATAAGAAGATTTTTTTCCGTCCAAACAAATCGGCAAGCTTACCATAAATAGGAGTCGTAACAGCCGTTGTCAGTAAATAAATGGAGAAAACCCATGAAATGAGCGTCGTTTGACCCAGATCATTTGCGATGGCAGGCATTGCTGTTGTGACTACCGTCGTATCAATGGCTGTTAAAAATGTTGTTACCATCAAGGCAGTCAAAATGCTTTTTTTAGAACGTACCATGTTCGTACCCCTTTTTTCTTCCTACTTAAATTCATATTTTCTATACATAATAGTTGATTATGTTTTACAAAAAAGGAATTGTCAACCTTTCTTTCTAAATCCTCTCCTCCTCCATTTTCCCTTATTAAAAGAAATAACCCCCCGCTAGCGGAGGGTAGGGAGCATGCATTATTATTCCCAAAAAGAGTACATTCTTTTACAAAAGCAATCGCTTAGGGAATCAGTTCTTCTTTCTGTACAGAAAGAAATAACTCTTTCAACTCGTCAGGTAGTTCAACAGCACGACGCTCCGTCTGATCAATCATGACCATCGTAACCAAGCCGTCTGCGACCAAGCCCTTTTTCTCATGATACAATTCATGCTTGATCACAAAGCTACGTTTGCCTACATTAACCAAGGTTGTTTGAATACTAATCTCATCGCCCATGATTAGTTCACTACGATAATTAACATTCATATTCACAACAACCGGGAAAATATGCCGTTTCTGTAGCTCTTCTATAGTATAGCCTTCAGTGATTAACCAGTCAAAGCGAGCCCATTCCATATATTCCAGATATTTGGCATTGTTCACATGACCAATGAAATCTACTTCGGTAGAACGAACCGTAAAGGCAAAGATATGTGCCATGTCTGTAGCCTCCTTATTTTCCCTTTTTTTGATTATATACGATTCTAATAGAACGTGAACATTTTTCTTTTTTTCTTGCGTGAAATTTCAAAAATTTTCCCCTATAATAAATGACAAGGCTTATGCATCATATGTTAAGAAAGGGTGTGTCTTATGATTGTACAAGAATTACTACCGCAGTACCATTCCGCTCATCAGAAACGATATCTAGCTTTATTGCAAGGAATCAATGAAGAGCAGCTATCGTGGAAGATTCCCCCTGCTACCAACTCAATTGGTTTTCTCATCAGACATATAGCTGAGGTGGAATATGCCTTTTCTCAGATGTTTTTTAACCAGACACCTACCAAAGAGGAAGGCATATACACCCTAGGAAAAGTCATAGACACAGGCGTCTGGACAAATCTGAACGATTTGATGGATTACACCGAGCGTGCCAGTCAATTTGTCCTAAAGTCAATGGAATTATTGCCTGAAGAAAGCTGGGATCAACCAGTCGAATCTCGTATTGGTGTCATAACCCCACGTGATGCTTTTGGCATGTTGATTTATCACAAAGGCTATCACGCTGGTCAAATTGGCTGGATCAAAAAATACGGAGCTCAAGCCTAATATGATCCTTACTTTTCTTAACGATGACTTACTCATCAATCCATTAGAACAGCAGGAACTTTCTCTCGCAGTTGATATATATAACAGCAATCCAAACTACAATGTAATAACAAACGGAGAGCCTATCTTGACTCTGGCTGAACTAAACCAAGAATATTCGGACACGAACAAATATGCATCCGGTCATTGGCTTGCCATTCGGCATTTAGGCAAGATAATTGGAATCTCTCATATCCTAATAGAAAATCCAAACGATCAAAAACCTTGGATTGGCTTGTTGTTAATAGATTCGAGCTACCAAGGAAAAGGCTACGGGAAAAAAGCCTATCTTATGCTAGAAGAATACTTTCGTTCATTGAAAAAAAACACTATACACATTGGTGTCATTGCCTCCAATCAATCCGCTCTAAACTTTTGGGGGAGATTAGGTTTCGAACAGTATCGACAAGTAACTGCCTCTGTAGGCAAACTGACGCAACCGATTATGTGTATGGCGAAATTCTTGTAAAGGAGATCTATGCATGCAACATTCTCGATTTGACCAAATAAATGAGTGATTCCTGTGATTTTCTGGGTAATCTCATTCTGTTTGGAGTGTAGGTAGAACGATAGAACAAGAAGTAAGCTACCATTGAAAAACCGACTTATCCGTTAAGAGGAGAAGTCGGTTTTTTGCCTGTTTTTTTTATTTTATTTACGAAGTTTGATTACCGTTTCTCTTAATTGTTCCGTATCAATCGGTAAAATTTCTACTTCATCTAAGGTTTTTACTTTGTTAATTAATTCATTCACAGACTTATCTGGAATGTCACGTCCTCTAATTTGACGCAGAAAATCAAGTTGAGAAAAGGTTCTCCATAATACGAACAAGCGTTGACCAGTAAGCTCCATTTCGTTTCTCTCCCCACAACTAGAATAATTATAATTATACTACATACATACCCCATTTTTCCTGCTTTAAAAAACTTCAATTTGCTTGTTTTAAAAAATTTTTCTGAACATTTTTATGTGCGTCTTCTGATTCCTTTTCCCCACAAGCTTTTGTATCATAGGAAAACAAAATAACTGAATTTTCACTCTTCATCTAAAAAGGGAGAGGAATGGTTCCTAATGGCACACACACCTTTGCGTCAAGAACCTTTTTATTGCTGTAGGGAGCACAAATTGCCTCCAATTATGGGCGATCAATTTTATCAATCGCGCTCCTTTGGTATTTATTAATAGCTACCCAATCACCTTCTACGTTAGTTAGATTAGTATGTCATTCAACTTCAACACGAAAAATAAAACAAGCCGAGTTCTCCAGCATAGACACAGGTTGATAGTACGTTCGTTTTGTGTGTATGCTATCCCTCGGCTTCAATAATTATATCCCTACGACATCATGTACCTGACTAGAATTTAGCGGCTAAACATTCCTTTAATTACAAAAGCTACATTGGCTGGACGCTCCGCTAGACGGCGCATGAAGTATCCGTACCAATCATTACCATATGGGACATACACGCGCATTTTATAACCCTCTTTCGCCAAATCTAGTTGAGATTGAGTACGAATGCCATATAGCATTTGAAATTCAAATTGATCGCGTGCAATTCCAAGCTCCTTCTCTAATTGCCTCACGTATTCAATAATAGAATCATCATGTGTTGCAACTGCTGCATAATTACCATTCTGAAGATGCTGCTTTATAATTTTTTTGTAATTCTCATCGACATCTGTTTTCGCCGGGTAAGCCACATCTGGAGATTCTTTATAAGCACCTTTTACTAAACGCAGATTGACCTGTTTGTCCTTCACACCTTCTACATCATTCTCTGATTTATAGAGATAAGCTTGGATAACCGTACCTACATTATCATAATCTTGTAACAGTTCATGTAGGATCTCCAAGGTTACTTGGTTATGGGCATAATCCTCCATATCAATACGAACAAAAATATTTCCACACTGCTTCGCTGTGTCTAAAATACGGCGCATGTTGCTTACACAGAGGTCACGACTAATGTCCAAGCCTAACTGCGTCATTTTAAGCGAAAGATTACAATCTACTTTGGACTCATAGATTGCTTCGATCGTTTTGATACAATAATCGGCTGATTCATTTGCTTCTTCCACGCTAAACACGAATTCTCCAAGGTGATCCAGCGTGCAAACCAGCCCTTTTTGATTCAGTTCACGTACACCACGAATAGCTTCTGCGATGGTTTCTCCAGCGACTACACGGCTGGCTCCAAAACGAAGTCCCCATTTTTTGGCGGCTTTATTTAATCCCTGGTTTTTAGAAAGGAATAAGAAAAAGTTCTTTAATATTTGTTCCATCGTTACATCCCCCTCAAGCTACTTTACCTGTACATTTGCTTTCTGCATTATAGTCAAAGCAAGTATTATGCCAACTTATCAAAATCAGAAAAAATCTCATGAAATCGTCAATTTCTAACCTTTCAGATGATCCATCGTATGAAAACACATAGTATTTTGACATTTATGTACACTTTTGTTCAAAATCATGTACACTAATGATTAAAGAGTGTCTTTTTTGTGAAATTATCATTCTAATGTCAAACAACACAGGTGATCTCATGAAATCCTTTTTTTCCTTACAAATGAAAGTAACAGCATGCATGTTGCCACTCTCGGACTCCGAGCTTTTACAGAACCAACTCGGAGCCGTGGAGGAAGTAACACGTTCTTACTTGCCTGAATATTGCGCCATCCCTAGTTCACATACACTTTGGCAAGCTTTTTTGTGTGTATCTAGCTTTCTTGCACAATCAGGAGATTCATCTTTTCATACAAAGCTGCTTGTACTGGATTCCCCTGATGGACACCCTATCGGCTTCCTACCTTTTGAGCAGTTATTTGAGATCATCGGTACAGTGGCTAACAATCAGGAAGCCCTCCTCCATACATTGCTAGCGACCATGAGTGAGGCCACTACAATTGTAGACTCCTCCAATCAGGTTGTTTACTGGAATCAGGCAGCAGAAGAGATGTATCAAATTAAAAAGGAAAATGTCGTGGGTACCTCGTTGGATAACCATTTTGCGAGTGAATCCATTCGTCTAAAAGTGGCTTTATCAGAAGGATCGGCCGTCCAAAGGCTGTACCATATCCCGCGCCCTAATCAGCACGTGTTAATTAACTCTGCGCCTATCACTCAATCAACTGAGATTATTGGAGCCATCTCGATTGAGCAGGACATTACTGAATTAGTCAAACTGCATGAGGAATTAACTCATACGACGGAGCACCTGCACAATTTGCAACAAGAGATGACACGCTATCAAGCACCTACTGATCCATTTTTCCCAATAAAGGGGTATTCGCCTGCTTTACAAACAGCTATGCAGACGGCGCGGAAAGTCGCAGTAACTGATGCTACTGTCCTCATATATGGAGAGAGCGGTGTGGGCAAGGAACTATTTGCTCAAGCCA
This sequence comes from Brevibacillus laterosporus, assembly GCA_007833815.1. Lineage (NCBI taxonomy): Bacteria > Bacillati > Bacillota > Bacilli > Caryophanales > Paenibacillaceae > Brevibacillus > Brevibacillus laterosporus. The sequence continues at coordinate 1,735,767 of CP033464.1, read as the reverse complement.
TTCATCAAGTAAGCAAACGTAGTAAAAAACCTTTTGTAGCGATCAACTGCGCAGCTATTCCAGCCGCCTTATTTGAAAGCGAGCTATTTGGATATCAAGGGGGAGCTTTTACGGGAGCTGAACGAAAAGGCAAACCTGGCAAGATCGAGCTGGCTCATGAGGGCACGCTCTTTTTGGACGAGATTGGAGAACTACCACTAGAATTGCAGGCTAAGTTACTACGTGCATTGCAGGAACGACAATTTTATCGTGTAGGTGGAACAGAACCCATTTTCGTGAATACCCGAATCATTGCGGCTACTAATAAAAATCTGGAGAAAATGGTGGCAGAGGGACGTTTCCGTGAGGATTTATATTATCGGTTAAATGTTTTTTCTCTTGAACTACCCTCGTTGCGGGAACGTTCAGAAGATATTTTAGAATTGGTACCAATCTTTTTACATGAATACTCCCTCGCGAACGACCAAGCAGTGCCTCGAATTATGCCAGATGTGATGCAGGCACTCATTGATTATCATTGGCCTGGAAACATTCGTCAGCTTCGTAACATCATCGAACGTTTATCTATTTTGCAGGAGAATGGAGTCATTACATGGGAACATTTGCCTGCCGCATTAAAGATCGCTCATGAACGCTCTGTAGATAAACAGACTCAATCAGGTAGCTTCTTATCATCGACAGAGATGTCCTCGACGTATGTAACGTCCACTGTCTCTCCCGTTGCTGTTCACCAGACAAAGCCTGACACGTATGGCGTACACAACGAATATGCTCCCCCTCGGTTTGGAAGGGAAGGCGATGTGGAAAAAACAAAGATAATCCAAGTCTTAGAACGCACATATGGAAATAAAAAAGCGGCCGCGCAACTATTAGGAATGTCACGCGGCACACTTTATAACAAAATGAGAAAGTATGGACTTGCAGAAGAGCCGAATAACCAATAAACGTAGCAACCTTTCTAAGACACATTTATGTCTCGTGCATACTCCTGCTTTCTTTGAGGCCATAGTCGTCGCTGCAACATAATAGCACCTATCCCTAAAAGGGTTAACACAAGACCACTGAGCTGGAAAGCGAGGTTTGGTCCCACCAAGGTCACCAAGCCTCCTCCCAACAACGGAGCAATCACCCAAACTATGCTACTCATGGATTGCACGATACCCATAACCCTTCCCACTGCCTCTTTTGGTGCTTCATTCATAAACAAATAATTAGAGGTTACCGACCAGAGTCCAGTACCAGCTCCTCCAATTAAACAGGGGAGGATCAGAAATACAAAACTTAATCCTCCGTCCAGACTACCCAGCCAAAAAAAGCAGCCGCCTATGAACATAGCGCTCATTCCAATTGCTAGACCATACCTTGTCACTGCTTTCCAACGCTGAAGAAGCCCTATCATCGTAATTGCACCTAAACCAAACAACGCGATGCCCCACCCCATCCATTCAGGGTGAAGAGGTGCTACTTCCCTGATTAGCACAGACATTTGCGAATCAACAAACTGAATTGTCATAGAAACAAGCAGCATAAAGCAAAGACTTACTAGAAGCACTTTGTTTCCTAATACGATGCTCCACCCATCCTTCCAAGCATAAATGAATGGTTGCTTTTTTGTTTCCTGATTGGTTTCTGATTTAGCATCTTGTATTTTAGGCTCACACATACTCTTTTTCTCTACAGAGCCTACCCAGCTTAGCAAAAAACAAGCAATCAACAGGCAGCTTCCATTCACAAGTAAACAAATTTTACTTGAGGTAACCGATAGTAGAGAAGCTCCTAGAAGTGGGCCAATGATTTTGGCTAATTGAAAAACCAGCGTATTAAGACTGGTTGCCTGCAATAGCTGGTCATCACTAACAACATGACGCGTCATGGCTTGTTCTGCTGGTAAATTAATCACCTCCAATACAGCCCTCATAAGTAAGATGCCATATAGAATCCATACCCCTGAAGCAAATAAAAGACTGAAGGTGAACATGGCTCGCAACAAGTTGCTTACGATCATTACCTTTCGTTTATCCCAACGATCAGCTAATACACCTGCTACTTGTCCTAATAATATACCTGGCAGGGCATAACTAATTGGCAACAAAGCAATTAAGAGCGGAGAAGATTTCCATTCAAATGTCACGATTGCTAAGATCGCAATGTAGTCAAACCATCCACCAAAGCTGGATATTCCGTATGCTGAAAATAGTTTCATAAAAGTGTGGTTCTTCCACACCGAACTTGTTTTTCCTGGTTTTATTTCCAAGCACTTCGCCTCCTCTTATACTTCACCATGTTATTCTTGGTTTATCAGAGGAGTATCAGAAGAAGATTTTTTAAGAATAGTGTTGAGCCAACTGAGCCTCTACTTGATCCAGGTATTGCTCCCAGCCTAATTTGTTCTGTAGCTGGCTCCACCATTGTTCTGCCAATTTACTAACTGTCTTCAAGGACGCTTGCTTAGTTCCCATGTATCTGGTGAATTGCAAAGCTATCAAAAGCGCAGGTAGGAATTGAGAGCGCTGTAGATCCTCTACTCCTTTCGTCCAACTAAGTGTTCCCTCACGCTCATTGCCGCTAATAGAAGTAAGCAATCCCTTCTGAATTTGCCACAGTCCCCTCTCGCGTAATCCTGGAAAATAAGGTAACAAATCTGCTAGCTCATTCAAGGTTTTTTCTGCTCGTACCCATTCAGATTGGTCTGTATAAATATTTACTTCTTCCATCACGAGTATGAAATAAAGCCACTCATTCCCTTCCTCTCTCGCCACTTTCCAGCAGTTTTTCAAATTTTGCGAAGCCTTCTCTATTTGATTTGTTTTTATATAGAAAGATAGCAGATTAATCGGTAATTCGGTTTGTCGAAATGGGGGAAGATACCCTGAGCGTAATGCTTGTTCACAGAAACCTAAGGCTTTCATTGTGTCTTTCGTTAAACTGATATACAAAAGTAGCAAAAAATAGGCACGTTGTTGAAATGATTGTTCACTTCCTTCTAACAATCGCTGTACATCTATTTTGGCAAAATAAGAAAGGTACTCGTAATCTTCATCAACTAGCAAACCCCATTTTTGTTGTTGAGTAATCGTAGCAACTAGCTGTTCTCCCAATCCTAGAAAGTGATAGGTATGTAAAAGCTCTCTGGTTTTCTGCTGAAGCATGGGATTTTCGGCAAACGAAGTAACTCTCATTCTCTTTTCCTTTACAAAAAATCGATAGCCTCTACCGCGAATTGTTTCTATTTCATATAAGTGAACATACTTCCCCAGCTTTTTTCTAAGACGATAAATATGGTCGTCTACTGTTCGATCAATAGGGGTTTCCCGAGGCCAGACATGATCCAAGAGTTGTTCTCGTGAAAAGCTTTGATTCTGATTTCGATATAAAAATTGCAAAAGAGCGTATTCTTTTGGTAAAAATGAGATAGAGTCTGATAATATTTCTACTGTGAAAGTATCATCATGGAACAGCAAGTAATCAGCCCCTAGTAGACGGAATGTTTCATTTATTATAATCAATAAGCTGTACTTTGCCGATCCCTCTTGTTAAAAAAAGACTTGGAATGGTTAATCTCCTGACACTACCAAGGCCTAAAAAAATAACCTTGTTGCAAAGCTTGGTTGTGGTATCTTCCACTCGTACCAGCCTATTATGCAACAAGGTATATCCTTTTACATGGGAATGCGGGCATTACGTAAATAATAAGATCCGATCGCTGCTAAAGCTCCTAGTGAGATGAATCCTGCGTAGTACGTAAATAAATCCTTCTCAATTACAAACGCGGAAAAAAGGCCACCAAGCAAGGCAAAACACAGAATAGCACCTCCATAAAAAACAGGTTCTAAAGCTGGGAACATAATAACCTTACCATTATTCTCCAATCGATTGCGTTGATATAAGAAGATCCCAAGTCCTAATGTAACAAGCAGATGTATGATCGGAATTAATAAAGGTGAAGATAGCTTTCCGAACATGTTTGCCATGACTATTGGACTTGTCAACAAAACGAGATTTATAGGAAATATATCAAAATCCAAATTTATACCAAAATTTATCGTTAAAAATCCATTAAGTAGCACTGCAATTCCGATGGGAAAGATACAAAAGATTAACGACAGCAAAGCTTGAACCATTGTTCCACCTGCTATGGTCCCGATCATCAGCACAAAGCTGTAAAAAGCGATTAGACCTAATGATGACTGAAGCAATGGATAAAGATGCTCTTTCAAAATGAAAAATTCTCTAAATGGAGATACCAAAATGACTGTCATATCAATCAAAGTATTTAACGTCAAGCTGATAACAATTGCTCCTGCTCCTAGCAACCATTTGGTCAAATAAATGTCTCTGCGTGTAAAAGGCATGGAGAAAGTAAAATCGTTTACTAGGCTTCTTCTCTCTGATCCTATCAAAGTCAAAGCAATTAATAAAAGTAATGGGAAGCTAGTAAGTATATACAAAGAAGAATTGCTGGTAAAGAGATAAAACATCTCTGCCCCTTCCTTCTTAAACCGAGCTACATCCATAATTACCTGATTTTCGCTCAAAAATAAGACATGCTGCATGCGGGAGAAACCCATACACAGAAAGGTGATAATTGGTAATAACCATAACATCGATTTTCCCTGTTTCCATTCCTTTAGCCACAACGCTTTATGAAACATAATTGTCACCACCTAGCTTAGTAATAAATAAATCTTCTAAACCCACAGGCAATTTTTCTAGTAACAACGGTTGTTCTGCTTGTAATCTAGCCCATGTTGAGCCTGTAGGGTCCTCCAGTAGCAAAGTATGTACACGTCCTACCTGATTAAGAAGATATACCTGTGGTAAGCCTAGCAGTGTCTGCGGAGCCTCTCCGTTAAAGACCACTTGAACCTTCCTAAATCGTTCTTCTGTATCGGATAGCGAAGTCGTTGCTTCAACACTTCCCTCTTTAATCATAATAATCATGTCAGCTATTCTTTCTAACTCTTCTAGCTGGTGCGAAGAGATGATAAAGCTTACTTCCCGTTCAGCCACTTCTTCTACAATCATGCCTAGTACCTGTTTTTTCACAATCGGGTCAATTCCGTTTGTCGGTTCATCTAGCAGAATGACGGAAACCTTTGACGAAAAAGCCAGGATTAGAGATACCAGTGCTTTCATTCCTTTAGAAAACTGACGTATTTTTTTTCGTCTCGGAAGCTTAAAGCGCTCCATCAACGTTACATAGTGACTATGATCAAAGTGAGGATACATAGCTCTGTACAGCTTTGCACATTCATCTGGTGTATACAAATGGATGGCTTCCGGAGAATCTGGAACAAAAAGCATGTCGCTTTTACACTCTGGGTATTTATGTATGGATCGACCATCTAGCTCTATGCTTCCTCCATCAGTATCCAAGATTCCCATGATCGTGCGTAGCAGCGTTGTTTTACCCGATCCGTTACGTCCAACAAGCCCGACAATTACACCCTTAGGGACTTCAAAGCTGATGTTGTGTAAAATCTCTTCTGCATCTATCACTTTGTTTACATTATACAAATTAAGCATTCGAATCACCTCGTAACTCTAACATGTACTTCTCAATCCATTCTTGTACTTGTTGTGTGCTGACTCCAAGATAACTAGCTTCAATAACGATTTGTTTTAACGATTGCTGGAATTTATCCAAACGTTCAGTTTCCATCCTAGGCACCTGTTGTTTAGCAACGAAGGTTCCTTTTCCACGCAATGTCTCGATTACACCTTGTCTCTCAAGTTCTTGATATGCCTTACTCACTGTATTTGGATTTACGACAATCATGCCAGACAACTCTCGTACTGATGGCAATTTTTCTCCCTCCTGTAATACCCCTTTTAGAATCAGCTCTTTCAGCTGTTGAATGATCTGCTCATAAATGGGCGAGGGACTTCGTTCATTAATCAGTATCATGGCAATCAACCACCTTTTACCGTTCGGTGTGTACTATATCATCTAGTACACTCAATACACTACTTCATTTTTTTATTGATGTCAATACCTTCCACATATGCTTTGATCTATCCATTTTTTTATTTTCCCATCATTCAAAAAAGCCTTTACCAACTTGATTAGATTGGCAAAGGCTTATATGAAATATAGTTTCCAGTTAAAACTGCTTTCAACGACACTTTCCATATTCAGAAAATGTAAAACAAACCGAAAAAATAAGGTATAATAGGAACACCGTCAACAAAGGAGGTATTCCCTAATGAATCAATATAAATTGGTAACTTTTTGTCTTGCGGTATTAGTTGCCTTCTGCTTGGTAGGAGTAGGTATCTTTATTGGATTACAGAGCGCGCTTGGCATCATTGGCTGCCTAGTATTGGCAACCTGTTTGATGGGCTTTGGCTTCTCCTACAAAAAGAAACATCTTCGCCCATAGGTTATGTTTCTTTCCGGCGAACAAATAGGCTGTTTACGTAAAATAAAAAAGACGTGAAACTACTTGCCTTTTTTAACAAACGCTTGGAAATCGTATATATTTGCGGCTGTCCCCGATTCACTTTCTGATCGGCCAAATAAAAAGCAAGCAACCCTTCAACGATCATGCGATGAAACGCAGGATGAGGCAATTGTTCAATGCTTAGTTTGGCCCGTTCGATAAAGTATTGCAGCCGCTCATACGCTTCTTCGTCAGACTGATAATAGCTGACAAAGTTCAAATCTCCACCTTCCCGATCCTCTTCCAGATCGATTAGATAATCTAGCAGAATATGTACACCGCCAATCCAAGGCAAATAGGCGCGATGTAATGCCTCAATTTCCCTCTGATCGACCACAGGCTCCGTTGCCAGGCAAAACAACGCAAAAATACCAATTGTAGAGCCAGTCGCTGCTGCAAATTCCTGCCATTTTATCTCTGGATAGTTCGCCTTATGCTGATCCCACCATGTTAATAAAGCTTCTTCCCGTTTCTCTTTGGCAATATGTTTATATACCTGCAAATCGCTATAGAGCGTAGATAAATTCACAATATGCTGTTGTACATCTCCGTAAGAAGGTAGCTTTTTCACCATCTCCTGACATCGCAAAACCAATCCGGACAAGAATCCTCCGTCGTCCTTTTCCTCACGAAATTCGTAGTAGTCTCTTAGTGGTGCATCAGGAGTTAGTGCATCCTGCATTGAATAATGCAACTGACGAAAATCAACTGGATCAAGTGATGTACTTCGATCACACAAATTATCTAGATAGTCACTGATAGTCTGATAAGCCACGATTAGCTTGACCAGCGTGTCTTTATAATCAATAACTTGAGAGGCATAAACAGAGCCACCCTGACAATGAAATTTCTTGGAATCCATACTAGCCATGGCCTGTTTGCGTAGTTCCATATCTGGAATGTTTTTTGCACGTTCGTACCAATAAGCGAACTCTTGCTCTAGCAAGGGCAAAATATGGCGATAAACACGAAAAAGTAGTTGCCAAGGCTTATGAATCGGTTTCGCTTGCAAGCTAAAGTCCCCCCTTTGGTTTTTTGCTATAAAACATCTTATCATATCTCGGAAGGAAAAATCCGCTTTATCCCAGTGTGTAACGAATTTGATATATCTAGAAGTAAATTCGCTTAAAAAATATGGCAGATTCTCAAGCTTTAGGAAGCTTGGTGATCTTACTATATAATCCTCAATTGATTACTATAGAAGAAATCGTTTTTTCCATATACTTGTGCATAGCATCTATCAGTGAATACTGTCCATTATGGATACACCAGTCAAAAATAATTCCTCTAGAAATGATAATTAAATATTCTAGTATTTCTTCCTCTTTTAAATCAGTCATTAATTCTTTTCTATCTTGCCCCTGACTAATAATTTCCTGAAGCTTTGTCCATGTAGAGGAATTTTTCAAAGTAAAAAGCCGATTATTTCCATGATATAGTTGCTTGTTAATGTGCAAACCCAATTCGGAAGTATGCGTTGCCAATTTCACAAAAAAATGCAAGAGCTGATCTTTTGTTGATTCTTTCTTTTCATAAGCTTGTATATCAAGAGCAAAGCGTTTATCAATTTCTTGAAATAAACAAAGATAAATTTCATCCTTCGAACCAAAATAGTAATAAAACGTTCCAACTGATACGCTTGCTTTTTTACTAATTTCCTCGATAGAGATACTCTCAAAATTCTTTTCCTTTATCAAATCCAGAGCTACACGATAAATGGTACGTTTTGTTTCAATTGCTTTTTCTTGCCGCTTAGTTAATTTTCTTTCCTGCATAGTTTTATTCTCCTAGCTAACTTGTATGTATTGGAAGAAAGCACAAAGGACACTCTGGGAACGCATTTGCCACCCCTAGAAAATATTGTATCAATTTTTTCCAATATACAGCGCTCAATTTTTAAAAGTTAAAAATTTACATTTATTCATTCATGATTTATACTTGCTTTATAAACTGAATGACATTCAGTGAATTATATTCAGTTTAACAATTTTCGACAATTTTAAAGGAGGAAACAGTTCATGAATGAATACAAACAATCTTTTATTATGATTCCTAACAATCATATTAGAGACGAAAAAGTTCAACGAAATCCTTATGATCCTTTTCTATGGTACGAAGAAATGAGGCAACAATCTCCCGTTTTTTATAATGAAAAAGCAGATATGTGGAATGTTTTTTTATATCATGATGTCAAACGTGTAATGGAAGACAAGAATTATTTTTCTAGTGTAATGCCAGAAAAAAGAGCATCTCCATTTAAGCGAAGTATAATCGGTATGGATCAGCCTATGCACACAGATATTCGTTCTATTGTCATGCATTCTTTTACTCCAAAAATGATGAGAACATGGGCACCACGTATTGAAGAAATCACGAAACAACTTCTGGATGCTATAAAAGATAAGCAAGAATTTGATCTTGTACAAGACTTTTCATATCCGTTGCCTGTCATTGTCATTGCAGAGATGTTGGGAGTTCCTTCGTCAGAGATGTCAAAGTTTAAAGAATGGTCAGACATCGTTGTGAGTTCCCCAGATACTGATGATCCAGAACACCTTGCACAATTCCTATCTGTTCGTACGCAAGCTGACAAAGATTTAACTATCTTTTTTACAGAGATTGTCGAACAAAAACGAAGAAATTCTCATTCAGAAAATGATATTATATCCATTCTCATTCAGGCTGAAAGAGAAGAAAGTAAGATTTCCATAGAAGAACTTGTTGCCTTCTGTAAATTACTATTAGTGGCAGGAAATGAGACGACAACAAACTTTATTTCTAACGCGATGTATAGTTTATTGGAATATCCAGAAGCTTATAGTCAAGTCAAACAGGATTTATCACTTGTTCCCCAAGCATTGGAGGAAACACTACGTTATCGTTCGCCAGCTCAACGAATCGTTCGTAGAGTAAAAGAAGACATACAAATCGGAACCCATACATTAAAACAAGATGAGATCGTGATTGCATGGGTGGGGTCAGCTAATCGAGATGAGACGGTATTCGAACACGCTTCTACATTTGATGTCGGGCGAAAACTAAATCCTCATCTTGCTTTTGGACACGGTATTCATTTTTGCTTAGGAGCACCTTTATCCAGATTAGAAGCAAAAATTTCTTTGACAGAATTATTAAAAAAATACAAGCGAATTTCATTTAACGAGCAGAATCGTCCTGTATCTATTGAAAATAGCTCTGCCATGTATGGATTGAAGAGTTTCCCAGTTATTGTTAGCTAAAATATGTACATGTTTTAACCTGTGTTACATGCTAAAACCCTCCACAGGGAGGGTTTTAGTTACTGCTATGTCTAAGCTTCCAGATTCTCTTCTAATTCCTTCTGGTAGCTCATATAAGCTTCTTTATTAAGATGGGTCCAGCCATCAGATTGCTCCACCAGACCTTCTTTTATGAGTTTACCCATAGCACGTTTAAAGGAAGCCTTGCTCATTTGAAAGCGATCTTTAATCTCTTCTGGCGTAGATTTGTCTGTGTATGGCATTGCTCCGCGTTCTTTTAACACGCTCAAAAGTACCTCGGCGTCAATTCCATAACGTACTTCTTTACGTTCCAGCATGGACCCGTTCAGGCGGCCATCATCGCGTACAAAGCTGATCCGTGCACGTACTCTTTGTCCCATGCGTAAGGTTTCTGTCATTTCATCTTGATGGATAAATAAGATATGCTTATCGTCAGTGAACACAAATACACCTTCCATAAACACACGGTATACGATACCTTCCACCCATTTATTTTTCATTTCACTAGATGCATTGCGGGACAGGTCCCAAATAATGTCTTCTGAGGCAGGTAGCCCTAAAAGGCGGCCGCGTTTATCTCGTTTCAAGGTAACCAACAGTTGATCACCAACTTGTGGCCACTCTTCCCATTCCTTTGGCAAATCATCTTTAAATACAAGCAGATCTTTCTGTATACCATTATGTAAAAAGACACCTACACGAGTAGAAACATCCACAACATCTAACCATTGATACTCGCCCTCTCTCACTAAAGGCATTTGCATGGTTGCTGCTAAGCGATTCTCATGGTCGTGATACAAAAATACTTTAACCGTATCGCCTGACTCCAGTTGATCTGTCGCTTCATTTTGATGCAACAAGATATCTACTTCGCCATCTGTTAAAAAGTATCCGTACTCTTCTACTCGGGACACGGGCAAAGAAACAATCATCCCTGCCTTATACTTGGTAGACTGAGCTGGCAGGGTCTTCTCAGAAAAGTTGGCGCCTCTGCTATCTCCTCTGTACCCGCCACGTGATGAGCCAAAGCGGCTTCCTTGTTGGCTGTATCCACTACCTCCGCCACTTCTTCCACCGCGTCCTCCTCTTCCTTGTCCATCTCTATTACCAAACTGTCGTTTATCTCTCATTTCGTCACTTCCTACTCTATTTCACGCTCAATATATTCGTAAGGTTATCCCTTCGTCCCCTCATTATACACAATCTGTAGGTGCGTTCCACGTGAGACTTTAAAGCTTGTATGGATTTCGTTAAAATTTGATTAGAAAACTTAGCTTTGTCAAGCCTCCAGCTCAGGCATTGCTCTAGTTGCACATAAATTTTTATCCATGAAAAAACAGCAAGTCCGTCTCCTTCTTCGCATACACTTGTCTTATCAAATAATAATCATGCTAAGAGGAGAGAAGGGCATGTTAGCGTATATCGAATCGATTATCCTTGGCATCATTCAAGGTTTTACTGAATTTTTGCCTATATCAAGTACGGGACATCTCGTCTTATTTGGCAAACTGTTTGGATTACGTGAAGCTGGTCTGTTATTTGATACCTTGCTTCATCTAGGGACACTTGTTGCTGTTGTCATTGTCTTTTGGACTGAAATCATCTATGTGATACGTCATCCATGTAGCAGATTAACTCGTTTATTGATTGTAGGTACTATTCCAACGGGATTTATAGGCCTTACTTTCAAAGATTATTTCGAGGAAATCTCACAGACTGGTCAAACGATCGGGGTAGAGTTTATCGCTACAGGGCTAATTTTATGGGCTGTGGAGTCCATGCGCAAAGGTACACGAAATTTTGAACAAATCAATTACATAGATGCCTTGTTCATCGGTACCTTGCAAGGAGCCGCTATTCTACCCGCTATTTCCCGCTCTGGTCTCACAATCGCTGGTGCGCTGCTTAGAGGTATTGATCGCAATGATGCCGCTCGTTTCTCCTTTTTGCTGTCTCTGCCAGCCATCTTAGGAGCTTGCGTTTTGCAGGTCAAAGATTTGGTGGAACAACCTGTGCTACCAAGCGGTATTGTTCCCATGTTGATCGGGGCCATCTTTGCTGCTATAACAGGGTATATCGCCATTCGCTGGATGATAAAACTACTCAGCAGAGGATCAATGAAAATCTTTGCCTACTATGTATTCGCTCTAGGTGCCTGCATTCTGGTGTTACAATTTTTAGGGAAATGGTAGCCTTCTCAACCCTGAACATAAGAGAAAAAGCGTACGCGAGCTATCCACTCATCTCATGTACGCTTTCTTATATTTACGAAACGTTGCTATCGAACGCAAGGATACGAAGCCTATTGGTTCCCTTCCCGTTCCCTCTCTATATAACGCTGGGCGACCATTTTCATCACCATAAAAAATACTGCATAAACAGATACTGCTAATAAAGAGGTAGCAAACCAAGTCGGGGTACCTAAGCTTACATACATCACAAGATGGGCAACAAATAGTCCAATAATCCACGCTAGCAAATTGACTCGCAGAAAAAAGTTCATTAGTGAACGCATCAATTATTCCTCCATCCTAGTGTTCCTAGGATTGGTATTGCCCAACAAATTAGTAAATATTCGTTGTAATTACTTCGAACTAGCAAACTCATCCTTATTTAGTAGAGATGTTAATTAATCAGGCCACCTGTGGAAATTTATTTTGTTTAAGGTTTTACTCTGGGAGTAGGTACAATCTCTCTCTGTAACTCATCACGTACAAAGCTCTTAATTTTTCCTTCTTCATCCACAGCAATACGTATAACATCTAGTTCAGATGGTATTTTGTTAATCAAACGCTGATACTTGATCACTCTCGTCCCCTGTAGTGCGCTATCAAATCCAATAGAAGCTTGGCTAACAGGTACACTATACGGTACATTAGATGCTAACTGGTATTCATTAGCATCTTTGCCCAGCATGCTCTCAAGAAATACGGTAGCCTGTTTCACAGCTTCCCCTTCTGAAGGCGAATGAATAAGTTTTCTTTTTTCATTTGTGGATAGTGCTCGCAACAGGTGCCCATTTTTCCCATTAATGGTAAGCGACAGCTTTTCATCTGTTCCACTCACCAGTTGGACGTCCCAATACTCCCGACTTTCTTCTCGGCGAAATTTCCCCACTACGATCTGATACTGACTCCATGGCTCATAGCTAGTTATCAGATGATCAATTCTTTCACGCCATTCTTTAGGTAAAGCTTTCTGGGGATTTTGCTGTTTCAATGGATTGGGTGCTGACTTCTCTCCACTTTTGCTTGTCGTTTTAGTAAACGGTACAGACGGTTTTACCATGTCAGTATGCGCCCAGGCCGGGGTCAGAACCAGTACATTTGTCATACAAGCAGCATATATCATTCCTACAATCTTACGTCGCGTTATCTTTATCTTCATAAAAAGCCTCCTCTCCAGTTGTAATTGATGTAAATTTCAGATAACAATTCCTTTATTAGACGTCTTGTAACTTCATTTGTTTCAACAATAAATTAGATATCATTCAAAGAAAGGCTGTTCGATCTTTGAAATAGAAATGTCTTTCTAACATGATGTCTAGATAAATAACTTGCCCATTTTTATCTAAATATTTACAATTAAAATACTATTTATCACCTGCTAAGAATACTCTATTTATTCCAAAATGAAGGAGGTTATCGCTATGAAATTACCAACGTGGGCCGAGTCTTATCTACACCAAATACACCTGAAACAAGAGAAGCCTTCATACGAATTCCTACAAAAAATCTGTCGTAATCACCTATCGACGATACCTTTTGAAAATATCAGTAAACTGATTTACTATCGTGAATATAACCGAAACAATTTCTACATTCCCCCACTTGATATTGTCACTCTCCACCTGCACACCATGCAGTTTGGTGGAACATGCTACGTGCTTAATTCAACGCTACAGCAACTGTTCGTAGAGCTTGGATTCAAAGCCAAATTGCTCCCGGTTGGCAAAACACACATTGCCATTCTGGTTGATCACCCTGAGATACCAGGCGCACCTTTATTTGTAGACTGTGCCTCGGCTGCTCCCTTTTTTGAACCAGTTGATTTTACACGTAACCCAGAAAATTGCAGTAAATACGCAGATACTGCAGTCCGTTTAGTTCCGGATACGGAAAAATCGGGACACTATGTCTACAACCGATACGTTAATGGTAAATTAATTACTCAAGATTGGACGTTTGACCCAACAGCCACGAAAAATCTGATCTATTTTAACGATACGATTGCTAAATCTTTTGAACTAAATGAGAGATTTATGTCTCGCTTGTTCATTCAATTATTTCAACTAGATCAACACCGGAAGCTAACGATTCACAATAATGAATTTAGTATCGCAGATGAAAGTGGGAGTGAACAGCTTATTCCTCTTTCCAATAGTAAAGAGATAGAAGAGGTAATACAAGAAGAATTCAAGATGCCGAAATTGCCTGTAAGAGAAGCTATCGAGGTACTTGCTGGATTAGGAATTAACATCTTTGAAACGGTAGAAAAAGTATGAAAATAATCTCGATTAAACATTTCCACACTATTTATCTTAGAGAAAACGATCGAATAGTTGTGTCCATAGGAGGAATATATGTCTAAACCACAATTTATTGATTTAAGTGTAACCCTTAGTCCTAACATAAAAGAGCCGTTACCAGCGAAAATTGATTACTCTTCACATGAAGAAGGCGCAATTCAGGGAGCACATATCCTAGGTCTTAAACCAGAAGACTTTCCTGAGAAAAAAGCCTGGGCAACTGAGACAGTCACGGCAAACACGCACTCAGGAACCCATATTGATGCCCCATGGCACTACTGGCCGACTTCAGAAGGAACCCCCTCAAAAACCATTGATGAGCTACCGCTAGAATGGTTTTTTGCTGATGGTGTTGTATTTGATTTCAGTGACAAGAAATCTGGTTATGAAATTACGACAAACGACCTGATTCAAAAACTAAAAGAGATGAACTATGAGCTAAAACCATATGATATTGTTCTGATCCGTTCCGATGCCTATAAAAAAATTGACGACGAGAATTATGCCTATATTCATGTTGGCGTTTCAGAAGAAGCAACTCGCTGGCTCATTGATCAAGGAATCAAGGTCATGGGTACTGACGGCTGGGGCTGGGATATCCCGCTCAATATTCAAGCGGCTAACTACAAACAAAACCCACGGGAAGGCCTCCTATGGGCTGCTCATTACGTGGGGAGAGATAAAGAATACTGTCAGATCGAAAAGCTTGCTAACTTAGATAAAATCCCTTTATCACACGGCTTCAAAGTTAGTTGCTTTCCCATTAAAATCGACAAAGCAAGTGGAGCTTGGACAAGACCTGTAGCAATTCTTATGGACTAGGTTTAACTAATTTACTCATGAAAAATCCCCTTTACGTAAACCATAGTGTTGTTTCTAAACACTGGCTACTTAAAGGGGATCAGATCACTATAGATGGTGTTTTTCGGCTACACCAGCTACATTTTCATTTTTTCGTAGGCACTCTTCTTAGTATACGTTAACCGTAATGTTTACGCTTTTGTTACCGAACTTGACGTTGACAGTTGCTTTACCAGCTTTGTGTGGCGTAATTTTTCCGTTTCTTACTGTCACGATATCCTTATTATTGCTGGTCCATGTTGCTTTGGAGGTAACATCTTCATTTAATCCTGCCTTGTATACGGCAGTGGCTTTTATCTCTAACTCATCATCACCTTTGAAAAAGTGAAGCTGCTGCGTCGTAACCACTAATTTATTCATCAGGTCAACTTGCACGCTTACAGTAGTCTTTTTATTGCCAAAGCTTGCTGTTACTGTAGCTGCACCCGCTTCTTTAGGCTTAATCAGACCCTTATCGACGGTTACTGCATTCCCTTTTACCTGCCAAGTTACTTTATCTGTGACATTTTCCTTAGATGAATCAGTATAAACAGCCGTCACGGTAACTTTCTTTGTATCATCTCGTAGCAAGTCTACTTTTTTCGAGCTTACTTCCAATGCTTTTAGCTTTTTGGTTACCGTTACAGTTGTGGTAACCGATTTGCCCATATAGTTGGCTGTAATATCTGCTGTTCCAACTCCTACAGCTTTTACTCTCCCATTCGTAACGGTTGCTACCGAGCTGTTTGAAGTGTTCCAAGCAGCTTTTGGAGTAACAGAAGTAGGTTTTCCTTCGGTGTATTGTGCGCTTAACGTAAGTGATTTTGCATCTCCAGCTTCAAGTGCCAAAGTATTGGCGGAAATCTTCAAAGAAGACAGAACCTTTTCAACAGGCTTGGTCGCAGACTTAGAAGCAGCTTCCAAAACGGAAGTAGTCGGCATACCGAAAGCCATACAAATGGCTAATCCCAATCCTAATACTTTGTATAGCCTATTTTTTTTCATTACGTTCACCCATCCTCTGATCATTTTTACATAAAATAGATCTCACATATACTATATCGGCGAAGAGGGAGAACCTGTAAAGGCAAAAAACCTTTTTTTGAAATATTACCCATTAATAAAAGCCTTGCGCACACGATCCCAAAATGTTAATCGCTTGTATCGAGCAAATTTGATCTTCTGTAGCCCCACACGACAGGTAATTGAATCAATATTTTTCCATACGCCTTGCTCTCGATCCATGCCAACCATAATTTCAGGATTCATGATAATAAGCTCTACTTGATGATGCTTAGGTAAAACTAGTGCGCTGTTAATCGTCCGATAGGATTGGTTATTGA
This sequence comes from Brevibacillus laterosporus, assembly GCA_007833815.1. Lineage (NCBI taxonomy): Bacteria > Bacillati > Bacillota > Bacilli > Caryophanales > Paenibacillaceae > Brevibacillus > Brevibacillus laterosporus. The sequence continues at coordinate 1,719,353 of CP033464.1, read as the reverse complement.
TTGAGGCAATTTCTGCTAATTGTATGGCCTCCAGCGAAGGATGTAACAAAGCCCCATCCACCGCTTTATTATAAGCCGTGCTACCTGAAGGTGATGAAATAATAAGGCCGTCCCCACGAAAATGTTCAAATTCTTCTCCGTTAATAAACACGGAGACCACCAAGGAAGAGAGGCTCGCATTGCGAATGACCAACTCATTTAGTGCCCACTTCTCCAAAAGCTGACCATCCTTGGTACGGATTTGACAGGAGACGATTGGGTATTCGGCTATTAAAGGGTCTACCTGTTCCATAGCCTCCACAAATTCATCCAATTGATCAGGATGCCAGTCCGCATAAAACCCCAAATGCCCCGTATGAATTCCGATATAATGTGGCTCAAATCCGTATTGATGAACAGCCTCCAGCATGGTGCCATCGCCTCCGATAGACAATACCATATCCGGTTTTTCCACACTGCTGGTGTTCAAAAATTGATAGGTACGCAAGGTGGAAGCAGTTAGCTTTTCACGCAACCGTATGTCCACCTCGCGCGTATGATCATCATCACGTAAAACCGTAGCGATTTTCATTTCTTTAAAATCCTTTCTCTTTTGCGATAACCTTGATCTATTATTTATCATACTATTGCAAGTAGCTATCAGCAAATGAGTTGGAGTCTATTTTAAGAAAGTCAGAGAATTTTTTGTCCTTCATTCTCCCGCAAATATCGTCTGCTCCAGTCTGTTCAACAATTCTTCTGCCTGTGTGATATATGGCGATTCAATATCAGCATCTTTATTAATCGGTTCTTGAAACTGATTAAACATCGAAGAAACGACTGGACCAGCTGCATATTCAATATCAGCATCAGTACCAGTTTGATAGATATGCTTTAACACAAACGGTTTCTCAAAACGTAAAACAGCATGCGGATGATCTAGTTCCCCACTCACCACCTGTACAGGTAAACGTAAGAAAACCATTCCTTTATCGTCTAGCTTTCGATCTAAAAAACCATTCGTATATTCCCAGTTTGACAGAGTGAAGCCCTCTACACCCAACGTCTCCATAACATCTCCGTATATCGCTTGTTTACCTTCAATTTGACTTGATATCAGTTTCATGGTAGGTGCCCCTTTCCATTTTGCTTATCCGTTTAGCCTTCTCCAAATGAACTAGATTTAGTTAACAACCATCATTTACCATCACTAACTTTTAAAGGAATCGGATGTTCTGTGTCGAAAGGGGAGTACAGGTAGAAATCTATCTAGAAAACATCATGTACCTACTCGGAAAGGAACTACATTCTGTGAAACGAATCCTGCTAACACTGTCACTACTTACGATTTCCCTAGGGGGAAGCCAAATAGATGCAGCACTTGTCTCAAAAGCATCAACAAATACAAAGATAACAGCTAAACCAAAAGTTCTTAGTTATTACGCCGAGAATTATCCGGGTGATCTAGCAGCATATACGTCCTTACATAATTACCAAGATAAAATATCTGACGTCGCCTTCTTTAACTATAATGCTACCAGGGACGGCTATCTGGTAGGAACGTTACCTCAAACAGCTCTACAGCTAGCCAAGAGCACAAAAAAAGGTAGCTTTTTAGTCATTACCAATCATGGAACAAAATTGTTCGATAAAGAAATAGCCCATTCCATCTTAACCAACGAGGATTATAAAAAACGATTTGTGCAACAAGTCCTCACTACCGTGCAAAAAAATGAATTGTCGGGAGCTAATCTTGACTTTGAAAATGTACCTGCTGGGGATCGCGAAGCTTTCTCTGCACTCGTTGGAAACTTAGCGGACCAGCTCCACGCTATCAAAAAGCAACTAATCGTCTCTGTACCAGCCAAAACAAATGATGACCCCGCTGTGTTTTGGGTATACGGCTTTGATTTAAAAGCATTGGGTAGCAAAGCCGATTATCTGCAATTGATGACTTATGATGAGCATGGTACTTGGTCGGAGGAGGGTCCTGTCGCTTCCTACAATTGGGTTGAAGATGTCATACGCTATAGTGTCTCTCAAGTGCCTTCTTCTAAGCTTTTAATGGGTATCCCAAGCTATGGCTACGAATGGAGTACAGAGAAAAAAAGGGCTATCAGCTTCCGCAATATCCCCGCCATCCTAAAAGAAAATCAGGCAGTCCCTGTTTGGCATGATACGTACAAATCACCCTATTTGCATTATAGTAAAAACGGTGTTTGGCACACCCTGTGGTATGAGAATGAATATAGTATCGCCGCCAAGCGTGGATTGGCTGAAAAATACAAGCTTGCTGGCTTCGCTGTTTGGCGGCTTGGCTATGAAAATGATACGTTCTGGACGGCGCTTTTCCCTAAGAAGTCGTAAATATAGTCGGTTTGCACATGATAATAGCCGTGAGCATTTTGCTGACGGCTTTTTATCCTTATATGGAAGTAAATGTAAACAAAATTACGAGATACCCTTGCTAGGCACATGCTTCATCTTGCTCAATTTCCAGCTCCCTAGCTCTTTAAGTAGAAAATAGACAATCTGACTTCCGTCTGATCTCTTATACAAGATATATCCGTCCCGTTTACCAAGAAAGGTCATCGGTAAAAGATACGATTGCTTTTGAATAGCCTCTTTTTGTGAAATTAATTCCTGATTAAACAAGAACAAAGCATTGTCAGGATCGTCTCGATATCGGTGAGCAATTTGGTAGTAACTCATTTGCTGATAGCCAGCCAGTTGGATATGAAAGTAATCTTCAAATTCTTTTTGTACTTGTTGCTCCTCCACCTTGCGTTTTGCCTCCCACTCGTCTCCTTGATGCGAGTAACCCGTCAATTGTACTCCATCTGGATGTACTGCTAGCTTGATCGTTTCAGTAGAAAAAGGTGGCGCATGATTTCCTTCATACGTTCTCACTTGAAAAACAGCTTCATAGGAGTGAGGCTGATTCATTGAACGCGATACACCTACGACTCTCACCGAGGATAAATCATACGCACGTGGATAGCCATAATAGTGAGTGATTGCTTTGATTACATGGGGATTCATCGTCAAGATAAGAGCACCTTGTATCGGTTCAGATGGTATGGGGGATGGTGGTTGAGCCCATGAGCTTTCTGAAGAGGTGGACACAGTAAAAAGAAGCACAGCAAAAGCAATTACCGCCATATGACCCCATCTATTTTTCCATTGCTTCATCTGCGATCATCTCCTTTTCTGTTAACCTGCCTCAAACCTCCTTGCTTTATGAAAAGAGTGAAAATCTCTTGCTCTCTTGCATGTTCTTTTTATCTAATCGTATGAAACAAGGCTAAATCTTTCAGGCAAAAAAGCACTCATATGCTTTGTTTCACCTGATCTAACATACTCTACTATCCACTTTGCTGTCAGAGGTGCTAAGAGAATCCCATTCCGATAATGTCCACAAGCTACCGTCAATCCAGTCCAGTCAGGCACAGGGCCCAAAATGGGGTGCCCATCAGCCGTAGCAGGTCGCAATCCAGCCCATGCTTGTAAAAATGGGGCTTGAGAGATTGCTGGTACGATTGACATTGCACCTTTCAATACTGTCGAGACACCATACACGGTTGTAGATCGCTCAAAGCCAGCCAAATCCTCCGTGGCACCAACAATGATACGACCATCTTGTTTAGGCACCAGATAACCATTTTTTCCAAAGACCACATGGGAAAGAGGCAAATTACTGGAGCCAACTGCTGCGATCTGCCCCCTCACTGGATAAACTGGTACATCCACTCCTACTTGACCCAAGATATCAGCAGCCCACGCTCCAGATGCTACAATAACGTGATTAGCTACCATCTCACCTTTGTTTGTCACTACACCAGTAATTTTATGTCCCGTCTGTTTTAATCCAATGACCGCTGTATTTTGTAGCAAATGAACATTTCGTTTTTCTGCTTGTATCACTAATGCTTCTAGTAACAAACAATTATTAATGTCTGCTTCGTGTGGGGAATAAATCGCCTGTCGTATCTTTTTTGATAAATGTGGTTCTCGTTCATGTACTTCTCTAGTGGATAACAATCGGATTTCATAACCTTCTGTCTTTTGCCACTGGTAGCGCTCTTGTAACCAATCCTCTTCCATTTCAGTCATGGCCACTGTCAGAATCCCTGCCGTAGATAGCTGGCAATCAATGCCCGTGGCTTCCCTCAGCTCTGAAACCCAATTATCATACAACTGCAAAGAACGTATACCCATATCAAGAAGCGGGCCCGGCTTAGTAAATTCTTTTAAAGGAGCAAGCATTCCAGCTGCTGCGACGGAGGCCTCTCCCCCAAACATACCCTGTTCAATGAGGGTAACAGCAATACCTGAGCTAGCGAGTTCGGTGGCAATCGATAAACCGATAATCCCTCCGCCCACCACAATAATATCTGAATAGCTCTTCATCATTCTTCACCCTTTCCTTTGTCTACTGAGTGGAGAAACAGTCGGCTGTCTACACAAAGAAATGAAAAAACCCACTTCTCCGCATAGGAAAAGTGGGTGAATAACCAACACCAAATCTAGCCACTTCCCTGCGCCAGCATGATCTGGATCAGGTAAAAAGGGTCAACAGACACGCTCTGTCCTCTCAGCCCTGCAAGTCAGGACTCCCCCAGTAGATCAATATGAAGTTATTAGTCTTCGTCTTTGTAATCATAGCTCTCGGGAATCGGCTCAAACTTCTCCGCCTCTTCAAAAGCCTTCAATCTCTCTAGCTCTTCCATATGGTAGGTAAACTGTTCTTTATTAATAAAGTAGTCCTCCCCATTATGGACGGCACGGATCCGTTTCTCTGCTATCTTTTCCCGTATAAACCATTCAGGCATATCTAGATAAGCAGCTGTTTCCTTAACACTTAAATACATGGTTTACTGTCCTTTTAGGCGGGCCTCCAGCTCAGCTTTCTGCTTTTCAAAACCTGGCTTGCCAAGTAGCGCGAACATGTTCGCTTTATAAGCCTCAACGCCAGGCTGATCAAATGGATTTACACCTAGCAGATAACCGCTGATGCCGCATGCTTTTTCAAAGAAATAAAGAAGCTCACCAATATGATACGCCGATAGTTCAGGCAATTCAACTACCAGATTGGGAACGCCCCCATCCATGTGCGCCAAGATAGTGCCTTCCATTGCTTTTTTGTTAACGAAGTCCATGCCTTTTCCACTCAGGAAGTTCAGACCATCCAAATTTGCAGCATCTAGCATGATTTCAACGTCAGTTGCTGGTTGCGCTACAGAAAGTACCGTTTCAAACAAATTACGAGAACCATCTTGAATAAACTGCCCCATAGAGTGCAGGTCAGCCGAGAAGTCAGCAGCAGCCGGGAAAATACCACGACCATCCTTGCCTTCAGATTCTCCAAATAGTTGTTTCCACCATTCGTTGAAATAATGGAATTGAGGTTCATAGCTTACCAGCATCTCTATTTGCTTGCCTTTTCGTAATAAGCAATTTCGGATAGCAGCATACTGGTAGCATTCATTTTCCCCAATAGCTGGGTTCATGTAGCGCTCACGTGCCGATTGTGCCCCACTCATCAATGCATCGATATCTGCTCCAGATACAGCGATAGGCAACAATCCTACTGCAGTCAAAACAGAGAAACGTCCACCAACGTTATCTGGAATAACAAAGCTCTCGTAGCCTTCTTCCATTGCTACTTGCTTCAAAGCTCCACGCGCTTTATCAGTTGTTGCATAAATACGCTTACGTGCTTCTTCTTTCCCATACTTTTTCTCCATGAACTCACGGAAAATACGGAAAGCGATGGCTGGCTCTGTTGTTGTTCCTGATTTGGAAATGACGTTCACAGATACTTCTTTGCCTTCAATGACCTGCATGAGGTGAGTCAAATAGACAGGGCTAATGTTATTACCCACGAAATAAATTTCAGGTGTTTTGCGTTGCTCTTTTGTCAAGGAGTTGTAGAATGTGTGCCCTAGCACGTCTATTACTGCTTTAGCACCCAGATAAGAGCCACCGATACCGATTACCAGCAATACATCAGAATCAGTTTTGATTTTTTCCGCAGCGGCTTTGATGCGTGCGTATTCCTCTTTATCGTATGTATCCGGTAAGTCTACCCAGCCTAGATAGTCGCTACCAGCCCCAGTACCCTCATGTAATTGCTGATGCGCTAGCTTTACAGCTGCTTCTAAATGGTGCATCTCGTGTTCTGAAACGAATGGCAATGACTTGTCATAACTAAAACGGATCGCTTTTGTCACTGTAATTCCCCCTGAATCGTAAGTTAAACATCTGAATGACTAGATGTTTCTATTGTACGCGATATCCTCTCTATTCTATCACGCAGATTTTAACGGAATCGCGTCATTTTGAAAATCAGTCTTTTCTTAAAATTATTATAATATTATCATTCTTTAAGATTTACAAAAAAAACCTAACTTTTTGTAACTATTTAGGACTTGATGCGTAAATCCTTTGTAAAGATATTTTTGAGGAGGCATTTATGAAGAAACGTTGGTGGGGTGTTATTGCAGCTGGAGTATTAGTAGTCGGCGCCTATGGTTATTTCAAATTTACCGCTGTCGACGCAACGGGCCTTCCTGTTTCCGTCACTTCTGTTGCAAAAGGAAGCATTGAAAATAAGGTAATGGCATCAGGAATGGTCAAAGCGAAACAAGAGGTTACTCTCTTCTCCCCAAATAATGGGACACTGTTGCAATTTAAGGTAGAAGAGGGTGACAATGTTACTGCAAATCAAGTGATCGGTAGTATTGATGTAACCGATCTGTCAAGCGAAATCGCATCCATTAATGCGCAGATCGCTTCGCAGCAAGCCGAATTAAGTCGTGTGAAATCAGGCAAAGAGCCAGAAACAATTGCACAACAAGAAGAGCGTGTTCGTCAAGAGAAAGACAAGGTTGCTTCTGCTGAGAAGGAATACAACCGTACAAAACAAATGGTCGAGGCTGGTGCTTCTCCAGCAACCGAATTGGACAAGGCTAAGGATTCCTTATCTCAAGCGCAATCATCTCTTAAAGTGTCCCAAAGCGAACTAGCCCTGAACAAAAAAGGTCCAAAGAGTACGGATATTGCTACTGTTCAAGCACAAATTAATCAGTTGAATGTAAAAAAAGCAGAGTTGGCTAAACAAAGCTCTCAAACCACTGTCGTAGCTCCATTTACAGGCACGGTTTTGAAAGTGAATGCTAAAAATGGTCAAGCTGTCACCAAAGGTACAGAAATTATTACGATGGGTGACTTGTCCAAATTACAAGTAGTAGCAGACATTAACGAGTCAGATGTAAAAGATATTAAAATAGGCCAAAAAGCATTAGTAAGTGGTACTTCCATGGGTAAGGAAAAAGCGGAAGCTACAGTAACCCGTATCTCACCTCTGGCAACCAAGCTTCAAAAAGGCGAAACAACCGGAAAAACCAAAGTAAATGTAACATTAGAATTAGATCAAGCCATCTCGGTGCTAAAACCTGGCTTTAATGTAGATGTAGACATTATGATCACGAACAAAGCCAACATTCTTGTTGTACCTTTCCAAGCTGTTGTTAATGATCCAAGCGGTTCATTCGTATGGGTAGTAGAAGACGGTATGGCGAAAAAGCGTCCTGTAAAAACAGGAACGGAAAGCGACTTGAATGTAGAAATCACTAGCGGTCTAAATGAGGGAGACAACGTGATCAGCAGTCCTTCTGTTGATTTAATGGAAGGCATTCCTGTTATGACAATGGAAGCTGGCATACCTGGAGCTGTATAGAAGGAGGGAGACTGATGTTAACCGTTACTGATATTCGCAAGACCTTTATGAACGGTGATTCTGAACTTCCCATCCTTAAAGGAGTTAATTTTACCGTTAATAAGGGCGAGTTCGTTGCAATCATGGGGCCTTCTGGTTCAGGTAAATCCACATTTATGAATATGCTGGGTTGTCTGGATCGTCCCTCTTCCGGTTCTTATGTACTGGATGGGGTAGAAGTCACCAAGTTAAATGAAAACCAACAAGCTGATCTTCGAAATCAAAAGATTGGTTTCGTCTTTCAGGCGTTTAATCTATTGCCACGTATTTCTGCGGCTCGCAATGTAGAATTGCCCATGCTTTATGCAGGCATCTCTGCTAGTGAACGTAAAAAACGTGCAGAAGAAGCTCTCATTAGTGTAGGTCTAAAAGAGCGCATGGATCACAAGCCACCACAGATGTCTGGTGGTCAAAAACAGCGTGTAGCCATCGCACGCTCTCTAGTTAACCGACCTGCTATTTTACTGGCGGACGAACCAACTGGGAACTTGGATAGCCGCTCTACAACAGAAGTTATGGCTATTTTTCAGGAATTACATGCACAAGGTGTTACCATCATTCTGGTTACGCATGAATTGGATACAGCTCAACACGCAGAACGTATTGTTGTCTTCAAAGATGGTGTGATCATTAAAGATGAAAAGGTAGAAGAACGACTCTTTGCTGTCGCAGATGAAAACGAGGTGTTCACTACATGAACCTCATAGAGAGCTTTCGAATTGCCATCGATGGTATCTGGTCTAATAAATTGCGTTCCATTTTAACAATGTTAGGTATTATTATCGGTATCGCTTCCGTTATTGCCATCATGACCATGGGTAAAGGCGGAAAAGCCATGATGACAAGTCAGTTTGGAAATGTTGCGGACGCAAAATTTACCGCGATGGTAAGCTGGCAGACTAACGAACCAACTAGTGAAGATGATTTGACTCTTGATGATGCCGATACGTTGGAAAGAATTAATCCTTACATAAAAAATGTCATGGCTCAAATCTATGGCGGTGGAACCATTAAGGATAAGAAAAAAGATATCAGCGCTCAAGTATTTGGTACAACAGCAAATCTTTTAGAAATAAATACAAGCTATAAGATTGAAAAAGGTCGTTTCTACACCAGAGATGACGACAAAGAGCAACGCGACGTCGTTGTATTAGACAAAGGTTTAGCTGATAAATTGTTTCCTCAAGGAAATGCTGTAGGAAATCGTATTTACATGTCAGATGCCTCCTTTGTAGTCATTGGGATACTAAAAAATGATATGCAAGGCTTTATGGGTGGTGGCATGCAGGATATCGTTTACATGCCTGCACGAACTTACTTGAATCATAATGAAAAAGCAGCCGTAAGCATGTTCCACATTCAAGCAAAATCAAATGCTACGATTGAATCCGCTATGGATTTCACCAAGCAATATCTAAATCGTGTTCATAAGCATGAAGATCATTATATGGTGAAAAACAGTGCGGATGACCTAAAAGAAATCACTAAAATGCTTGACATGCTAACGATGGTCTTCTCCGTTATCGCTGGGATTTCCCTATTAGTTGGTGGTATCGGGGTTATGAACATCATGCTAGTCTCTGTTACAGAACGTACACGCGAGATTGGGATTCGCAAAGCCTTAGGTGCCAAAAAACGGGATATTCTTACCCAATTTTTGATCGAATCCATTATTGTCTGCTTAATTGGTGGTAGTGTAGGGGTAGGTCTTGGTCTTGGACTAGCCTCCATTATTATCTCCTTCGCAGGTATGCCTCCTGTTACATCTTGGGAGAGTATTCTTATCGCATTTGGTTTTTCCAGTGCAATCGGGATTTTCTTTGGAATCTATCCTGCAAACAAAGCAGCCAAGCTGGATGCCATTGAAGCGTTACGTTACGAATAAATTCTTAGAGTAATTACAAAAATATAATACTGAACAGGCTGAATCCTAAGGGAAGCAGCCTGTTTTTTGTTGTTAATTTACAGATTTTTTCGATTTTTATAAAACCCCTTTACAAATTGGATAAATTAACTAAAATAAAGGTGTAAGGTTTTTGTACTGACCAGTCAAACTAAAAAGAGAGAAATGAAAAGAGGGACTCAACATGAAAAAAAGTATGTTAACTCTAGGAGTAGCTGTCGTAGGATCTTTAATGCTGGTAAGCTCTGCTTTTGCGGCAGAAGCAAATGAAGGGAACAAATTTTTGTTTCAATTACCTGCTAACACAGCTCAAACAGTAGCTGTACCAGTAGCTGACAAAGCTATCGAAAAATTCTTTCCAGCAATGACTCCAACTACTCAACAGCAAAACAATGTGATGGATTCAAACATCACGAAGTTTTACCCAGCTATGATGCCTGTGGCACCTCAAGCTGATCAGCCAGCGGCAGGAAGCATTCAAAAGTTCTTTCCAGCGATGATACCAGCAGCACAAGCAGCTCCAGTATCTGGCGATGATTCTATTAAAAAATTCTATCCAAACGTACTTCCAGAAACCACAAAAGAAGCTCCAACACAAAAACCAAGCCATATCATTTTTGGCTAATATAAATGGAAAAGCCCGCGAATATATGCGGGCTTTTTCTTATGAATGATAGGTAATCCTATTTTTTTGTGTCTTCCTCACGCATTTTTCGCGTATTTAGCCTGTCTACAATGGAGCGTCCTCGCTCACGTATAGATTCTTCCCGCACCTTTAGACTGGTCTTTTTCATCATTCCATTTTTAGAGGTGTCTGGACGTCGTTCTTCTGGTTTCAAGAGTACTTGCCGCCTCCCTTTTTTTCGTAATCCTGCAAAAGCTCGCCAAAGCTTTTATTTTTCTCTCGTTCTTCTAGTTCTTTACGACGTTTTTCTGCTTCTTCACGCGCTTGTCTTTCTTTTCCTTCCTTTAAATCCTTTTCCATCTGCTTTAACTTCCCTAAAGCATTTTCTCCTAGCAGCTCCTTTAAGCTGTTTCCTGATTTATGATCCGAACCCAAAGCATCTTGTGCTGGCTTCGTATGATTTTGTGTGCGATTCCCACGTTTTTTTGCCATAGTAAATACCACCCTTTCCAGCTTTATCTCTCATTTATTGTACCACTTTCGGTCATACTACAAGCGAGAAAATCATTGGAGGGATACAACATGGTACGTAACAAATCGAAAGACTTTGGAAAAACCGCTGACACACAAGGTCCTAAATCTCAATCCGAAGCTGTGCGCTCCGATGGTTCTATTAACGCCGAGCCACAAGAACGCATGAAAGAAAATCGATAACCTTTTTGACTACACATACAAGTCGTATAAAGGAGGTTTATCTATGAAAAGCAAGCCTCCAACTGATAGGAATCCACTTGCTGTTGATCAAACGATGCCCCATCAAATCAATGCACCTGATTTTAAGCAGGCCGATATTGCCATGCAGGCTCCCTTTGTTAACCAATACGGGATTACTATTGGCGATAGTGCCTATAATTCTGCCAATTCCCCTATAAACCATTGGTCTTGTAATATCGACCCTGCTATCATGGCAGGTCCAGAGTGGGTACATCCAACCAATGACATCGGTTGGAACACCAGTGAGAATCGTGAGCTATTGGAAAAGAAACAGCTTCACAAAGAAAAAGGTATGTTTGACCATTTGGATAAAGACGTAAGTTATTACACCGATTAGATAAATACCAGCATCTTTCCCAGCAAAGGAAAGATGCTGGTTTTTTATGCTACAATAAAGAAAAGCACCGGGAGCAACAGAAAGGAACGATAAAAATGAATGTACAACTAAAGATAACGCCTGAGTTCTCCCTGGCGTATCAAAAATATGCTGGGTTTACCCCTGGTGAAACCATCCGTCTTTATGTCAGAACCTCTGGGCCAGGAACAGGAGGATTGTTTTATGCTGTAGAAAAAGATCAGTATGAAGCAGACGATACCCTTTATGAAGTGGCAGGCCTACGCTTTATCATTCGCCCTAGTGATTTCTGGTATTTTGATGGTGGAACATTATCATATGATGAACAGCTAGGAGAATATGGATTTATGTTTACTAATCCAGGCTTGCAACCTTAACTGGAAACCATTCTGCTTGTTGAATCGTATTAATATGAAACCACGTATTTCCAGGAGGAATTAAAACCATGTCCGCCAAGTCCAAAAATGCAAATCGCTCCATTTTGGTAGCGATTGGAGTATTTTTATTGACGAAGTTTAAGTTTATTTTTCTTTTTTTAAAAGGATTTAAATTCACCGGAACCATTATCAGCATGGGATTTGCTCTTTATTTCTACGCTCTTGTATTCGGGTGGAAATTTGGAGTTGCTCTTATTTATTTGATTTTCATTCATGAATTAGGACATATAATTGCCGCGCGAATGAAAGGAATCAACACGGGCTTGCCGATGTTCATTCCTTTTGTAGGAGCATTCATTAATTTAAAAGAATTACCGCGCGATGCAAAAACAGAAGCTTTCCTAGCCTATGGAGGTCCGTTAGCCGGGTTAATCTCCTTCTTGCCTGCCATTCCGCTATATATCTATACGGAAGAACCGTTATGGGCACTAGTTATTCATTTGGGAGCGATTATTAATCTGTTTAATTTACTTCCTGTCTCTCCACTTGATGGAGGCCGTATCGTTGCGGTCCTGTCCCCTAACATCTGGTTTTTAGGCCTACTTGTTCTTGGGGCTTTTATATTCATTTCGCCAAGCCCTATGATCGTGCTTATTTTCATTTTTGGTATGTTTTCCTGGTGGTCCCATCTTACCGGCGATTACAGACATAAACGTCTCCAATATGAACGGGATAAATGGGCGCAGCTGTATCAGGAGATTTCACGTTGGATTCATCAACCTCTAACATCACAGGAGAGATATGATCTGCAGCGTGATTACATGCAAGCGCAACAACAACCTCATCAAAAAAAGCCCTTTATGTTTCCTTTGTTTCAGGAAGAAAAAAAGCTTGCTTATGAAAAAGTCCTGCTTACTCGCCAGTTCATTATGAAACGCTGGGAGTTGTTGGTTGCCCATGAGCAGGAGCAATATCGGAATGCCTGGAATCAATATGCAGATTCTACCGCATCGACTACAGAGGCTCAAGCCTTTAGTCAACACGATCAAGAGGCTGAGGGTCGTATTCACGATGCGGAGCAAGGTCCCTATCAGCCAGAGCCTGGAATCCTGCAACATACTATATCCATTACAGAAACAAAGCTCGCTGACATGGATAAAGAGTTGGAACGCCATGCTGGTTACTATGAGACGGACTCGGCTACCCGTTGGAAAGTGTTGATTGCTTATCTGGTCTTGGCTGGACTGCTAGCTGCTTTCTACTTCTATTCCGATCAAATGTTATTAGAATTAAGACAGGTAATGAAAACCACATAAGTAGATGCTGATAGAAAAAAAAAAGACAAAATCACCGCTTAATCGCAAGCAGGGATTTTGTCTTTTTGTTTGGAGAATGACCGAGTGAAGCAATGATCGGTCTATTGTTTCTTTTTAATGTGCGGTTGCATTTTTTTTACTAATTCTTCTTCATTATTTCCAATAAACCAACGTCCATTTGCATAAATAAAAGCTCGCTTTAAACAATGACCGCACATATTTTGACAGCCGATTTCTACTTTCGCACCCGGAACCATCTCTTTTAAACGTTCCGCGAATTCTTCGGCATTATATCCTTTGCACTCATCACAGATGCGTAGATCATTTGACATTCTACATGTTCCTTTCTACAGACGAAAGCCCAGTGTATCAGTAATCACTATAGCTGTTTTTTGCAATTGTCGCAACATCCTCATGGACATTCCACCAGGTTCCTGACTATTTGTGCCAGCTTCTTCATACCGACTTTCATGTGCTCGAAGCTGGCGTAGGAGTAAGAGAGTCGTAGATGAGTTTCGTCCAGCGGATCGTATAGATTACCTGGGTTTACTAATATTGATTGTTGCTGGAATTGACCAAGTAGCTAAATCTTTAAAATATTGTTCAAGCAAAGCTAGCATATAGTCTCTTCTATATCGCAATTGCTCTCTGACATAAAGTAAATGTTGTTCGTACAACCCGCTTGCCAGCCACTCGTACACGGTCCATTGTGATAAGGAACTTGACCTAGTACCTTGCCACTTGGGTTTTGAAAAGTAGGAATGGTTGTCTGTTGTTGTATACCTGCTAGTAGCGCCCGTTGGGATATTCCTTCTTCATCCATTTTTATCCCCTGCATTCGAATACCTGCAGAAGGAAGTAGATTTAACGAGTACAAATAAGAGGGTTTTTCCATCAACATGATTGCTCCAGGCTGCATCAACCCCATAGAAATCAACTGTAGCCCCTGTAAAGCCCCTGAGACGATCAAAATACATGAAGGCTTCACTTCTATTCCCTTATTAGCTAAATGCCTTCTGACCTCCATACGGGGCTTGTACAACCCTTTAGGCTCCTCATAACCAAGAGAAGGATTTTTTTTGCAACCTGTGCCAGCACCTGCTTCATTTTGACATGAGGATATAAATCACTAGATGGCTCTCCGGTTCCCAAACGTATCATGCCAGGAATAAATTCTGACCGATTAATTTCCTGAATCGTAGGAAGGTTAGGGACATGCCGGCATTCACATAACTAGGCCAATGAAGTGTAGTGAACGGATCTGGCTGTTGCACGACTATAGTGCCTTTTCCGCTTTTTCCTTGGATTAGCCCTTCCGCAGTCAATTCTTGAATCGCAGCGACAACAGTACTGCGATTCACTTGAAAGGCAAAATTGGATGCAGACATAAGTAATTCCTCTAGGTAAGATACATACAAAGAAAAAAAGAGGTGATGAAACATGGCACTCGCTTGGTTACATGGAATGATACTAGCATTTGGATTAATCTTGCCATTAGGTGTACAAAACATATTTATTTTTAATCAGGGGGCTACCCATAAGCAATTTACACGTGCTTTACCTGCCATTATTACAGCCAGTATTTGTGATATGGTTTTGATTTTACTCGCTGTCTTAGGAGTATCTATGCTTTTGTGGAAAATTGTATGGCTAAAGACGGCCTTTGTATTAGTGGGAGCTTGTTTTTTGCTATATTTGGGGTATATGACTTGGATATCTACGGCCAATGCGGCGACCGTGACCACCCACGCTTCGTTTACCTGGAGAAAGCAGGTCATGTTCGCAGCATCTGTCTCACTGTTAAATCCACATGCCATTATGGATACCATTGGTGTGATCGGAACCAGCTCAACAGCTTATACTGGTGATGAGAAAGTGGCCTTTACGGTTGCATGCATTCTTATTTCGTGGATTTGGTTCTTATCATTGGCATGGGCAGGTAGAATGTTAGGCAAAGTAGATAACACTGGTCGCATCATGCTTACAATTAATAAAATCGCAGCTATTCTTATCTGGCTAGCCGCGATTTATCTCATTTACTCTGGGCTCCCTATTTAGTGCAACACAGCAAATAGAAGAAAGATCATAAGTTGCAACGAACTTATTAAATAAAACAGAAACAACGCTTCTTTTGCAAACGTACTCTTCTTATTATGGCGTAACTGATAGAGATGATTAGCCATGCCAATTATGAATAGAAAGAGTAGCAAATACCAAATGCTGTTCATAATTCCTCCCCTATCAGTTGGACCACTTTAGTTGAACGATAAACTCTTCATGTTTTATAGAATAGCAGAAGATCGCTATCCGTATTCATAAAATTCCATAAAAGGTTATTCAAAAAGGTTTAGGAAAATGGGCCCTATCCGATCCATTTTCCTATCTCATTTTAACAAAACAAAAAGACCGTCTCTGGTATTATCCCCTTTGAGTAGACAGTGTAAAAAGCCCATCCACCTAGCGTTGGGTGCTACACTATCCTCGGAGGGGATTTTTCAGATCAAGAATTGGGTCAGGAAATACCGAGACGGAGATGGTCACGGGGAGGGTGGGTTTCAAAAGTAGCTCGGTTTTCGGTTTACCCTAACTTACTTAATCGAAAGTTCACAGCCGAAAAACCAAATCAATTGTATGTAACAGATATTACATTTGTAGCACTGAACGATCAATTTTATTACCTATCGGTAATCCAAGATCTCTTTAACAAGGAGGTTGTTTCCTGAAAGGTTTCCCATCGGAATGATTTAAAACTTGTTTTAGATACTCTGGAGCAGTTAGCAAAACAAAGAGACGTGCAGGAAGCCATCCTGCATTCTGATCAGGGCTTCCAATACACGTCTAAGCAGTCATTGAAAAGTACATATGGTTTTATAACCATGAACGATTTCAGAAAAAACTAAACCAGTGTGCCCCGGTCGAATACCGGAACACACTGGCTGCTTAGGCTTTTTTAATGCTGTCTACTTGACAGGGGTAAGTCCACTCTTGGCGGCCTTTTTGTTTGTTTTACTCAGATTTAATTCTTATACGATCTTATTTGTGCATTTCACTGCCTTTTTCCTTCTCAAAGTTACGCAGGATTGCCACTTCTACACGGCGGTTCGTTGCCCGACCATCATTCGTTTGGTTGGTAGCTACTGGCTGGAATTCACCAAAAGCACGCGCGCTAAACTTGCGAGGGTCCAGCTTTTTATTTTCCAATAGGATGGTCATAAAATTTAAAGCACGCTGAGAACTAAGTTCCCAGTTAGACGAGAATTGGCTATTTCTGATCGGTACAGTATCCGTGTGACCAGAAACTGTTACGCGTCTTCCATCTGGCTCCAATAACTTCGAAATCTCAGATGCCAAATTCCTTGCTTCCACTTTCACCTTTGCACTGCCTGATGCAAAAAGAGCATTGTCCATAATCGTGATTAATAAACCCTCATCTGTCACTTTTGTATGCAATTTGCCTGTAAGATTGTTAGATTCCAAGTAAGCGTCCAACTGTTTTTTAAGCTGATCCAGCTTCTCGGTTTCCTGCAGATATTTCATTTGTTGTTCATACTTATTCTTGTCAACAATCTGCTCATTTCCTCCAGGCTTCATGAGGGATTGCTCTTCTTGAGTAATTGGCTCAACCGGAGAAGGGAAATCTAGTACACTGACTCCGCCATTTAGAGCTGCATTAAACGACGCAGCCAATTGGCTAAACTTCTTGGCATCAACGGAGCTAGCCGCAAACAATACGATAAAGAGGGCTAATAGCAAGGTTAGCAAATCCGAATAAGGAATGAGCCATGTTTCATCAATATGCTCTTCATGCTTCTTTTTGCGTTTAGCCATTAAAGCCTACTCCCTCCTCGTTAGATCCCTCTTTCACTGCATGTCGTTCAACAACTGGGATATATACCAGCAGTTTTTGCTCGATAGCAGTCGGAGAAACCCCCGCCTGAATGGATAGCAATCCTTCGATCATGATTCGTTTTACTTCAACTTCGCGTTGTGATTTACGTTTTAATTTGTTAGCAAAGGGATGCCATAAAACGTAACCTGTGAAAATACCCAGCAACGTCGCGATAAAAGCCGCCGCGATAGAGTGTCCCAATGCCTCTACATCGGCGAGGTTTCCCAATGCCGCGATCAAACCAACAACCGCTCCCAGTACCCCTAGCGTTGGCGCATACGTACCTGCCTGAGTAAAAATAAGCGCACCACTTAAATGACGCTCTTCCATAGCATTAATTTCTTCATCCAGGACATCGCGTACAAATTCAGGTTCCCCACCGTCAATAATCATCTTCATACCATTGCGTAAAAACGGGTCCTGAATCTCATCTGCTGTATTTTCCAAAGCTAGCAATCCTTCACGTCTGGCGATGCCTGCCCACGTCATGAATTGGCTTATCAGTTCACGCTTATCGGGCTCCTTCTGATTAGTAAAAAGGATTTTCGTGATCTTGGGAATCCTTTTTATCTCTACCATAGGGAAGCCTATAAAAATAGTAGCAACCGTTCCGGCAATAATTATCAGAAAAGCAGCTGGGTTAATTAGAGCACCAAGACTAGCTCCCTTTAAGTACATCCCAACAAAGACAGCCAAGAACCCAAGAATAATTCCTATTACAGAAGACTTATCCATCAAGACACTCCCTATTCCCCGAAAATAATATCCCTATTTCTTATTTCGGTAAACAAGCCAGCAAGTATGAGTATAACTTGTCAGATAACGACATTTTTCCGTTATAAATAAACTCTCGTTCACGTTTCAGTCGTTTTTTAGCGTTTTTCAGACAAAAAACCCCAGGGATTTTGATAAAGCACCCTGGGCTTTTACGCATGTTCTTATTTTAAGAATTGCACTGTCGTACTTGTAGGTTCCAGAGCATCGAATGTAAATCCTTGCTTTTGCAAATCTGCAATCACCTGTGGCAAAGCTTTCAATGTACTCTCTTTTGCCTTAGTATCATGCATAAGGATAACAACCTCATGCTTGTTTGCACTACCATGCTTCACGTTATTTATGACTTCTTGCGGTGAATAGCTATTGGATCTGGCATCCCCCGAACTAACATTCCAATCAAAATAAGAATATCCTTGTTTCTTGACTTCTTTCACAATATCATTCATGACCCATTTGTTGGCTCCATAGACAGTAGCATCTTGTGCTTTCTTACTAACACCATTGTTGCTACCGCCAGGAAAACGAATCATACTTGGTTTTTGGCCGGTAATTTTCTGTATTTCTACTTCTGCTTGTTTTAAATCAGTAAAGAAAGCCTGAGGGTTTTTATAAATTTTGTTGTAATCATGGGAAAACGTATGGTTACCAATGGCATGACCCTCTGCCACCATTCTTTTCAAAATCGCTTCATTTCCTTTAACATTACGTCCTAAAACAAAGAACGTTGCTTTAATATTATGTTGCTTTAAAACATCCAGAATTTGAACAGTAACATTAGACGGGCCATCATCAAAGGTAAGATGCGCTACCTTTGGAGTAGATACCGGTTTCGTGGTTGTCGTGCCCGGATTTGGTGTCGGCGTCGTTGTATCTGGTTTTGGCTCCGGATTTGGTACAGGTGTCGTTACATCTGGTTTTGGCGTCGGTTTTGGTACCGGAGTCGTTGTAACTGGTTTCGGTTTCGGTTTGGTTACGGGTTTCGTTGTGTCTGGCTTTGGTTCAACCGTCGCTCTTTTACCTGAATCGACAATAGCTCCCATATATTCTTTGCCAATATCCTCGTAAATCAAATAAGGCAAGCGCTCCATTCTAAATGAATTGACCAAAGGAGCGTACAACGCTTCAAGTTCTTTCGGGGACGCCTGGCGTGCTAAGGCTTCTCTAAGTTCGCTACTCCCCATTATTTTGTCAAATTGAGCTATATTTAATGACTTATCATTACTTTTCACAACAGACGAAGTTAGTTGGTTCGCGTATGCCAAGACATAGATCCCTGTGCGCGCTGGATTGAAGGAATGGTAATCGGTAATTTGCAAACGAACACCACCAGCGGATCCTTTCATCTCTGGAACAAACATAACTCCTGGCAAATCTGCATCGTTTAGCATCTTAGCCAATTGATTTGCTGGAATGCCATCTGCTCCCACCCATTTAAAGTTGTCCGCGTTCTTTAATCCTATCCCTTCTCCCAGTCCCGTTGCTAGATAGCCAAAGGCAGAAGCTAGTCCCGGAACTCGTGGGGAGCTTTGCACCCATTTAAGTCCAGTATCCTGAAAGATCATACCTCTTGCATAGTAATCCATAGGGATAATGGTTAGATGAGCACCCGTTTTTCTGTTAAAGTACTGTGCTATTTCCCCTATCGTCATTCCGTGTGCTAATGGTAATTCATCCACACCAACGAAACTTGGGTAAGGAGGCTCTAGTACTGGACCATCAACAATTTTTCCACCTAACGGATTGGGACGATCCAGAACAATCAGTGGTTTGTTATTCTCTTTTGCCGCCTCCATCGCATCACGCAATGTGGATATATCCATGTAGGTTCTCGCTCCTATACCCTGCATGTCATACAACAAGACATCAACATTTTTTAGCATATTTGGGGTTGGCTTTCTGGTTTTACCATATAAGCTGTAGACAGGAATATTCCAATCTTTATGTATATAAGATTCCACATAGGCTCCAGCCGAAGCCTGCCCATCTATTCCATGCTCTGGTCCATATAAAGCCGCCAATGTAGCATTATGATAATTGGCCAGAACGGTAATAATGCTTTGTCCTTGACTGTTAATTCCTGTTTGGTTGGTAATCAACCCGATCCTTTTCCCGTCAATGAGATGATGATACTTAGTTATTAGTACATCATTACCCAGCCTGATACTTGGCGGATTCGCATAGGAATTTCGATCTGAGACGAGCATCAGCATAATCAGACATGTGAGAAAAAGTATACCTTTGCGCATAATTTATAAATTCCTTCCTACGAAATGATTGCGAAATATATGAATAAACTTCTATTAAATGAGACTCTATTTTTAACAAATAGTTTCAGTTAATGGGAAAAAATAAGTCGATTATTGTAAAACTTGGGTAAAACGTTTTATTTTGCTGAAAAATCCATTAGTAACGAGTAAAAAAACGACTGATCTTGACATCTAAGCCAGCCGTTTTTGTCCTTGTCACATATTGTCTATGAACAAGCGATACTGGAGATATAACCATATTTACAGCCCAATGACACAGCAGATAACCATTAAAATAACATAGGCAAATCGTTCATAGCGTTCTTCTAACATTGATAACACTCCTCTTTTGGAATAAACCAGTTTTTTTAGATGTAGACAACAGTTTTTCCCTTGGTAAAATATATGAAAGTAAGGGCAATATTGCTATAATTTTGGGCCATAGTCATGGCAAACCTTGAAAGGCAGGCGAGTGTATGAAACAAATTCCTTCCTTACGTCCTAAAATTCGAAGCAGATTACGTATTTGGCTTGGCACCACCTATTACCGTTTAAGGCGCTATGGGGAATGGTATCTTAGTGATACACGCTTTGCGTTGAAAAAAAGTCCTGAGCTTTTACCTGTACCCGTTTTCTCACATCAGACCCCGCTATTACGTAAACTCAAAAATGTCGATATGTGGCTTCAGCACAATAAAATTCATAACTTACGTTTGGCTATTCAATCGTTAGACGGTATACTTATTCAACCTGGGGAGACGTTTTCTTACTGGAGATTATTGAAGAAACCAACAAAAAAACGAGGCTATGTAGATGGGATGCAACTCTTTTACGGGCAAGTAAAACTAGGAGTAGGTGGAGGGCTTTGTCAATTATCCAATCTCATCTATTGGATGACACTACACACCCCTTTAAAAGTAACGGAGCGCTATCGACATAGTTATGATGTATTCCCAGATTCTAATAGGACACAACCATTTGGGAGTGGGGCCACCTGTGCTTATAACTACATGGATTTACGCATCAAAAATGAGACAAAGCATTCCTATCAACTGCATCTTTACATGACAGAAGACACTTTAGTTGGGGAGTGGAGAACCCTTTATCCACATCCGTACGTTTATGAAATCTATGAGCGATCCCATGAAATACAGCCAGCTTATTGGGGAGGATATACGAGGCATAATGAGCTTTATCGTCGTGTCTATACCCTGGATGGTACGCTTACTGACGATTTTTTTATCGCCGAGAATCATGCACTGATGATGTATGAACCACTTTTACCTCCAGCAAAAAACCCGACTCCTGAAGAAGCAGACGGGTCTTAGGTACGTTTAGGATTTTCCGATGGTTAAAAGATTCACACTTACAAAATCATTTTTTGTAGATGCAAATCTCGTCTGTTTCTCAAATCGAAATATTCTGTTCCCTTTCGCACAAATGGTCGCATGGGCTCGTCTGCATAAATGAGGACGATCTCTACTTCATCGCCATTACTAAGCAAAGCGCGACTTCCGATATACATCGAGATAATCGACTGCATGAATTTTGAAACAATTTTTGGGTTTAATTTGCCTTTGCATGCATCGTTCCATATGAATTGGGCTGCTTCAAACGGTGATGTACGTTCTTTATAAATCCGATCAGAACAAATAGCATCAAACATATCAGCGACTGCCACGATCTGACAGGATAAGGGGATTTCATCTCCCTGACGTTTCTCAGGATAGCCGCTACCATCCATTCGCTCATGATGAAGCAAAGCAATTTGAGCAAATATTTCAGGAAAATCTGCTGACTTCCTGAAAAGCTCGTATCCGTACACCGTGTGTAGCTTCATGGTATCAAACTCTTCATCTGTTAATCGATCTGGCTTCATTAAGATTTCTGAGGGGACCATCATTTTCCCAATATCATGCAGTAATCCAGCAACCCCCATCATGTGTACTTCTTCTTGAGACATGCCCATCAGATTAGAAATAGTTGCTGATAAAATACCCACATTGATTGAATGTCGATAGGTGTAATTTTCTGATCCTTCCAACAAATAGAGAGAGCGAAACAAGTCTCCTTGGCTCATCACTTGAGCACGCAGTGTTTCATATAATTGTTCAAATTCATTGATGGGAGGCATGTACTGGTGTGTAACAGAGGTGTATAAGTTCTTTAAGGTTTGCGTGGCGTCCATATAGGTTTCAACCAATTGCTTATTAGCGGAAACCTGCTGTAATTGCTTACGTAGATACCGATCATCTTCTTGATTGTGGGGAATCTCTCTTACGTTAACCGATTGAAAGCCGTTTCCTTTTAATTTGGCGATTTCTTTGGAGGTTAGCACTGTGCCTTTTGAGAGAAGAAGCACTCCATATGTGTTATAAATATCCTCCGCCAGCACTCTCCCTTCCAGACTTAAATCCATATGTACCTGAACCAACGCCCTTTCCCCCTTTTTTGTATCCTCTTTACAAATATCGGTAAAATATAGTAATAAGTGAAATATTTTTCTAAGAAGTAGGTCAAACAAAAACAAAAAGCTGGAGACTCTAATCGAGCTTCCAGCTTTCCTCTATCTAGCTTGTGGAATTGTCTCTTTTTCTTATCGACGAAGTATGCTCCTGCTCACTAGAATCAGGCAAACAGCACGCCGATAAGCATTTTTTCTCTTCACTGCATCCAGAGCATTTTCCCTTTTTACTCTTTTGAACATAACGCCACAGAGTCCATGCTGCATAACCAAAAATTAGCGTACCAATAACAAAATTAATTACCATGTTAAGCATCATTTTCAATCCCTTCTGTGGTTTCTATTCCGTATTAGGTAAACCCTAGCCATTTACCACCCTCATAGACGATAAATGATACTAAGTAGGCAATACACAAACCATATAACACCGAGAACCATGTCCATTTATTAGAACCAGTTTCTTTTTTAATGACAGCTACTGTCGCTAAGCATGGCACATACAAGAGGACAAAAACCATAAAGCTGTATGCGCTCAAAGCAGAGAATTGCGTTTGAATAACGGCTTGTAGAGTATCGTCATCTGGTGCTGCATAAATAATATTCATCGTAGAAACCACTACTTCTTTTGCCAAGAAGCCTGTAATGAGTGCGGCTCCAGCCTGCCAGGTACCAAAGCCCAGCGGTATCATCAGCGGCGCCAAGACGCCACCAACTATTGCAAGAAAACTATCATTCAGCTCTACATCAAGCCCAGCTGGACCGGCGTAGCTCAAGAACCAAATTACAACCGATCCTCCGAAAATAAAGGTCCCTGCTTTACGGATGAAGCCCTTTCCTTTTTCCCACGTGCTTCTAAAAAGCGTGCGACCTTGTGGTATCCGATATGGAGGTAGCTCAATGATAAACATAGAACCTTCATGCTTAAGTACAGTAGAAGAAAATAGTTTGGCTAATAAGAGCGATAAAACAATACCTAATATATAAATGGACAACACAATAATCGCTTGGTTATTCGCGAAGAACGTTCCAACAAACAAACTATAGATTGGTAAACGAGCTGAACATGACATAAGTGGAGTTAACAAAATGGTTAAGAGCCGTTCCTTTGGTTGTTCAATCGAACGTGCCGCCATGACTCCCGGTACGTTACAACCAAAGCCTATAATCATCGGGATAAAAGCTTTCCCATTTAACCCGATCATCTCCATAATTTTATCCATAACCATTGCTACCCGCGCCATATAACCAGAATCCTCGATTAGCGAGATAAGGAAGAACAGTACAAAAATCTGCGGGACAAAGACGAGCACGCCTCCTACCCCGGCAATCACACCGTCTAGCAAAGCCGCTTGTAAGAATCCAGAGACTCCTGCTCCTTCCATAGTAACACGTAGCCAATCAGTAAATGGCCCACCCAGGAAGTCATTAAAGGCATCCGAAATCGGTGCCCCAATCCATTCAAATGTTAATTTAAATGTGAGATACATAAACAATAAAAAGATAGGTAGTCCTAAGAATTTGTGTGTCAGGAAGTCGTCAATTCGATCAGTCCAGGTCTTCTCAACCAGTCTGACTTGTGCTTTACATGTAGAGATTATTTCATTGATGATGGTACTCCGAACCTTGCGTATATATTGCTGGAGCGTCCGGTTTTGGTAGCCATCACTTGTTTTTATGCTTGCTTCTGTTTGCTTGTAAAGCTTCTCTAGCTGTGCGGTAGGCACATATTTTGATAGCAATTCATGCACCAATTGATTGCCTTCTAAGAACTGAAGGGCCAGCCAGCGTTTAGGAGGTAGTTGCTCCATGCCTGCTGGCAATAATTCTTCAAGCAAGGAGATACTCTCCTCCAGTATCACTCCATAATTCACATAGAATGGGCTACTTGGCTGTTGTGCCACTTGCTTAAAACTATCAGCTAGTTGTTGACACCCAATTCCTGTACGGGCAACGATTGGCAAGACGGAACACTGTAGCTTCTCAGCTAGCTTTTTCTCATCAATGACAAAGCCTCTTGCTTTGGCTACATCCATCATATTTAGCCCGATAACCATTGGTGTCCCATATTCCAATAGTTGCAAGGTTAAGTATAGATTGCGCTCTAATTGTGAGGCATCTACGATATTTAAGAGCATGTCTGGGTGCTGATCCAATAAGTATTGAGTCGCCACACCCTCGTCCTTGGACAGAGGATTTAATGAATAGATTCCCGGTAAATCGATCAGGCGACCTTCTTTATTACGGAGCAATCCTACCTTTTTCTCAACAGTTACACCTGGCCAGTTTCCCACGTATTCATATGAACCAGTCAAGATGTTAAATAATGTGGTTTTCCCAGTATTCGGGTTACCTGCAAGAGCAATCGTAATCATTCACACACGACCTTTATCTGTTTGGCTTCATTTCGTCTAATCCCGATAATTTGACCTCCTGCTTCCAATGTATATGGTCCGCCAAACGGCAGGATTTTTTTTATACGTACAATCGTTCCTTCCATAATGTCCAAATCGACTAAGCGACGCCTCACTAGAGCACTCACTTGAGTAATATCTACGATTTGTGCAGAAGTCCCCGCTTTAATATCTGCTAGTACCATTACCTATCACCTCGTCCTTAAAGCTGTGTTTCCTATGAAGCTGAATTACGATCCAAAACGATAATCATTATCAATCTAGTTGTATTATAGTAGACATCTAGTAGATTTAATGTGAATTAAATCACTACATGTAACAGAATTTACTTTCCTAACAAGAAAGACTACTCTTCAGATAAAAGATAAAAGGCAGAATAGATATCTTGAAGGTGGATTTAAAAAAACTAGGCTTTACCAGCACGTAGGAGCTAGCAAACCTAGTTATATGTAGAGGGAAACAAGCTTATGATTTCTCATCCTGCGCATAGCGTTTTTGCAATTTTTCTCGATGAGACTGAAAAATATCCTCTAAGGAAATATCATACTTATTCGCAATGACGATGATGTTACCTAGCACATCGCCTAGCTCTTCTTTTAACTCTTGTTTTCTTTCTATCAATGTTCCTACCTTTTCATCAGGTCGATCTCTACCAATTTCTAAAGCTCTGATTGCTCTTGCTACCTCACCCATTTCTTCTGCAAGAAAACCTATGCGAATAAAGATATCTAGTTCTGACCATCCTCTTTCTTCATAATACTCCTTGACCCATTTCTGAAATTCTACGTTGTTCAATCTAGTACCCTCCTTACCTAAACTATTGCTTACGTTTCTCAAAAAAATTCTATATAATGTTACATGACAATACAACCCTACGTAATTGGTACGAACGAAAATGGAGGTACTTGCATTGAAACGTTTAGCTGTTTATTGTGGTTCAAGTAATGGAGCGTCATCAGCTTATAAAGAAGGGGCTGTCCAATTAGGAAAAGAATTAGCCAGACGAGACATTACGTTAGTTTACGGTGGGGCAAGCGTTGGGATTATGGGCACAGTAGCTGACACAGTTTTAGAAGAGGGCGGTAAGGTAATCGGTGTCATGCCCCAATTGCTGATAGATCGGGAAATCTCTCATCAGCATGTAACGGAGCTTTTAATCGTAGATTCCATGCATGAAAGAAAAGCCAAAATGGCAGATTTAGCAGATGGATTTATTGCGTTACCCGGAGGTCCTGGTACGTTAGAGGAATTTTTCGAGATATTTACATGGGCCCAAATCGGGATCCATCAAAAACCCATAGGTCTTCTCAATATTAATCACTACTATGATCCTCTACTTGCTCTATTTGATCACATGGTAACAGAGCAATTCTTACATGCAAAATACCGTTCTATGAGCATCGTAGATTCAGATGCGAAAGCTTTACTTGATCAGTTTGAATCTTATCAGGCTCCAACTGTTAAAACCTATTAGTTTCGAACCTTTAGTATCGAATCAAATAAAAAAGGGAGGGCTCAATCGCCTTCCCCTCTCCCTATATATTTATTCTTGATTTCCTTCCTACACTGCCTTCTTATTCCACTGTAATCTTCTTCATTACCGTTTCGTGCAGTTGTGGTGTATACACATGGACAGTAACATCGTACGTGCCAGGTTTAGAGAATTTTTGCTTTGCCGCATATACAGCCCTCTCACCCTGCTTGGCTTTAACTAGCTCACGAGTACGTTGCCCCTCCAATTTTAATTCAATATCCACGTACACTTCATCATAATTCTCTAGCCCACCCAATTTAGCAGTTAAAATCGTTTGCTCTCCTACCTTAGGTGGTGCTGGCTCACTACTAAATTCTGCTGTTATATCTGGTTTAGGCCCTCTTGCTCCACACCCAACTAGCGTTAATACGCATAGGCTGAGAATGAAGAGGGAAAGTAGGCTTCTTTTCCTCTTTTCAGGATGTCCCATCACTTTCAACCCTTTCATCCCTTCAGTACTCTTTCGCCGGCAAAGTGTGACTATCTTGGTTTTTTATCCTGCCCTACACGTTGTCCAAATGGAAAGATTTCTGCGAACGCTCCCTGTAAACCGAGAGTTCCATATTTTTGTTGAAAGTGCTCTACACTTCCTTGCTGAACAATGCGTCCTTTTTGTAAAAAGATAGCACGATCACAAGCCAGTTCCGCAATATTAAGCTGATGCGTAGAAAAAATAACGCTACTTCCCTCGCGCTTAATTTGTTGGACCAGTTGCACAAACTCTTCCATCCAATAAGGATCGAGCCCGTTGGTAGGTTCGTCTAGTACTACCAAGGCTGGTTTCGCTAAAATGGCCTGAGCAAACAGCAAGCGTTGTTGCATCCCTTTAGAAAACGTACTGACGCGTTTCTCTTGTACATCCGCAAGGCCTACCAATTCAAGTACTTCTTCGGTACGTGTCACATTAATTTTACGCAAGGAAGCATAGAATTGTAAAGTCTCCCGCGCCGTCAATCCATTGCCAAAATTAAATTGATCGGGCATATAGCCGATTTGATTAGAATACTCGGTGCGGTTTTCCTTCCAGCTCATACCATCTACTGTAATGTGACCTTCGGAAGGTTGCGTAATACCTACGATCATGCGTAAAATAGTACTTTTGCCTGCTCCATTTCCGCCACAAAGTGCCATGATCTCGCCTGCGCCCATCGCCAGTTCAACTGGCTCTACTAACGTTTGCTGTTTGATCCGTTTACTAACACCCTTGATGATCAAACGCTCCTTGTTCAAGGTAACAGCCTTTTGATTTACCCTATCAACTAGGTTATCTACTGCTTCGAGTCCTTTACCCACGGTATCGCCTTCTTTCCCAGGCCAAAATAGCTCCAGCCATCATCAATACCACCCACAGAAGACAAAAAACAGCGAACAAAATTGTACCCATACTGGTCTTTAACCAATCTACCCATTGGTAGTACTCAGGCCCGAAAATAGAACCTCCACCCATTTTGATGACCATAAAAATACGAACCAATTCAGCTGGATTCAATATGGTTAAAATCTGTACCGCAGGCTTAATCGCTTGATATGGCAACCAGCCTAGTACAGAAATCAACAACGTAGGCCATGCTAAAATAAATAAAAACCAGATGCTGACACCCACGGTCAAAGCCTGCCAGCGATTTTGACAAAAGGTACCGATCCAAACCGCGATACCTAAAAACAACAAGATCAATAAGATCGAAAAAAGGAAGAAAAAGAGTAATATCGACAGCGTAAATCCCTTGCCAAATAAGGCTCCCACCAATCCAGATAAGCCGTAACCAAAGCTGATAATCGCTATTAAAACGGCGGCAAGCCCCAGATATTTTCCACCCAAAAAGGCGGACGTAGAGAGCGGATACGTGGAAAGCAACTGCCAACTGCCTTCTTCTTTTTCAGACGTAATAGAAAAGGAGCCGAGTAATAACGTCATCAGCGGTAATAAATATAAGATTAAATTTAGCATAGCTCCTGTCGTATGCGTATAGCCCTCCATATAAGCTTGGGCTTGGATCAACAGGAGAGCTAGACTAAATAGAGAGAACAGGCCCAAGAATGAATAAGCCCACGGATTGCGAAATCCAATCTGTATCTCCCGCTTGGCGATATGGATAGCTTGCATATCAACACTTCCTCTATCTGTAGTCCATCGTGCAAGTGTGCGTTAATACGAGCGCTTTAGTGCCCTGTTCCACTTGCTGGTGTTTCAGTAGATGGAGCAGAACCACCATGATCCCCTGCGTCTTTACTTGCATCGTGTTCCTGTGTTGAATGATCACCTTTGCTTGCATCATGCTGCTGTGTTGAATGATCGCCAGCCTTTTCTCCCTCTTTATGCTCCTTATCGCCATGATGCATCTCTTTCATATTCTTCATTTGTTCCATATTCATTTCCCAATTATGGCTATTGAGCTGTTCAGCTGTCAGAATTTGACCTTTCCCCTGTTCTTTTACATAAGCTTCCGCAGATTGTTTATCTTTAAATGAATAAACTCCATACGCCATTGGTGTTTTAAATTCTTTGTCAAAAGCAAAAGTAGTATCGTTTAGATTCATCCACTCTTTGGTGTGGAAATCACGCACAAATTTAACGTCAATTTTTTCTGTTCCGTTCTTTTTAATCCAAGCAAACAAGTCGCCGATATCATCAAATTTAAGTGCTTTTCCATCTTTTAAAATAATCTCTGTTGCATTATGATCATCAGCAATTTGCATGTTACAGATATCACATTTATCAACGCTTTCATTAATAGCAACTGGTTGTACCGATTGTCCGCCACAACCTGTCATTAAAGCTGAAACCAATGCAATGCTTGCCCAAATCATATGTGTTTTTTTCATTTTGTACGAACCCCCATTAGATAGATAAAATTGATGCTACCTACCAACATAATTAGGCTGGTCACAATGATTACCAGCGAATTAGTTGCAGGTGCTTGGTTTTGTTGATTAATTGGCGCCATCAATGGCTGTGAATCTTGCAGAAATGTACCTGAGTGGTCATCAAACATACTTTCTAAAAACAATAGTCCCGGTGATTGAAAGAAAATTTGGAATGCCTCTACTTGATCTGTTAAAGCAAAGAAAAATGGATTAATGCGGTAGGATAGATCACTTTTGCCATCTCCTTGCAAATCTACACTTTGAGCACTGTCCCAATAATTGGTCTGCAAAAGATTATCTGTACTACCTTGAGCCTCTGCCTGAGTTACGTTTCCAATAAAATGATTGCCTGTAAATGAATTATCTTTTGATTCTTTCAATTGCAAACCGATAAAATTTTGCAATATTTGATTATGTGAAATCTCATTCTTTTCCGCTGATTCTACATAAAGCCCAACACGGTTTCCCTCTACATAATTACGTTCCACTTTTGCCTTTTGTACATCGAACAATAAAATGCCCTGCGAGTTGACGCTTTCATTTTGCTTGGTAAATCGATTATCTGTAACGATTGCATTGTCTGAGCCCATGACCATAGCGCCTGTTACATTTCGGTCCCCTTGATTGTGAGTCAAGGTACCTCCTTCGCTAAACATGAGATGGTAGCCATAACGGGAATCGTAAACCATGTTTTTCTCCACACGGTTGTAGTGACTAGACTCTACATATATCCCATCAAACATATTTTCTACCAGATTCCCCAAAATGGTATTGTTGTTGGACTCTGCTAGGTCAATTCCGTTCCCTTTTTTCCCTGGGCTACGTGTTTCATTTAAGCCAGTAGGAATAGCCTTTCCTGCCAAAAGTCCTTTGATCTTGTTGCCGATGATCTGGTTATGCTCACCCTTACGTAGCTGCAGACCTGTTCCTTTTGTTTCAATAGTGAGCTCTTTTAGTACATTTTCGCTTCCTTCCACTACAAGCGTAGCTGTCTCTGCACCTTGACGCTCATCTAACAAAGTAAGACCAATAAGACTTGCTTTATTAGATTTCAAAGTGACAACGGGAGCATCCCCTTGGCTACGTACAGTTACGGTACCGTCTGCCTCTAAATGAATCGGCTCAGTAATCAGAATAGGTCCACTGTACTCCCCTGCTGGCACTTTGAGGATCGTATCCTGCTGGGCTTGATCAATTAGTCGTTGTAATTCATTCCCCATCTTCTCGGCTTGTGCTGGTTGTGTGATGAAACCACTAGATACCAAACAGGCCAGCATCAGAACCAAGCAAACACTACCTATCCTGAAAGCTGTATGTCGCCGCATAAGTCCCCTCCTTTTTGGGGTATGGTAAGCGCAGTCATGATCCAATCACGCCATTATTATGATAAATATGCCTCTATAACACAACATGACTCGAAAGGGCTAGTAGGGTATATCAAATGTGCTTGTTTTTGTAAACATTTTATAATTTGGACAATATTTACTGATAAGGAAAGGAAATTTGCTAAAAAATAAGCCTGTCTCGGTTTCCCCCAGACAGAGCTTATTTCATAAATGTAAATTATTTCCTTTCCACTGCACGATAAGCAGAATGGCACGTTGGTCCTACATGTTGGTTTAACGGAAATGCTTGGCGAATGGCTTCGGTAATGAAAGCCTTTGCTGTTTTAACAGCTTCTTTCACTTCTGCTCCTTTTGCCAATTCAGCGGTAATCGCAGCTGAATACGTACAGCCTGCGCCATGTGTATAAGTGGTATCGAATTTTTCTGTCTCTAAGATTTCGAAAGACTCTCCATCAAATAGTAGGTCAACTGCTTGACTATCCTCAAGGCGACCGCCGCCTTTGATTAGGACATATTTTGCACCCATTTCGTGGATTTTCTTCGCAGCTGCCTTCATGTCTTCAACCGTATCAATCTTTAGACCACTAAGAAATGCAGCCTCTGGCAAGTTAGGCGTCACTACCATTGCTCTTGGGATTAATTTTTCACGCATCGCTTTAATAGCTTGTTCATCTAATAGAACCGTGTCTTCCCCTTTACAAATCATAACAGGGTCAACAACAACCTTTGTTACGTTATATTCAGCAATTTTGCGGGCAGCGAGTTCAATTACTTCTTTCGTAGCCAACATCCCTGTTTTCAAGGCGTCTACTCCCACATAATGCATCGTTGTTTCCAATTGTGCTTCAATCGCTTCAAGAGGTTGCGGATAAACTAGATGTGCCCAGTTCTCATCCATAGCTACCAACGCTGTAATAGAAGTCATTCCATAGACGTTGCGCTCCTGAAATGTTTTTAGGTCTGCTTGAATTCCTGCTCCACCGCTTGAATCTGAACCCGCGATAGTCAGAGCTTTATGCATAGTCATGTACTTATATCCCCCTTGTACTATTCCTGCTACATACCTGGTAGTATGATTGCTATTCTTCCTATATTGTAAACCTGAAGCCCTCAACATAACAGAATAATTTTTAGAGAAATATACTTTTTGCTCGTCGGTGTTGCCGTAGGTTCCGGCTCTTCCGCTAAAATGAAAAAACTCTCCAGCGCCTTCAAAAAGCGCTAGGAGAGTTTTATTGTTCATCTTATAGTTTAGCAAATTTCATTGTATCGCGAGCAATCATTACCTCTTCGTTTGTCGGGATAATGAAAGCTTTAACTGGAGAATGATCGAAAGTAAGATCTGTCTCTTTACCACGTACGTTGTTTTTGGAACGGTCGAAGTATACACCCATCCACTCCAATTTATCCAATACGCGACCACGAATGATATCACTGTTTTCACCGATACCAGCAGTGAAGATGATTGCATCTACACCGTTCATTTGCATTGCATAAGAACCAATGTAGTTACGGATTTTTTCTACAAAGATTTGTAGAGATAGTTCAGAGCGCTCGTCGTTATTTTCTGCAGCAGACTCGATGTCGCGAAGGTCGCTAGACAAGCCAGATACAGCCAAAAGACCAGACTTTTTGTTTAGTACATCTACCAATTCTTCAACGGTAAGTCCCGTTTTTTGTTGCAGGTAAGGAAGCAATGCTACGTCGATATCACCAGAACGAGTACCCATTGGCAAACCAGCAAGTGGTGTAAAGCCCATGGATGTGTCAATAGATTTACCACGGTAGATAGCAGCCAAGGAAGCTCCATTACCCAAATGGCAACTAATCAAACGTAGTTTTTCTGCTGGGCGATCCAATAATTCAGCCGCACGCTGCATCACATACTTGTGAGAAGTACCGTGGAAACCGTATTTACGGATACCGTACTCTTCATAGTATTCGGTTGGGATACTGTACAGGTATGATTTAGCAGGCATTGTTTGGTGGAAAGCTGTATCAAATACTGCTATCGCTGGCACATTTGGCAGAATCTTTTGGAATGCAGTGATTCCCATGATGTTTGCTGGGTTGTGCAAAGGAGCTAGTTCAGAAAGCTCTTCTAGTCTTGTAATTACTTCAGTTGTTACAAGTACGGAATCTTTGAAGGTTTCGCCACCGTGAACCACACGATGACCAACGCCGTCCAATTCATTAATATCTTTAATCGCCCCTTTTTCTGAATCAGTTAACAGAGCGATTAATTTTTTAACAGCTACTTCATGGTCTTTCAGATTAAGCGTTTCTTTTAGCTTCTCTCCATCGCCTACTTGGAATGAAGACATGGAATCCTCCATGCCAATACGTTCCATTAGACCTTTTGCCAACACACGCTCGGAAGGCATGTCGAATAATTGATATTTCAAAGAGGAGCTACCACAGTTTACGGATAGTACGATTGCCATATGATCACCTTTATCCTATCTTGTTGTTTGTCTTTCGTTGTCTCTCTCGATTAATGAGAAATCTGCATAGGCCGATTTCTTCTCAATCTCTAGTAATCTACTTTAGCATGAATCATCCTATCTGTGAATCTTATCACATGAAATTCAGACTCTTTCAAAAACTATTATTCTTAGTATGTCCAATACTGGACTATCGTACTCAGCGCTCGTTCATCATGGTTGATCGCGTACCTCAGTAATGCTCTTCCCACCACGAAAAGCATGCCCGCTTTTTACTTTCGCACCAAGGGTTTGAAAGCCACATCGTTCATATACTCGCTCTACCTGTTCCGTAATAGGAGAGACGAATAAGATATGAACGCCACATTCCAGCAGATCCCTTTGCATATATACAATCAGGTGACGAATGAGTCCTTTTCCTCTAAAATGTGGTAGGGTGGCAACATTTCCCAACATAACCGTATCCTTATGCAAAATCGTGCAGGCGGTAGATGCAGGTTCCCCAGCTACATACAGAACATAGTGCTGATAGGCAGAATTTTTTCGTTCATTTTCAAAGGCACGTCTGCGTAACTCTGCCCCTCCCATTTCTGGTGCTCCACACATTACTTCGCATGCATCCTGTTCATTTTTCTCCGTCACTTTTTCTATATGAAAGTGTTCGTCTGTTTCTATAGGAATGATTTCTCCCGTCCATACCTGCAAAATATCTTCAAATTCTTCATACAAGAAGCCGTGCTTTTGTACCAATGGAATGAACATTGGGTCGGCTTCCACATTTTTTACATAGAGTCTTGGAATCAGATTTCGTTGTTCGTAAAACGAAATGACCTCAGAAATAACTGTCTCAGGGTGTGCGAGTGGCAATTCAATGTGCGCATGATTAGCATCATAGTAGGTGGGATTCTGTTCATCGCAATACAGAATGCCCCAGTCACGCTCGTAACCAGTCGTTAAGCTATTATATTGGGCTTTTTCTAGCTCAATAAATTGTTTGTGCCAAATGTTCATGGATGCTCCTCCTGATTGATCATCATAGAAAAATTCATATAAAATCTTAGTAATCGAAACATAAGATAAGTAACCATTATGTTCATTATATAAAAATTTTCAAATTATTCTTTACATGCTCTATATCTTTTTAATATTACTATGTATTCCCAAATATTTATCCTCAGATGAGCTCGCCTAGTACCAAGCTCTCTCCTTCTCTACTCCCTTATAAAAATACATTTTCCTTTGTAAAAAACCTTTCTGCTTATTCATAAAATCTTCACCCCAGCTTAACCTCTTCTCCTGACAAGCTCTTTACAATGAAAGCGAAAACGAGCTTTTAACAGGAAAAGGAGCGATTCATCCAATGGAAGTAAATCGTCGTCAGTTTCTAACATTTATTGGAACAGGTACCGCAGCTCTTGCTTCGTTAGCAACGGGAATTCCAGCCCTAGCCAAAGGAGAATCCATTTCTGGAAAAACAGCGGATCATCTATTTGGCTTACAATCTCCTCCTACAGCCTTTCATCCTAAATTCACTCCCATTAAACCTAACACAAAGGATGATGTCATTCTTCCTCAAGGCTTCTCCTATGATGTAATTGCGCTCTATGGTGATAAAATTAACGCTTCCGGTGATACGTTTGGCTTTAATGCCGACTTTAACTGTTTTCTACCAATTGGCGGAAAGGCCGATCATGGCTTGATGTGGACGAACCATGAATATTGCGGAGAGCTAGAATACTATGTAAACGGGTATGACAACCTACACGCTGATCCTAAAAATAATAAACGCACACAGGAACAAATCAGTAAGTATCTGTACGCTCTCGGCGGTTCTGTCACGGAAATAAAAAACGAACATGGCAAATGGAAATTGATCCAAAACTCCAAATATGGCCGTCGTGTCAGTGGATTAACCAAGCATGTAATGACAGGCCCTGCTGCTAGCCTCGCGAAGGAAGTCGTCGGTACGTTTGCTAACTGCTCTGGCGGTGTCACCCTGTGGAATTCGATTTTATCCTGTGAAGAAAATTTTCAAGATGTTGTTACTGACTGTAAACTTGCCGATGAACGACACTATGGCTGGGTAGTGGAGGTTGACCCGTTCGATCCAAGCTCTACTCCTAAAAAACATACGGCACTCGGACGCTTCTCGCATGAAAATACTGCCATGACATTAGCTACTGGTGGGCAATTGGTTGTATATATGGGCGATGATGCTACTGATCAATATGTGTATAAATATGTATCTAAGGGCAAGTATGATGCGGCTAAAGGCAAGGCGAACAGCAAGCTGTTGGAAGAGGGCACGCTGTATGTGGCAAACTTTGCAAAAGGTAAATGGGTTGCTCTCGATTACAACAAGACAGAATCCTTGCAAAAAGCTATGGACAAAGAGAATAAACCGCAATTTACTTCCCAAGCAGATGTATTGATCAATTGCCGTATCGCAGCAAAAGTAGCTGGAGGAACACCAATGGATCGTCCTGAAGATGTAGAGGTTCATCCAATCGACGGCTCCATCTTTATCTCCTTAACTAATAATAAAAATCATAGCAACTTCTACGGTCATATCATGCGCATGTTTGAAAAGGATAACAATCATGCAGGTGTGGAATTTGATTTTGAGATTTTTGCTTCGGGTGGTCCACAAAGCGGTTTTGCCGCTCCAGATAACATGGCCTTTGATAGCGCGGGTAATCTGTGGGTCGTAACAGACATCTCCTCTGGGTCCATGAATGCAGGTATCTACCGTTCCTTTGGTAATAATGGTGTCTATTTTATTCCGACTTCAGGTGAGCATAAAGGTGTAGCTAGCCAATTTGCTTCAGCTCCAATCGGTGCAGAAATGACAGGACCTTGGTTTACACCCGATGAAAAAACGCTATTTTTGTCTGTTCAGCATCCCGGTGAAAATTTAGAAGCTTATGATAAGCCAACCAGTCACTGGCCGCGTGGAGCATCTTCTCTTGCCTTGCCAGGAGTAATTGCTGTTCATGGATTTTAAAAAACCATTGTTTATAGGAAAGGAGGAAACATCCACATGCTATCATCTATTGGTATTCCAGGACTGATCCTGATTCTAATTATTGCCTTGGTTATCTTTGGACCAAGCAAGCTACCTGAGATTGGTCGTGCATTTGGACGTACCTTGAGTGAGTTTAAAACAGCTGCCAAGGATTTAACCAAAGACGATGAACCAGACAAACCTGCGGAAGCAGCTAAGCCGCCTGTGGAAGCAGCAAAAAAAGAAGTTTCCTAATTGGTTCTTTCGAATAAAGTTGAAAGAGGTAGAAATTCGTTGAACCCTTCCAACACTCCAAGCAATATCATTGATCATCTGAGCGACATGCGAAAGCGGATTATTATTGTCATTGCTTCATTTTTACTTAGCTTTATTGTCTGCTTTCTATATGTAGATTTTATCTATCAGTTCCTCACCAATCGTTCTGGAGAAAAGTTAACAATCTTGGGCCCTACCGATGTACTAAACATTTATATGAAACTATCTGCTTGGGCCGCAGTCGCGATTACGATTCCGATTGCTGCCTTTCAGATATGGAAGTTTGTTATCCCAGCCTTAACCACAAGGGAACGACAGGTAGCATTGATGTATATTCCTGCTCTGTTTCTGTTGTTTATTATTGGAGCAACGTTTGCCTATTTTGTATTGTTTCCGATGGTGTACAAGTTCGTGCTAGGACTGTCCAACAATAACTTTCAGCTAATGATTACGGCAAGCGACTACTTCAGCTTTATGCTCGCTTTTTGTCTGCCCTTCTCGGTACTGTTCGAGCTTCCATTATTGGTGCTGTTTTTGAGCCATTTGGGCATTGTAAATCCGCATCGTCTAACAAAATTACGCAAGCCCGCTTATTTTGTACTATCGATCATTTCTATCTCAGTGACCCCACCAGATATCATATCGGATATCTTAGTGATTGTGCCATTGATTGGGTTGTATGAATTAAGTATAGGGATTTCTAGGATGGTTTATCGTAAGAAGATCGAGAGAGAGCAGATTACGCTGGGATAGTCGATATTGTAAAAAGAGGCGGTCTTTCTCCGATAGAAATTCGGAATAAGACCGCCTCATATGCTATATTTGCTCTCTACCGATTATCCACTTTTTCCGGATACATATCATGATTCATCATGCGATGCTCAGCCATCTCTTCATATTTAGTGCCTGGCTTCCCGTAATTACAATATGGATCAATCGAAATTCCACCACGTGGGGTGAATTTACCCCATACCTCGATGTATCTTGGTTCCATTAGCTTGATTAAATCATTCATAATAATATTCATGCAATCCTCATGGAAATCACCATGATTACGGAAGCTGAACAAATATAGTTTTAATGATTTACTCTCTACCATTTTCTGATCAGGAATATAACTAATATAAATGGTAGCAAAATCAGGCTGTCCCGTCATTGGACATAGACTCGTAAATTCAGGGCAGTTAAATTTCACCCAGTAGTCACGATACGGATGCTTATTATCAAAAACCTCTAGAACATCTGGGTTATATTCATAATGATACGCTGTCTGTTGATTTCCAAGCAGCGTTAAATCTTTTAATTGTGGGTTTGTTGATTGGTTTATATGGGACATATCTCTGGCTCCTTAGCTCTCATTTTCGGATGTGCAAGGCAAAACGTTGCGCAAATGTTGTTATACGCCCCGTTTATTGCCCCACAACAGGGTGTGAAGTTGCGGTAGCACTTTGGCGTTGTTAAACTCTTTGGTCATAGCCACTTTGTCTACTAACCATTCCAGTGATTGTAGTAATCGATCGCGCAAGCCTTCTCGATCGCTTGCGATGTCAGCTAATTCCACATTCCCTACCTGCAAATAAAATGGTACCTGTGGATAGCGCTGATGTAACTCTTTTGCGTACTGGAAATCCTCTTCGTCAAACACAACTACCTTGATGCTAACCTGTTGATTAGTTGGTTTAATAGAATGGTTAGTTAGCTTGGCAACAATCTCATCCAGTCGACTCATATTGGTCGTCATACCGGAGCTCGGTGGTTTCGGAGACAAGGTGATATCATCCACCTCAGCTAACCACTCCTGCCACTTGCTACCCTGGGTTTCCACACCAATGCGAATCTGTTGTGAATGTAGCAACTGGATTAGTTCTCCAAGTGGAGCGAGCAATAACGGATTGCCTCCAGAGATCGTGACATGCGAGAAGCAGTCCCCGCCAAGTTTCTGTAGCTGATGCCAAATTTCTTCTGCCGTCATCATGTTGATTTGCTCTTTAGCAGAGCCATCCCACGTAAAAGCAGAGTCACACCAACTGCAACGATAGTCACAGCCCGCCGTACGTACAAACATGGTTTTTTGACCAATGACCATTCCTTCACCTTGAATCGTAGGACCGAAAATTTCCAACACAGGAATGTTACTCATTGTACATCCACTCCCGACGCATTTCGGCATAGCTAGTTGGTGTCTCGAATAGCCGAACAAATTCCACACGCACGCCCTGTTCCTGATAAATAGAGCTTTTGGTAAGAGACTCTTCCATTTTTTCAAAAATCCACGCTACCATATTTTCCGCTGTGGTATTCATTTGTGGTAACGTTTCATTTAAATAACGATGATCTAAATAAACCTCGATTTGTTCTTTCCAGATGGTTTTAATGTCTCCAAAATCAACGGTAATCCCGATTTCATTTGGACGACCACTAATGCCAAACACTACCTTATAGGTGTGCCCATGTAAATTCTTACATTTGCCTTCGTAGGCATGCAAATGATGGGCGGCATCAAAGGTGAATTCCTTACTTACCAGCACTCGCTTTTGATGGTAACGAAGCTCCCCTTTTTGGATGTCCTGTTCAAATCGTTGCAAGCGGTCGACAATGCGAAAATCATAGAAGTTTCCCATTATGTGCTCGCTCCTCCTCATATGCTTTGAGCCCTGCC
The DNA here is from genome assembly GCA_007833815.1 of Brevibacillus laterosporus. Lineage (NCBI taxonomy): Bacteria > Bacillati > Bacillota > Bacilli > Caryophanales > Paenibacillaceae > Brevibacillus > Brevibacillus laterosporus. Next base: position 1,680,329 of record CP033464.1, on the reverse strand, counting down.
GCACGCAACTGGCAGGCTGGACATTCACCACATCCATCACCAATCACCCCGTTGTAACAGGTCAGTGTTTTTTCGCGAACGTACTCAAACGCTCCCAGTTCATCAGATAGCTTCCACGTTTGCGCTTTGTTTAACCACATGAGTGGGGTATGGATCACAAATGGATAATCCATTGCCAACTGCAAGGTTACATTGAGCGATTTGATAAAGGAATCCCGACAGTCTGGGTAGCCGCTAAAATCGGTTTCGCAAACACCAGTGATGATATGACGAGCACCGATTTGCTTGGCATAGACCGCTGCGAATGACAAAAAGAGCAGATTGCGTCCATCCACACATGTATTGGGGATTTCGCCTTCTACCTGTTCAATCTGTACATCATTGCGTGTCAATGCATTAGGAGCCAATTGGTTCAACAGACTCATGTCCATGATGGTCTGCTTTACACCTTGTTCTTTGGCAATTTTCTGTGCACATTCAATTTCCTGTTTGTGACGCTGACCGTAATCAAATGTGACTACTTCCACCTCACCAAACTGTTTTTGTGCCCAAAATAAACACGTCGTGCTATCTTGGCCACCACTAAATACAACCACCGCTTTGTCTTTTTTCATGTCGCTTCATCCCTTTCGTGTTCTTGAAGAATAATCTTCAAGGGTCTACGAAGAAAGAGCGTTCTTGAACTGTCATATGAAACTTGTCCCCAGGTAGTTTTTTATAGAGGGAGTTCGCGAACCTCTCCCATGCACCAAGGCATGGAATTCTTCTGGTTGTCTGTTTGCGGTAAACAGACTTCTCCATTATACGCTGTTTTTATAGAAAGCATAAGATTGTTTTACAAATTACAAATTTTGACTCTTTTAATCATGCTAGCTATAATAAAACGAAACTTTCACTATTACCCAAAGGAGAACCTCTATGTCTTTTCTCAAACAAAAACCATTATTGCGCTTGTTTTATGTAATGGTTCTTATGTCAGCGGGCTCCGCCTTTTTATGGATTTATCGCGTATTTGACACAGGTCGCCTAACTTTCCGTTGGCTGCTTATCCCAAATCTAGTGCTAGCTTGGATTCCCTTTATTTTGGCTTTGATTTTATTTGACTGGTACCAACGAAAGCAACGTTTTTCTATTGGGATGCTACCGATAGCTGGCATGTGGTTGTTCTTCCTTCCCAATGCGGCCTATATTGTGACGGATATTGTGCATCTAACCACGTTGAATATTCGCTACTTTATCTATTTTGATGTGACGCTAAACTTTTATTTTGCTTTAACTGGGATTATACTCGGCTTTTTATCTCTGGCCTTGTTACATGATATCTTGGCGCAACGCTTTGGTCCTGTGTTAGGTTGGCTCTTTGTTTTGATTACACAATTGTTAACAGGCATTGGCGTCTATCTAGGCCGTTTCCTACGCTGGAATAGTTGGGATATCATCCAGCACCCAGTAAGCATCATCGCTCATGCAATAGAGGCCATTTTTAATCAGGAAGCTGTTCTGTTTATTGTTCACTTTAGTATATTTGTAGCTTTTGTATATCCGCTGTTTTATGTTTTAATTCAACCTTATGTAAGCTCTTTACGTCATGATTCACTCAAATAAAAAGAGACAGCTATCTTCTCTCTGTGTAAAAATAGAAGTACCACCAACCACTTCTACACAAAGGAGAATCCAGCATGTCTCATACGTTTAAGGTAGCACACCAAGAAAAATTGAGCCATATCCTGCAATTGCCTCTGTGGTCAGTGATAAGACTGACTATACAAGATTCTTGATAGATATTTTGTAGACGACTTTTTTATTTGAGATATAATTTATTTTTTCTGTTTTTCTGGTACTAGCTCAGTTTCTATATTGACGACGATCTTATCATTTACAACAATACCTTTAACATTTATAATTTTATAAGAAGAATCTCTCTTTAATAATAACTCGAGCCAGCTATTATCCATGTAAATTGCAGGAGTCCCTTTTGGAAGTTTCATTTGTATCAGGATTGATTCCTGATTTCCACCTAAAGGAACATTATTAAGAGCTAGTGATGTGCTAATAAACCCTTTATCCGTTTTTATTTTACCTTCCAATTTCTTTAGTTTATTAATTGCATCGTGATTAACATTTCCATCCTTGGTGAATAGAGACCCAGCTGGAAGAGCAAATTCCCTCTCATCAGTTCTTCGATATACAATAAGATCATTAGGAAGCTTTGCTTCTTCTTTTTTAAAGAGACTATCGATCCCATGAATGAACATATCAATATCAGAAATTCCGGGATGTTTGTCAACCCCTCTTAAAATCCTATTTAACATTGGGCCATATGCTACATAACCGTCCATAAATTTTTTGTCTTCTTTTGTCACTACAGTATCCGAAAGTTTTATTGTAGCTCCAAATTCTTTAGCAGCATCTATATCACTTTTAAAGTCTAATGGAGTTGTTTGTTTTTCCTTTAATTGAGTATTAATTTCATTAAATCCTTTTTTGCTCATGTCATCCATGTACCTAAACATTTCTGGTGCATAAGCTTTTAATACAGGTTGATAACTAGGTTCATAATAATACGAAAAGGCCTGTGCAAACACCTCTCGAAATTCATTGGTGTGTTCTTTCACATATGTGGTATCATACTCACCTTCATGAGGAGGTAGATGTGAAAGGAGTAACGCGCTTGCATCTTCGTCTGCTTTTGCTTGATGTACAGCATCTAAAAACGTTTCATTTACAAAAGCACTTTCACCTAACGTGTCACGAGCGATTGCTTTTCCTACCTCATAATATACCTCTTTGCTTTTGGTGTGGCTTTCCGAATACTCTTCTGTATGTATAATCAGAGCTGGGTTTTTACCACCTATTGAAAATACAAAATGAGAATCTAAGGAAACTTCATTTCCTTCGCTATCTTTTATCTGTTTATCTTTTTCACTGATATCCTGGAGAGTAGAATTTTCTGCAATATTTTTATCTGTCAGATGAATTTTTCCTCCCACCTTTTCATACATCTCCAATACTTCAGGCGAAAGTTTGTTTAATAGTGCTTGGGTATCTTGTAATCGCTGTTTTTCTTCACTGCTAACCTCAGTTGTTACAATTCCTTTACTAATTTCTTTCATTCTTTCTTCTCTGGATTTTTTCTCTCTCTCTTTCTTTTCTTTATCCTCTTTATCTTTTTTTTCTTTATCCTCTTTCTTTTTATCTTCTACATCATGTATTCCATTTGCCGCATGAGTAATATAGGAAAACGCTGGAGAAGTGGCTGTTAAAGCCAACAGCATAGCAGTTGTACTCAGGACTTTTAGCATTTTATTTCTGTGTGTCATCTAAATTCCTCCTTACATGTAGTGGAACCCCCGAAGGTAGTAGAGTCTTTTGTATCTCCATCGAGGAATAAATCACTCGTTTATCAGTGTCCTCGACAAAGGAAGAAAACAGCCCTCTTTTTTAGTAAATCTATTATGTGATTACTATGGAAAAGAGGGACCATTTTTGACATCTATAGGATATCGGGAGGTTCAGCAATGACCTTCATGTTCATTTCCTTGTACAAATGTTGACTGACAACTTAATTTGCTTTCATTTGTTCTAATTTCCACTTTTGATTATCAGTGCCTTTATAATCACGTACCTGAATGTTGGACCCGTTTGAAGTAGCCGAACCATCTACATCTAACACTTTAGTAGGGTCTTTCTTGTTTTTTAAAATATAGAAACCATTATCTATCAATTCAGGAATCCAAAAATGTTCTGCCTTCCCTTCAAACTGTGTAGCAAATACATTAGTTGAATCCTGATAAGCATTCCAAGCCATAATTTTATCGTTATTTTCTAAACTTCTAATCACATAAGCTTTATGAGAGTTATCATATTCTAATTTCCATTTTTGATTACTTCCATTGCTCGTTTCCCACACAGTAATATTATTATCGCTTCTATTCCAATCAACTAGACTTGTATTCTTTACTGCTGTTTTTATTTGATAGGTACCATCCTCAATTACTCTGCTGGGTACTAGCACACCATTTTCCTTAAAATAATACTTTTTCCCATCTATCGTTTGCCAACCAGTTTGCATCTCATCAAATCTATAGTAATACTCTTCTCCATCTATTGTTTCCCAGCCAGATACCTCAACATCAACAATAGGTTCATCCTTCTTCGGTGAGATTAGTATATTCATTCGAGCATGTAATTGGACGTCATAGATATTTTCTGTTTCCATGTCTTCTAATTGTTTTTCTATATTTTCAGCTGTTTCTTCATCAAACACCAATTTAAAATCATCTATACTAGTATTTTTGTAATATAATTTTCCGTTCTTGTCTTCAAACCCAAAAGCTAATTTGAGCGCTTCTTTTAATGTAACATCTGGCTTCGTTTGTTCGATCATGTCATCAGGATCAACGGCGGCTACTCGTCTTTCTATCTCTGAATCGTCTGGTGTTTTTAAGATCAATCGAGCAGTTGTTTCCTCAATTTGAGGGATAATATGACTCCATTGCTTATCTTTATCGACTGATACCAATTTTGTTTTAGGATCAACCACTCCTACATAACCTGAGACTTGATCTGTTTCTAATCGCATCTGTCTTGTCTGCTCTAGTCTATCAAGTTGATCTTTATTGATTGTGATGGGACTAGAACCAAAATCGTCTTTGGTTTGTAGGGAAATGGCTGCTTGATCTTTACTTGGATAAAAACGGTCTGGTAACACTACATTTGCAAGTTGGTTTTCTTTTGCTTTAATTGTTGCAATGGTGTCGTTATTACCCAGTACGAGTGAAGTAGTTGGTGCTACTTCATAGATAGGGGCCGTACCATTATTAACATATCGGATATTCGCATTAAAATAGGCAGCTTCTCCTGCATTTAAGCCTATGCTCTTGGACCAGTTCTTTCCCAAACTCTCAGAACTCGAATGATCTATCGTTACTGTTTGTGAATTGCTGTCGCTAAAATTAGTGGATACACTTCCACCAAAGTCTAATAAGGAAACCTTAAGTTCAGCTCCAACAGAAGCTTCTGTTGAATGAGTATTGCTTGTAGAAGTACTTCCACTGATTGTGCTATTTGTATTCCCACCATTTTCAAGCGCTTCATTTCTATTTTTCGAGATAATGAATTTGTCCATATGGACCTGTAAATTAGGATACGCAGCAAGTAACGGATGTTTCACTTGTACCTTCTTATCAATGATTCCTGATACTTTCGCGAAATCGCTATATGGATCAGAAGCTGTGCTCCATTTCATAGGTGAGGATGTATATTTTGTTAACGGTTCTCCAAATTTCGTTACTTTTTTTCCATGGACCTTTTCAATCCAAGGCATTAGGAGAAGTTTTTTATTCTTGACATCTAAGGTATATCCCTCGATTTCTAACGAATCAGGGATGCCGTCACCATCACTATCTTCAACTCCGTCATCAGAAGTTGCTGTAATACTTCTTTTTTTTCTACTAGATTCATTCTCTGGTTGATTTTTTATGTCAGGTAGAAGTAAATTTCCCTCTGGAATTATTTCTTCAGTTCCTGCAGGAGTTATCCATTTTAACTGTAAGCCAAATTCGTTAGCTGAAGAGGATTCTGGCTGATAAGTTATTTTTACTTTATAAAGCTTCCCTTTTTCTAGGTTGATTTTTTGAGTAGAGGAGGATTGATCGATGACTTTTTGATTATCTATCCATAACATGGTGTGGTCATTATCTGACGTGGAGAAAGTGTATTTACCTGATTTTCCTGCTTTTATAAATCCTGTCCACATAGCGGATTGAAATTGTTTTAATTCATCAGGTAGCATATCATCGATTTGATCATTATCAACGGATAAATCACCAGACTCTGAATTCGAAATCAGAGCGGTTTCTTTTAACTCTTTATCATTAAAATAGTAGCCCAATAAGCCTTTAAAATTAGCGTCTTGTTCATTTATTACTTCTTTCTCGCTTGATGCCGCATGTGATATTTCTGGATAGGTGGTGAATGGACCAAGGAGTGCAGTTGCCAGTAAACACTTATACATTTTAGGTAACTTCATCGTATCGACTCTTTTCTATTGTAGATGTAATGAATTTTCCAACATAGAGCATATTTCTTTATGGCTGGAATTTTTTTCATTATTTTTTTGTAATATTACTTTATCATTCGTTTTTTTTTGAATAAATAGCAGAAAGTTCCTTAATCAAAGGAACTTTTTGCTATTTACAAAACCATTATAATTGTGATTTTTGGTACTAAATGATTTTAAAATGCAGACACAGAATATTAAGTGAATATAAAATTATTTTGAGTATATGAAGCGGCCCTTTTTAATAGTTATCCGAAAATTCTATATATATTTCTTCTTACCTTCTTGTACAAGTCTGAAAAACTCTGGACCACACTGACTGATCCACACTCTCCCAAACAAGAGGGTAACTGTCGATATGTATGCAATTCGGGCCTACAATGTCTTTTGATACAAGAGAATGACCATATTCATAAGTTATATCATCCAGGTTATCCACGTGGAATTTGCTTTACGGACGAGTACATCTTGTTGGGGGTCAGTCAGCCACGAACCCTGGTCACAGATAAAAATGCTAGTATCAATCGGTATCGTTTTGATCAAATTCCCCTTTAACAGCAAAAAACATTGCACGCTCCTATCTAAGGACACGTGAAATGTTTTTTTGTATATTGCACACTTATTTATAATCAAAATGATCGGGATCAGGTCCAAACCGTTGATTGCGATTCAAGCCGTCTAACATAGCCATATCTTCATCCGTAAGTTCAAAATCAAACAAATCCGCATTTTCAATGATCCGTTCTTTTCGTACAGATTTGGGTATTACCAATACCTTATGCTGCAAATCCCAGCGCAGTACGATTTGGGCAGGTGTTTTCTGATAGCGCTCTGCCAGTTCTTGCAGTTGAGGAACCTCTAGATTACCTCGCATCAGCGGGCGCCATGCCTCTACATAAATCCCATGCTGTTCGCAGTACTGACGTAGTTCTTTCTGGATCAAATATGGATGCATCTCTATCTGATTGAGCATTGGTTTCACTTCACACACTGACAGCAAATCTTCTAAATGATGAATGTGAAAATTGCTTACACCAATTGAACGGACAAGCCCATTTTTATAAAGAGTTTCCAAGGCTCTCCACGTCTCTTTATATTTCCCGGGAACTGGCCAGTGCACCAGATATAAGTCAATATAATCTAGGCCTAATTTTTTGAGACTCGTATCAAAGGCTTGCAAGGTTGACTCATATCCTTGCTCCGTGTTCCAAACCTTTGTCGTGACAAAAATCTCTTCACGTGGAATCTTACTGTCCCTAATCGCTTTTCCGACTCCTGCTTCATTTTCATACACTGCCGCTGTATCAATACTGCGATAGCCAGCCTCTAACGCCATATGAATAGCTTGTTCCACCTCAGTACCGTCATCTGCTTTATAGACGCCAAGTCCCAACCAAGGCTTTACAACTCCGTTTGCCAATACAGCTCCATCTGTTATGCGTAACGTCATTCTTTTCTCCTCCGCTCACGTAGTCTCATGGTTATGATAGCATACAACATCCTTTTAAAAAATTTTTTCAAAAAACGAACATCCTAGCAATCTTGTAACCTGGGAGAATTGGGAGGAAGCCCTTGTGGACATGGACATTCCACCTCTCTGTGAAACGTTTATCCAAGACGTAGAAAGACGCATGGAGCATATCACCCCATTAATGTGCATCGTTTATTTTCGGATAATAAAAAAGCTGACATAGGATTAAAAAATGCCGCTACACAGGGATATGTTCAAAAACTAAATAAAAAAGTAACGCAACTAGGGATTACTATAGAAGCAAAAGAATTAATGGCAGATACGTTGCGAGTCGCCGTTCTGTTAGATGCCACAGATAAAGAAGGCAAAAAAATACCTATTTTAAAAATTTTAAAGTGGATATTGAAGAGAAGAGTGCAATTATTGACATAGAAAGTGTTTTGGGAGAGAACGTTGTGAATACATCGATTTGGGGAGCAATTGATGAAATAGGGAAATACTATCCTATATATCAGTCATCTAAGGAAACTTTAACCATTCCTGACCTCACCAAGATGCCAAAAGAGCTGACTATAAAGTATCGCCTTGCGGAAAAGAAATATACAAATGTCGATTGGAAAGTAAACCTCACGGATAGTAAGCAGAAATAAACAAGAAGAAGGGGAAAAATAATAGACAAATTCTAACAAAAAAAGAGCCAGAACACCTGGCTCTTTTCCTTATATAAGTAGCTCTTCTTTGGTTTTACGCCAATACTTGCTTAATTCGCTCAATCGCCCAATCCAGCTCTTCCTTACTAATGACAAGAGGCGGGGCAAAACGTATAGTCGTATCATGTGTTTCCTTGCACAGCAAGCCCAAGGTTTTTAGTTTTTCACAATATGGACGAGCTTCTGTATCTAGCTCTAATCCAATAAACAAGCCTTTACCACGAACGTCTTTAATATGAGGGTTCTTAATCTCTTTTATTTTTTCCATAAAATATGCTCCAAGCTCTAGAGAGCGTTCCACTAGACCTTCTTCTTCCAACACTTCGAGCGCCGCCACTGCTACTGCACAGCCTAGTGGATTTCCTCCAAAGGTAGACCCGTGCGAACCTGGTTCAAATACGCCCAGTACCTCACGATCAGCTGCTACAGCAGAGATTGGGAATACTCCTCCACCCAATGCTTTTCCCATGATGTACATATCTGCTTTGATACCTTCCCAGTCTGTAGCAAACATTTTTCCTGTACGCCCAAAACCAGTTTGGATTTCGTCCGCTAGCAACAATACATTGTGCTCGTCACATAGACGACGCGCTTCACGTAAGAATCCTTCTTCTGGAATGATGATGCCCGCTTCTCCTTGAATCGGTTCCACCAAAAATGCAGCCGTATTAGGCGTAATCGCGTCTTCTAATGCCTTAATGTCTCCATACGGGATAATTTTGAACCCAGGTGTAAAAGGTCCAAAGCCCCGTTTGTATTCATCCGCAGAAGAAAAAGAGGTGATAGTAATCGTACGTCCATGAAAGTTCCCTTCACAAACAATAATTTCTGCTTGATTAGCTGGTACCTTTTTACTATCATACGCCCAACGACGTACTGCTTTTACTGCAGTTTCTACCGCTTCTGCTCCCGAGTTCATCGGTATAACCATGTCTTTGCTTGTCAAATTAGCAACTTTTTCATAGAAATGACCTAATTGGTCGTTGTAAAAAGCTCGCGAGGTTAAAGTTACCTTATCCGCTTGATCCTTCAGTGCTTGAATGATCTTTGGATGGCGATGTCCTTGATTCAAGGCAGAATACGCACTTAACATATCTAAATAGCGAGTGCCTTCAGGATCTTCTACCCAAACGCCCTCTGCTTTGGAAATAACAATCGGCAGTGGATGATAATTATGCGCTCCGAACTGTTCTGTCTGATCAATGATTTGCTTTGTTGTTGTCATATATAACCCTCCCTATATCTACCTGAGAATAACCTTATGCATTTTTTATGCCAGCAAAAAACCTGAAGAAACAAGCTTTTCTGGCACTAAATAATCTTATTATGCAAAAAAAATTTGCACAAATCATTTTCAAACAGTTTTTAAAGCCAAAATATTTTGCACCTCACTGCATCTATGATAGAATGACTACACAAATTGATGAAAATACTGAATGAGGTGAAATGCTATGTCCACGTCACCCTTGATGGACGGAACAACCTTTCTTGCAATGGTTGCTCATATTTTAGACGAAATGAACGAAGGTGTACACGTTATCGACGCGGATGGCACCTCTATTTTATATAATCGTAAAATGGCTGAACTGGAAGGCATGCAAAAAGAAGATGTCCTTGGCAAGAAGCTATTGGAGGTATTTCAGTTTCCTCCCGATCAAGAAAGCACCTTGCTTCAAGCTCTACAAAAAGGAGAGAGCTTGCGCCAAATCAGACAAACCTATTTAAATGGCAAAGGAAAAGAAATTACTACGATTAATAACACTCTTCCTCTACAACGAGAAGGAATGAATATCGGTGCGGTGGAAATTGCCAATGATGTAACCAAAATGGAGCGTTTGATACGTGAGAATTATCTAGCAAAAAAAGAACTCGGTAGCACCCGCTATACCTTTGCGAGCATTATTGGGAATAGCCCTGCCATTCGTGAAATGATTGATCATGCAAATCGAGTAGCACGTACATCTTCCTCCGTCCTCATCGTAGGCGAGACTGGAACAGGCAAAGAGTTGTTTGTACAAAGTATTCATAATGCAAGTATGCGAGCCAAATCCCCTTTTATTTCGCAAAACTGTGCAGCTTTACCTGACAGCTTAATCGAAGGACTATTATTTGGTACAACCAAAGGTGCCTTTACAGGAGCAGTAGAACGACCCGGCCTTTTTGAGCAAGCAGAAGGCGGTACTTTATTTTTAGATGAACTAAATTCTCTTAACTTGTCCCTCCAAGCTAAATTGTTGCGCGCCTTGCAAGAAAAAACCATCCGACGCATTGGTGATACAAAGGACCGAGCTTTCAACGTCCGAATCATTGCCGCCATTAATGAAGATCCCATCGAAGCTATCTCGGCTAACAAATTGCGGAAAGATTTATATTACCGTTTAGGTGTCGTTACCCTACTCATTCCACCACTGCGTGAACGACGTGAGGATATTCCTACTTTGACCAGTCACTTTATCCATAAATATAATCGTCTGTTTCAAATGGATGTAGAAGGTGTAAGCGAAGATGTCCAACGCTTTTTTGGAGATTATGATTGGCCTGGCAACGTTCGTGAATTGGAGCACTTCATTGAAGGTGCAATGAATTTGATGCTGACAGAAGAAACCTCCATTCAACTTGAGCATTTGCCTCTCCATCATATTCGCCGTAAACTACCTGGTACAACAACAGCTCCAATACCCGGGATTCCATTAACAACGGCTTCAAGTCATGAAGGAACTTCTTTATCATCCATCCATTCTACTAGGGCTTATACGACTGGAGCTTTTAACACTGAACTACATGTACATGAATCTCATGTTAAAGAAGCCCTGCACCTCCTACAGCAAGATTCTTTACCATTAAAAGAAGTGTTACACACCTTTGAGGGGATCTATCTCCGAAAAATATTAGATCAATTTGCAGGAAATATATCCCATACCGCAGAACATATAGGAATGAGTCGACAAAGTTTGCAATATCGCTTACGTCGTTTACAACAGGAAAATCTGTAAGTACCATATGCAAAAAAAATTGGCAGCAAAGTTTTTTATACATAATACGACAATTTTTTTTGCATATCCTCTTCATTCATCTTTATAATTCAGAAAATTTCAATTGGTACGAATGTTGCAGAATATTTTTGTGTAAACGCATACATCCCATTCTCACTGTGAGATCATAAAGAAAGGAGAGAAGAACATGTCCCAACAACGTTCCTCTCATGAATTACAACGCACGCTGAAAAGTAGACACTTATTTATGATCTCACTCGGCGGAATTATTGGTACAGGGCTCTTCCTGGGCTCTGGCTATACTATTAGCCAAGCAGGTCCGATCGGAGCCGTCATCTCCTATCTTGTAGGTGGTTTCATCATGTACCTCACCATGCTATGTCTTGGTGAATTATCGGTTGCCATGCCTGTATCTGGTTCATTCCAGACGTACACAACTAAATTTATAAGTCCAGCAATGGGCTTTACCATTGGTTGGTTATACTGGTTGGGCTGGGCTGTAACAGTTGCCTTAGAGCTTTTATCTTCTGGCTTACTAATGCAACGTTGGTTCCCAGATTCACCGGTCTGGATGTGGTGCGCTATCTTTGGTGTTGTCCTCTTTTTACTCAATGCCCTTTCAGCCAAAGCTTTTGGCGAGACCGAATTCTGGTTCTCTAGTTTCAAGGTTGCCGCTATTCTAGCCTTTATTGTGCTCGGGGGTGCAGCAATGTTTGGAGTGTTACCATTCCATAGTGGTGAAGCTGCTCCTATGTTGAGCAATTTTGCCGAAACCTCTTGGTTGCCAAACGGAATTACGGGTCTATTGCTCACGATGATAACGGTGAACTTCTCCTTTCAAGGAACAGAGCTTATTGGCATCGCTGCTGGTGAGAGTGATAATCCAGAGGAAAACATTCCTAAGTCAATTCGGGCTACCGTTTGGCGAACACTTATCTTTTTTGTTTTGGCGATCACGATTCTAGCTGGCTTGATACCCCATCAACAAGCAGGGGTCATTGAAAGCCCGTTCGTCATTGTATTCGACAAAATTGGTATTCCATATGCCGCCGATATTATGAATTTTGTTATCCTTACGGCATTACTGTCCGTAGCTAATTCTGGTTTATATGCAGCTACTAGGATGTTGTGGTCCTTATCAAAAACAGAAATGGCCAGTCCTACACTTGGCAAAGTAAACAAAAAAGGTGTCCCCATGAACGCGTTGTTTCTCACCTTTTCCATTGCCCTATTATCCTTATTATCTAGCGCGTTTGCTGAAAATACCGTTTATCTTTGGTTGATCTCTCTTGCTGGATTAGGGGCGCAAGTTGGTTGGATTTCAATTTCTGCCTCTCAGTTAGCATTCCGTAAACATTATTTAAAGAATGGCGGGAAATTAAAGGATCTAAAATTTAGGACTCCATTCTATCCGATCTTACCGTTAATTAGTTTGACGCTCAATCTCGTTGTACTTGCCAGCTTAGCATTTGATAAAAATCAGCGAATAGCCTTGTATTGCGGTGGAGTGTTCGCTCTGTTCTGCTTGATCTATTACTTCCTACGTATTAAGGGAAAGTCCATGACCAATGGCTCTTCAGATGAAGATAAGACTTACCACATCATCTAGATATCGATGCAATGCCCTCTAATGGTCAAGTTGGAGGGCTATTTCTTGTTCAAACTTTACTGATTTGGATTCATGTAAGATCAACAGCTCTATCAACAAAAAAGCCTTGCAACCGCTGATACTAAATCAGCAGGTTAAACAAGGTTGGATTATGATTAATTTCCATAAAAGGGAAGCCTTTTTGTCTCATCCGCTCCATTAACGCTTCGTAATCGTCTTTCTGTTTTAATTCGATACCAACTAATGCAGGGCCATTATCTTTATTATTTTTCTTGGTATACTCAAATCTAGTAATGTCATCTGTCGGTCCAAGTACTTCATCTAGGAACTCTCGCAGTGCCCCAGCACGTTGAGGGAAATTAATGATAAAGTAATGCTTGAGCCCCTCATAGATTAGAGAACGCTCCTTGAAATCTTGCATGCGATCAATATCGTTATTTCCTCCGCTGACGATACAGACCACATTTTTTCCTTTAATTTTATGCTGGTATTCATCCAATGCCGCGATTGAAAGTGCACCAGCAGGCTCTGCTACAATTGCATTTTGATTATATAAATCAAGGATTGTACTGCATACTTTGCCTTCTGGTACCGTGACGATGTCGTCAATAACTTCTTTGCATAGCTCATATGAGAGCTGTCCTACCTGCTTGACCGCAGCTCCATCCACAAATGTATCAATCTCTTGCATAGCAACCACTTGGCTTTCATTAAAAGACTTCTTCATAGAGGCTGCCCCTTGAGGCTCTACCCCAATGACATCTGTTAGAGGACTAATACCTTTGACACATGTTCCAACTCCTGCCGCTAGACCTCCCCCTCCGATGCCCACAAAAAGATAATCTAATGCTTCCGTCATATCATTTAAGATCTCCATTCCAACCGTACCTTGACCTGCAATAATTTTCTCATGATCAAAAGGGTGAATGAACGTCATATCATGTTCTTTCCCGTATTTCATCGCCTCAGAAAAAGAATCATCGAAGGTATCGCCGACCAAAACAATCTCTACTTGATCACCTCCGAACAGCTTCACTTGAGACACTTTTTGGCGCGGGGTTGTAGTGGGCATAAAAATCGTTCCATGCGCCCCTAACGCTTTACAGGAATAGGCAACCCCCTGTGCATGATTTCCTGCTGAAGCACAGACAACTCCACGTTTCATTTGTTCTTCGGTTAAAGTACGCATGAGATAATAAGCGCCACGCAACTTAAATGAACGAACGACCTGTAAGTCCTCCCGCTTAAGGAACACATTGCACTGGTATTTATTCGACAGAACCGCATTGCGTTGCAGAGGTGTTTTAACAATTACTTCTCGCAATAGATGGCTTGCCACCAGAATATCTTCTATGGTGAGTTTGCTGGTTGTTACATTCATCAGTTTCTCCGCCTCTCTCTTTTTCATATAACAAAAAAACTCGCCCAACATGAAAGCAGATTACTTCCATTGCTTAGGCGAGAGTCGCGATACCACTGAGCATTCTCCGTTTTTTCACAAAAACGGACTCCACAAGTCCTATCCCACCTCAATCCATGGTACTCACATAAAGAGCCGTCCATATTCACACGAGATAGAGGAAAATTGGAATAGACTTTGGTCCGATAACGTGGACAACTCGTTATTATGTACTGAGACTCTTGGGGCAGAGCGTCTGGTGTTTGATCTGACCCTACTCTGCTCCCATCTGTTCCACAACAAAGCTCCGAGGTGATTTTCAATGAAAGATAGCGACCATCTTTACAGCACACGAGACGGCTCTCTGACACTAGAGCTTTCCTTTACTCTTCCTCTTCACAGCTTCATTCTTCTTTTCGTAACATTCAAATACTTATTGTTCTGAATTATAGTAAGATGTCACATGCTTGTCAACCTAGCAAAAAAAGTGTCGTCAAGGACAAGGAGTTTGTCTCAAGACGACACTTTGTAAGTAAAAAGAGCGAAAACGCTGTAACTAGAGAGGTACTAGCTTATGCTTCTACTTGTTTTTGCATTTGATCATTATAAATTGAGGTGTCTAATTCTTTCGTTACACGACTAGTGATCACTCCAGCTGCCATACTACCGCTCACATTAAGAGCTGTACGCCCCATATCAATCAATGGTTCTACAGAGATTAACAAACCAGCTAAAGCTATTGGCATGTTCATTGTAGATAGTACCAAAAGAGCAGCAAAAGTAGCTCCACCACCAACACCTGCAACTCCAAAGGAGCTAATCGCTACGACAGCAATCAGAGTCAAGATAAAGGATGGCGTCAATGGATCAATCCCAACCGTAGGGGCAATCATAACGGCTAACATTGCTGGATAGATACCTGCGCAACCATTCTGACCGATGGATAAGCCAAATGATCCAGCAAAGTTGGCGATGCCTTCAGGTACTCCTAACTTATCACGTTGTGTCTCCACGTTTAATGGCAAAGCACCTGCGCTTGAACGTGAAGTGAATGCAAATGTTAGAACAGAAAACGTCTTTTTCACATAAGTAATAGGGTTAAGTCCAGCAATAGCGAGTAAGATCAGATGAATGACAAACATAATCAAAATCGCTACATAGGACGCTAGGACAAACTTACCTAATTTGAGAATTGCTAAGTAATCGCTGGTAGCTGTTACTTTTGTCATTAATGCTAATACCCCATAAGGAGTTAAGCGCAAAATAATGCTTACTACTCGCATAATGATCGTGTAAAACGTATCTACAATTTTGGCAAAGAATGCGGCCTGTTCTGGTTGTTTACCCTTTACGCCTAAGAAAGCAACGCCAAGCAAGGCGGCAAAAATAACAACAGCAATCGTAGAAGTAGAACGTTGTCCTGTTAAATCAAGGAATGGGTTAGCTGGTAATAATTCCACGATTTTTTGCGGAAGAGATAAATCTTCAATTTGGCCAAATGTTTTTTCTAATTGAGCAGCCCGAGATGTTTCCTGATCACCTTGTTGAATTTGCACAGCTTCTAAGTTAAAGGCAAGTGTTGTTCCAATCCCAATGGCAGCAGCTAAAGCGGTCGTTGCAATCAGGATACCGATAATCAACGAACTAATTTTACCAATATTGTTCGTTAGCTTTACTTTAGTAAAGGCTGCTAAAATAGATATAAATACCAATGGCATTACAATCATCTGTAAAAGCTTGATGTAGCCTTTTCCTACAATGTTAAACCATTCTATAGAAGCTGTTAAAATATCTGTTTTGGCCCCATATATGAATTGCAAGCCAACTCCAAAGACAATCCCAACCGCCAATGCAGTAAATACACGCTTCGAAAAAGAAATATGTTTCTTTTGCATGGTATATAGTCCAAAAATAATGAGTAACATGATAGCAATATTTAGTAAAATCCAAACTGTTGACAAAGGATTCCCTCCGTTCTTTCTGATAAATTCTCATGAAGGTGACTAAAGCATATTCAAGTTATAATACATTAATTCCTATATGTAAAGTAGGATTTAAACTTTACCATGTTTTTTTAGAAAATAACATATGGAAAGGCATGATCTCCATCTGTATACGTGATAGAAACCATGCCCTCTATTGTCTCGGTGCCCACAAAAAAATGACCACACCAACTATACAAATCGCTGCTCCTAGCCAGTCATACATATCTGGTGTTTTCTTGTCCACCAACCAGCCCCATAAAATTGCTAAGATGATAAATACGCCACCATAAGCGGCGTATACCCGACCAAATGTAGGGAATTTTTGTAAAGTAGGAATAACCCCGTAAGCGATAAGAACGATGCTCCCTACAAGGCCATACCAGACCGGTCTTGCTTCTCGCAACCATAGCCAGACAAGATAGCCGCCGCCAATCTCAGCTAGACCAGCTACGATAAATAAGAGAATTGCTATTATCAATAGTTTCCTCCTTGTAAAGAATGTTGATTTTATATGTTCATGCTGTATAATTGCATGGTCTTGTTCCATTTAATGATTTCTTTTTCCCACGTCATACCGACATGTTCTGCTACTCGTCTGGAAGCCGCATTTCTTTTATCAATGAGAGAAATCAAACGGTCATATCCCAGTTGGTGTAAACCATATTCTCTGCAAGCTATCGCACACTCCGTAGCCAATCCTTGTCCCCAATATTTTCGGACAACCAAATAGCCAATCTCAATTTCCTGTTGAAGATTAATTTCTTGAGGTACCAAGCCACATTGCCCTATAAATTCCCCATCCTGTTTTCTCTCAGCAATCCAAAGTCCTATTCCGTATTTTTCGTAGTTTCCCTGATTCCACTTAATCCATGCGATCGTCTCTTCTTCCTTTTTCGTAGAAGGATAAAATTGCATAGCGATGGGGTCGGTAAATATTCGGCTTAATCTTTCCACATCTGACAAATCCATTCGGCGTAAGATCATACTATTTGTTTCTAATTGAAACATAGTCGGCCACCTCTTTTCAATCATTTCCATTCTTTAATGTATTACGTAATAAAGCCTTAAAAAGATGCCTTCCAATGTTTATATCTCTTTCTATTATAATTGGCACTATATTATAATCATTTGCGATATTCAACTCTTCGCTACAATCATATATGCAAATAATTATATATTTATTTATAGAGATTTGAAGTAGATAGGTTCCCATAAAAAGGGTATTATAAAAATAACAAATTATTTATATGTAAACATTAGGAAGTTTCCCAGTACATTGAAGGTAACTATCTGTCTTATCAGGAAATACTTGTCCGTCTGCTCTTCATCTCACTTGCTTTATGTATGAAAGACCGTTGACAGCAAACTGATAGGAATTGGAATACGAGAGGAGTATAGTATGCCGTACATTTCTATTATTTCCCAATTGTGGACAAAAAGGCAACTACCTTTTAAAGATGGGTTTTACTTTGCAGATGGTGAATCAATTGCCTGTCATCTAAATGTTTTCCCCGAAATTTTTCTGACTACATTACGCCCATTTAACCTTGGTGATTTTTTATCTAAAACCCCTATGAATATTACGAATTTTCACTCATTATTTGAAACCTACAAAGAGGAACACCGAAGATTTTATTGTGTCGGAGCAGGTACCCTTGGTCATAATGGATTCGTAGCAGCACTTGATGAACATCGTCATTTACAATGGGTAGCCTGTTTTGAGAAATCGTTTGCTTTCAATGACCTTGTCTTTCAGGACCATTATTTAATCGCAGGTGCCACCGAGGGGTTCCAGTTGCAAATTCCCTTTCATTCTCCTGAAAAATGTGTGGTGATTAATCAACTGTTCCACTAAGTACGATTGTTTCCCTGGGATATGAAAAAGCTGCTCTTTCTGATTTCAGAAGAGCAGCTTTTTTTACAACCGTACCTTGTATTAGCTTAAACGAATGATCGTGATATTTGTTGGTAAATTAGCGGCTAGAGTTGCTACTGCTGCTAAACCAAATAATTGTACCTGAATGGTTCCTGCTGCAGGCACAGGAACAATTACTTGTGCTTCGAATGCAGTTACACCAGCTAATGGTGCAACAACACTACCCGCTACTGGAACTCTATTTACTAAAATCCGTGAACTAAAAAGAAGCGCCGCAGTAATGTTAATGGTATAAGCGATGAGATAGTTACCAGCGTTCGCTACGGTAAACGTATCGTTGGTTGCATTGACTGTAATGCCCGGTCCAATATCCTGAGCGTCAGGGAATGAAACAACCGTACCGCCCAACAATACAGTGATAATTGTACCACTTGTATTGGCCGCAAATGCAAAGTTTTGAGTAGCAAGTGCACCTGTAGGACCCGTTGGACCCGTTGGGCCAGTGGCTCCCGTTGATCCTGTTGATCCAGTGGCTCCGGTCGCCCCGGTTGATCCTGTCGCTCCAGTCGTTCCAGTTGATCCGGTTGTTCCGGTTGATCCAGTCGCTCCCGTTGTTCCGGTCGCCCCGGTTGATCCCGTTGTTCCGGTTGATCCTGTTGTTCCGGTCGCCCCCGTTGATCCTGTTGATCCGGTCGTTCCAGTGGCTCCGATTGATCCGGTCGCCCCCGTTGATCCGGTTGCTCCAGTCGTTCCAGTGGCTCCCGTTGATCCGGTCGCCCCCGTTGATCCAGTATCTCCCGTTGTTCCGGTTGGGCCAGTGGCTCCAGTGGCTCCGGTCGCCCCGGTTGATCCTGTCGTTCCAGTTGATCCAGTTGATCCGGTTGATCCGGTTGATCCAGTCGCTCCCGTTGATCCGGTCGCCCCGGTTGTTCCCGTTGTTCCAGTCGTTCCAGTGGCTCCGATTGATCCGGTTGATCCTGTTGATCCGGTTGATCCCGTTGTTCCTGTTGCTCCTGTCGTTCCAGTGGCTCCCGTTGTTCCGGTTGCTCCCGTTGTTCCTGTTGTTCCAGTGGCTCCGGTCGCCCCGGTTGCTCCGGTTGATCCCGTATCTCCCGTTGCCCCGGTTGTTCCAGTGGCTCCAGTATCTCCCGTTGTTCCGGTCGCCCCGGTTGATCCGGTTGATCCAGTCGCTCCCGTTGATCCGGTCGCCCCGGTTGATCCAGTTGTTCCGGTCGTTCCAGTGGCTCCGATTGATCCGGTCGCCCCGGTTGATCCTGTTGCTCCGGTCGCTCCCGTTGATCCTGTTGCTCCCGTTGTTCCGGTTGTTCCAGTGGCTCCGGTCGCCCCGGTTGATCCTGTTGATCCCGTATCTCCCGTTGCCCCGGTTGTTCCAGTGGCTCCAGTATCTCCCGTTGTTCCGGTCGCCCCGGTTGATCCTGTTGCTCCGGTCGCTCCAGTCGCTCCAGTATCTCCCGTTGATCCCGTTGATCCCGTTGATCCCGTTGTTCCGGTTGATCCCGTTGTTCCAGTTGATCCGGTCGCCCCGGTTGATCCAGTATCTCCCGTTGTTCCTGTTGATCCGGTCGCCCCCGTTGATCCTGTCGCTCCCGTATCTCCCGTTGTTCCAGTTGCTCCGGTCGCCCCGGTTGATCCTGTTGCTCCCGTATCTCCAGTTGTTCCTGTCGCCCCGGTTGATCCAGTATCTCCAGTTGTTCCTGTTGCCCCGGTTGATCCTGTTGCTCCCGTATCTCCAGTTGTTCCGGTCGCTCCGGTTGCTCCTGTTGCTCCGGTATCTCCAGTTGTTCCTGTTGCTCCGGTCGCTCCAGTATCTCCAGTTGTTCCGGTCGCTCCGGTTGATCCTGTTGCTCCAGTATCTCCCGTTGTTCCTGTTGCTCCGGTCGCCCCGGTTGATCCTGTCGCTCCAGTATCTCCAGTTGTTCCTGTTGTTCCAGTTGTTCCAGTTGCTCCCGTATCTCCCGTTGTTCCTGTTGCTCCTGTCGCCCCGGTTGCTCCCGTATCTCCAGTTGTTCCAGTCGCCCCGGTTGATCCAGTATCTCCAGTTGTTCCTGTTGCCCCGGTTGATCCTGTTGCTCCTGTTGATCCTGTCGCTCCCGTATCTCCCGTTGTTCCTGTTGCTCCGGTCGCCCCGGTTGATCCTGTTGCTCCCGTATCTCCCGTTGTTCCTGTTGCTCCCGTATCTCCAGTTGTTCCGGTCGCCCCGGTTGATCCTGTTGCTCCCGTACCTCCAGTTGTTCCGGTCGCCCCGGTTGATCCTGTCGCTCCCGTATCTCCCGTTGTTCCAGTTGCTCCGGTCGCCCCAGTTGATCCGGTTGCTCCTGTTGCTCCCGTATCTCCCGTTGTTCCGGTCGCTCCCGTTGATCCGGTTGATCCAGTATCTCCAGTTGTTCCTGTTGCTCCTGTTGATCCGGTTGATCCAGTTGTTCCTGTTGTTCCTGTTGTTCCTGTTGTTCCTGTTGTTCCGGTCGCTCCAGTTGTTCCTGTTGTTCCTGTTGTTCCTGTTGTTCCGGTCGCTCCCGTATCTCCCGTTGTTCCAGTTGCTCCCGTATCTCCCGTTGTTCCGGTCGCTCCGGTTGTTCCAGTCACTCCAGTATCTCCCGTTGTTCCAGTTGCTCCCGTATCTCCCGTTGTTCCGGTTGCTCCCGTATCTCCCGTTGTTCCGGTCGCTCCCGTATCTCCCGTTGTTCCGGTCGCTCCGGTTGATCCAGTCGCTCCAGTATCTCCCGTTGTTCCAGTTGCTCCCGTATCTCCCGTTGTTCCGGTCGCTCCGGTTGTTCCAGTCACTCCAGTATCTCCCGTTGTTCCAGTTGCTCCCGTATCTCCCGTTGTTCCGGTCGCCCCGGTTGATCCAGTCGCTCCAGTATCTCCCGTTGTTCCAGTATCTCCCGTTGCTCCTGTTGATCCGGTCGCCCCGGTTGATCCCGTTGCTCCAGTTGCTCCAGTTGCTCCAGTTGCTCCAGTTGCTCCAGTTGCTCCAGTTGCCCCGGTCGCTCCAATCGGCGTAATGATAACAATAATTATTTGAAGTTCTTGCAATAACCCCAAAATAAGCTGTAGTGTTCCAGGGTCTACTTGGAAGAGTAAAGTCAAACTTTGCAATATCTTGACCAAATCTTGAACCTCAGTAGCAAAAACACTTGGATTAAAAGGAGGATCTAATATCACTAGTAATCCATTAATGACCGAATTCAATTCAGCCAATTGAGCAGGGCTAAGACCAGCTTGAGCTCCAAACACACTCAATTCATTTAAGATTTCGGTTAATGCAGCAATATTAGCTGGACTTGGATCAGCTGCAACAGCAGGTATATTAGCTGAACTTAGATCAGCTGCAACAGCAGGTATAGTTCTAATTAAACCTTGTAACAGTGCAATAAAAGTAGGAATAAGTCCTGGTGGTATCGGAATTGGACCACTTCCTGGGCCTGTGGGGCCCATCGGACCTGTTGGACCTATTGGACCTGTTGGACCCTCAATAAAGGTAATAAAGGTTGAGCTACAACTGATAAAGGAATTAGAAGAAGATGAGCTACAATGTTTATGGGCAAATAATGGATCTCTTCTTAAATAAAGATCTAGTTCCGTTTGAATAATGCTCTCGTAAATCTTGTCAATATCAAAACGATTATCCAACGCAATAACACCTTCCTTTCTCCATTACAGTATTCATTTTTTGAAAAACGGCATTGTGAAAACAAACTTTTTTTTGAAAAATGTGCCTTTTATAAATTAATCAGCAAGTTGATTCATCTTTATCTCCAATAAAAGAAACGTCCAAATTTTAAAATTTGGACGTTTCTCAACTTTACGTAAATGGCACTGGCAATGTGACTATTGTAGTAGTGGGTGTAACCACACTACCCTTCACAGATAACTGACAAGTATCTATCAAATAAAGATAACTACAGCTAACGCAATGAAAATGAGACTTTGCACGAATATCTCTCCCACATACATCGACTACAAAGTTTTATAATAGTAAAACAATTAAACGTTATATTTATCCACAAAAGTCAATACACGTAAAATTTCTTCTTTGCAAAACAAAACAATTGCAGGTAAGCTCTCGAAGAGCTATACCTGTATTACGTAACACATCAAACATGTCTTTAGTTCGTTCGCTTTACGTTTTTTCGCAGGACATAATCTGTTTAATCGTCACTGCTGGATTTCCACCAACGACAACGTTATCAGGTACGTTTTTCGTTACCACTGCTCCTGAGGCAACAACCACATTATTTCCGATCGTAACGCCTGGATTAATGATAGCCCCCCCACCAATCCACACATGATCGCCAATGGTGACCGGTTTGCCATATTCCTTACCAGAAGCCCGCTCTAGAGGATGTAGAGGATGCATGGCCGTATAAATGTGAACACCTGGTCCTAGCATGCAATGCTTTCCAATATGTATTTCACAAACATCTAGCATGATGCAATCGTAGTTGGCAAAAAAATGTTCTCCTACATGAATATTGTACCCATAGTCGCATCGAAAGCTGGGTTGAATGACACAATCCTCCCCTCTCGTTCCAAATAATTGAGTTAATATGTCTTCACGTACTTCCTTTTCCGTTTCCAAAGACTGATTGTACAGCCTCGTCAATCTACTTGCCTGTTGACGTTCTTCGCTTAATACTGCATCAGATGCATCATATAATTCTCCGTCCAGCATTTTTTGTTTTTCTGGTTTCATATCAAAGCCCCTCCTTATTCCTTTTATTACAAGTATGATTACGAGTAATGTTATCACGAAAATGATGAGAAAAATGGCATAGCACACACAAAAAAACGGGTTATGATCTATATCTGGATCATAACCCATGCCTTTGCGCGATTCTCCAGCACTTCTTCATGTACTTTAACAATTGTTTCCTTATTAGCCAGCTCAGCTTGTCCAACGTTCCACCAGGATTCATATCCATGCGTCATGGTTTTCGGCAATATTTGAATAGTCAGTTGAAGGCGAGGAATTTCATATAAAAAATCCATCCCTTTTATTCCTGGGATGGATTTTAATGGTTACCCATTCATTTTGGATTGGATAAAATCATCGTCTTTTTCTGTATGCGAGGAGGTGAACAAGCCACCTTTTTACATGATCAAAATTCGATATTCATAAGGCACTATCCCAAGTTGCGAAAGGTACTTCTTTCTACATCTCTACAGCCTTCTGCATTTCCAAGTAAGTCGGCTGTCCAATCAGCCCTAATCGCCATAACGAAACACCTTTTAAACCGTGCCGCTTGGCTAGACCAATCTTGTTGTTAATAGTGCCAGCATTTTCACTACCCATCGAGATACCCAAGATCAATTTCTCTTTTGGCACCTGCTTTATGGCAAGCTGGATAGCCTGATTTACTTTGTCCAAGTTCTCTGGTTGTCCTTTTTCCCCGTAGTCATACGCCATGATAATCAAATCGTCTGCTAGAGAACCCAATTGCGCGTAATCGTAGCCTTTATAAGAACTGTTTAACGGATGTAACACTAGCGACAGCTTTTTACCTTCCTGATGCAAAACTGAAGCTAGTTGCCCAACAAATTCTGTGTACAAACGTTTCTCGCGAGCGA
Source organism: Brevibacillus laterosporus (assembly GCA_007833815.1). NCBI lineage: Bacteria > Bacillati > Bacillota > Bacilli > Caryophanales > Paenibacillaceae > Brevibacillus > Brevibacillus laterosporus. Next base: position 1,656,636 of record CP033464.1, on the reverse strand, counting down.
TATCTCCGCTCAAGCCCAATCCTTCAAAATCCAAGGCAACACCTTCAAATGCTTGATTACGCACGGCTTGTAAAATTCCATCTATCGTTTGTTGGCGTAACTGTGCGGTTTGAAGCATGTTCATTAGTTCGCCTTTACCATCCGTAGCAAACACCATGAAATAGGGCTGTGTTCCGCCCGCTTTTGCCTCACTTATTATCCCCTCTGGTGTTACATCTCCTGCTGGTTTAGGCCAATAAAAATCGTTACCTTGAAGCGTAAACTCCCCTTTTTCGTTGATTCTTGCCCAGCCAAAGGCTACTGCATCAAAGGAAGGAATAAGTTGTCGCTCACCAAATGAAGAAATGGCATAGAAAGCCATGGTATATATATCTTTCGGTGGAGATTGTAATAATACAGATTGATTAGCCCCGTCCCAGTTAACTGTAGCCCCAAATTGCTCACTGAAGACCCGCAACGGGATTAACGCACTCCCCTTGTACAACGTAGGACTTACAGCCAATGTGATTGGTTGATTATTCACATAAGCAGTAGAATTGTTGATTTGTAAACGTAGCTGGGTTCCATCAGTGCCATTTTGTTTGGTTGCAACAATCGTCTGTGTTGCATTGTCCCATTGCACATGAATTCCCATCGATTCTGCAATCGCTCGAAACGGTACTAAGGTTGTTCCTTTTACCACTTGGGGCTGTACTGGAAACGTCAATGGATATCCGTCTAGTAAAATTTTTGAACCGCCACTTGCCAAGGATTCTGAGGGCTGTATGCTACATAGCAACAGCAGTAATCCAGATAGCAAGTACATTTTTAACCACATATTCATCTTTATTTTTCTCCCTGTCCTTATCTTTTTTTCTTTTTTCTTTCAGTTGAGCCATCATTTGCTCATTGTAGATCATATCAAATAAACTCCAATGTTACTTGAAAAATTTCTCATATGCATATAAAATTTTTCATCTTTCAAAGGAAATTTGCTTTTTATTGCCCAACATGTTATGATTAATATTGTGTTTTTCATATTAAGATGATTTTTTACCTTCACCCAACCAATTCTTTTTTCCTCGAAATGAATTACTCTCACCTGTTTTTCAAATCTCACGTCCAAAAACTATTTTTCCAAAGAAGAAGCAATTCATTTTACAGGCAAGCTTTTTGATTTACCCGATTCACACTGGCACGGTCATCGGAGCCGTAAGGACGGAAGAGAGGTAGGGCTTTCGTTGTTTTGAGGTTCAAAAACGCTATATCTATCTTTTCCCAGATGAAATGTCTTTAGGGAGAAAGAATTCGAATAAGGTTATAAAACCACCGACATGAAGTCATGTTGGACAAATACAATATGGAAACCATAACGGCCGCCTACACAGGTGGCTTTTTTTACTTTTTTCTAGCTTCTCTACTCTCTTGAGAAAGACATAAATCTTTTTACTGGAAATTTACTTGCCGTTACGCCCCTATGACTTTAAAATAGAGTTCCATGACAAGTTGAGCTGACGACTCCCACGGCAATTCATATGAACATGGGAATCTGGATCATACTACAAGGCAGTACACTTGTCTGGGTATGTTATCCAAGCTATTTTTATTGTGAAAGGGGTGCATCTCAGATGAGCCCAAGTATCTTGGCACCGTCAGAAACCGAACAACATCAGCAAATATCCTCTCAATTGTTACATTGGATTGAACAATTTCAGGAAGCAACTTCCCAAGGGAAGTGCGCCGACTATATACCTGCACTACGCGATATGAATTCACAGCAGCTAGGCGTTACCGTGATTGGCACAGATGGAACTATGATTACTGCCGGTGATTGTGAAGCACCGTTCACGTTGCAAAGCATCTCTAAAGTACTCAGCCTCATCGCGGTATGTATGGAGTATGGAATTCCTCATGTATTGCAACGAGTTGATGCAGAGCCTACTGGTGATGCTTTTAATTCTATTATTCGACTAGAAATGAGCAAACCAGGTCGTCCCTACAACCCGATGATCAATGCAGGAGCCATTACAGTATCTTCCATGCTAGCTGGTGATTCTGTTACACAAAAAATGAATTCGCTCAACAACCTGTTTGTCCAGCTAATTGGTACAGCACCCGTGCTCAATGAAGAGGTCTACGAGTCAGAATGGCATACCGCTCATCGTAATCGCGCCTTGGCTTATTATCTTAAAGATATTGGATTCCTAGATGGAGATGTGGAGGGTGCGCTAGAGGTATATTTAAAACAGTGTGCCCTAGAGGTAACAACCAAGGATACCGCCCTGATCGGCTTAATCTTGGCTCTAGACGGCTACCATCCGATTCGTCAGGAACAGGTTATCCCTAAGGACGTAGCTCGTTTCACTAAGTCCTTAATGCTAACATGCGGAATGTATAATGCATCTGGAAAATTCGCTGCCTTTGTTGGTGTTCCGACGAAAAGTGGCGTATCTGGAGGTATCCTCACCGCTGTACCACCACGCTATCGTTCCCGTGATTTACCTTTTTCCGATGGTTGTGGGATTGGAATTTTTAGTCCTGCCATTGATGATGTTGGCAATAGCGTTGCTGGTTCCCTATTGCTGAAGGAAATGGCTCAGCAATGGGATTTGAGTATTTTTTAGATGTAGATAGTGATAGGTTACAATGGACTCCGATAGATACGATCGGGGTCCTTTTTTATGCCTTATTGACCTAGCAAAGTGTCTTGCCCGCCCATTCATCCTGTATAATTGAGAGTAGAAGCTTTTATTCTCCTTTCTTACCTCTTCTTTCATAGAAACGATCAATTTGTATATAATCATCCAAAAGCTCACGTTATGGTTTACAAGTAAAGGAGATTGTTCCAATGAGTCAAGATAAACATGTAGAAATCTCTTCGGGTTCATTTATAAACTCGAACAAGCCATCCCCTCTATCATACAAACGCATCCTCATCGTCACTTCTGTATCAGCCGAACAAGAAGCGGTAATCCGTGGTTTAAACGGTGCAGAGGGCTTCGACGTTCTGATAGGTGGCGTTGGTGTAGCCTTTGCAGCCGCTAGTACAGCACGTATCTTGGCAACAACCAAGTATGATTTAGTCATCTGCGCTGGTATTGCTGGTGGCTTTGTAGGCAAAGCAGATGTGGCCTCCGTAGTGGTAGCAACCGAAATCTTGGCTGCCGATTTGGGTGCCGAGACCCCCGATGGATTTCTTAGTCTGGACGAACTAGGGTTTGGTTCTGCTAGAATCCCTGTAGACATTACTTTGGTAAACCGTGTAGCAGAAGCATTGCAGGTATCTGGCTTGCCAGCTCATACAGGCTCTGTTCTCACCGTCTCAACTGTAACAGGTAGTGCCGAGACAGCCACTGCTATAGCCAGCCGAGTAACAGGAGCGACTGCCGAAGCAATGGAGGGATATGGAGTCGCTACAGCCGCTCAGCAATTCGAAATTCCCGTTTTGGAAATCCGTACGATTTCTAATCCTGTTGGCCCACGGGATCGGTCTGCTTGGCGTATAAAAGAAGCTTTAGAATCTCTTGAAAAAGTAAGTTCAGTACTAGTGGAGGTGTTACGATGAAAATCGCTTTTTCCCCTTGCCCCAATGACACATTTGTTTTTCATGCTTGGACCCATGGATTAATTCCTGGCGCTCCTGCCCTAGATGTTATGTATGCAGATATTGATATCACCAATGGACTTGCTGCCAGTTTTACTGGTCCAGAAGTACTCAAAATTTCCTACGCCGCTCTACCTTGGGTATTGTCTGAATACGCACTATTGCCGTGCGGAGGAGCGTTGGGTAGAGGTTGCGGTCCCTTGGTCCTAACAAAAAACTCTTCTGATATTGATCAGCCAGCCAAACAACCAGCTGATCCGTCTGCCCTGTCTGGCAAACGTGTGGCAGTACCTAGTGAGCGCTCCACCGCCTATCTGCTATTCCGTTTGTGGGCAGCCCAAAATGTTCCCGGTGGGGTAGGCGAAACCGTTGTAATGCCTTTTCACGAAATTATGCCTGCCGTACGAGATGGCAAAATCGACGCTGGATTAGTAATTCATGAAGCGCGTTTTACCTACCCTTCCTACGGTCTTACACTCATGACCGACTTAGGCAATTGGTGGGAAACGGATACTGGCTTACCTATTCCACTAGGCGCGATTATTGCTCGACGCTCATTGGACTTGAATGCCATCGCTAGCTGGACTCGTGCATCTGTGGAGTATGCTTGGGCGCATCCAGAAGTGTCCCGAGAGTATATCATGCACCATGCTCAAGAGATGGACCCGGCAGTAACTCAAGCTCATATTAATTTGTATGTAAACAAATTCACTGCCGATTTAGGAGAAGATGGATATGCTGCCGTGACTGCCCTCTTGAGTCGAGCTGCTAACGAGGGACTTGTGCCGGAATTTGATCTGAAGTCATTACGATACGAACCCCGCTCTATCTAAGCATAAAACGCTTCAAGGCATAGACTGTCAACAATACAAAGCAACCCTTTGAGAGAATAGCTGGTTCCCCTTCTGAAAAGTCGTCAGTCATTTCAAGAAAGACTGCCCACCTGCAAAGAAATATGATAGTATTTATAGAAGGGAACAAAAGTTCTCTTTTTTCAAAAAAATGAAAGCTATTCAAAGAGAGGTATCACCTGTAGTACAAGTCATCCCTCTTTGTTTGCAGTAGGTAAGAGGGGGAGCATTTTGAAGTATAAAACACATATTGCTTTTTCAACGTTGGCTGGTATATGTGTGGCAAAGTTTTTAGATATTCCGTTTCAAACAGACTATGTAATAGGACTTGCTGTAGGAAGTTTATTGCCTGACATTGATCATCCTAAATCTTACATTGGTAAGAGGCTATCTAAAACCTCTCGTATGATGAGCAAAACATTAGGACATCGTGGACTGACACATTCTCTGCCGTTCTGGCTCTGTTTATTTGCTCTATCCTTCTTCATGAAAGAAAACTTGTTTCTGGGCTTGTGGATCGGGTACCTCTTTCATATCGTAGGAGATTTATTAACAGTTGCCGGAGTGCCGCTATTCTATCCTTTTAGCAAAGCTAGAATAAAATTGCCTCTAGCCTTTAAAACAGGAGGCCCTGTAGAAAAAGCCGTATGTATCGCCTGCCTGCTTCTCATTGTTGTATCGATGGACGGTAGCATGTTTGGCGAGCTAAGCAAGTCTTTGTCATATCAGCTTCAGTCCTTGGTAGAATTTGTTTCAGGTTTAATCTTTTCGCTGTTGGCGAATTGATTGTAAGCTACTATTTTCGAGTACATATGGTGTACGAACATGCACAAAGAAAAAGAGCGTCCTTCTTATTGAAGCGCTCTTTATTCTTTGTGTTGTTTTTTTTTTCACATGCTCAAGCATCAAGCTTATTTTCCAAGGAACTCTCAGACCCTATAATATTATTCAACTGTCAATAACTGCTCAAAGAACCCTCCGATTTCAAGCTCACGATCTATAAAATGCACCTCTAAGATCCAATCTCGCCGTCTGCCATCCTTATCAGGCTCTCTCATCTGAACCTTATTTTCAGAATGAATGTAATTCTCTACCTCGTCCCCTTGAATTCGCTCGTGTGGGAATTCTCCAATAAGGTGACCGGCGTGTGGACCTCCATATTCCCACCCATACTCCTCCGCGAGACGACACATAAATTCGAACAACTCACTTCCGGTGATGTTTGGTCTTGATTGAAAATAATCCTTTCCATTCTGCCAAGCTTGAGCAATATCATTTTGTAGCTTTATCTTATATGGATCATTTCCGAGAACGAAGGTCCGACCAAAATCGGCCTCCCACTCTTCAAAAATAGGGCCAAAATCGAGAAAGATAATATCTTCATCAGATATAGTTAAATCTGGAGGATTCTCTCGATAAGGATATAACGTATTTTTCCCCGTTCTTACAATCCGTTTATGCCAATATTTTTTGATACCAAACATCTGGAAAGCCAATTCATATATCTCCCGATTAACCTGCTTTTCAGTTACACCACCGCGTAATATTCCTTTCTCTTCTATCCGTATGAATAACTCCTCTGCTTTTTTCTCAGCATCACGCAAAGCCGAGTGTCTCTTCTCAAGTGATTGTTTCAAAGCTCCTACACCTCTCTATTATTAGATCAAATTTTCAAATGATTCCGATTAATATTTTCGTTTTTATTGACAGTTTTGAACTTTCATCCGCCAAATCACATATAATGTATTGTAAGAGATTGCTTTTTCTTTTTCCATATCATTAGACTTTTTTCTTACTTACTTCATATGAAAAGGAAGACAACTATGATCATTCGAAAGTTTAAAGAATCTGATACCGAGCAACTGGTTTCTCTCTTCTACGAAACGGTTCATACTAGTAACGCACAAGATTACTCACAAGAACAACTCGATGCTTGGGCTCCAGAAGACGAACGAGTCAGCAAGGTTATCAGTTGGCAAGAATCTTTACGTCATAATAGCACGTATGTCGCAGAAATAAGAAATACACTCGTTGGATTTTGTGACATGACGGCTCAAGGTCATTTAGACAGGCTTTATATCCATAAAGACTTTCAAAGACAGGGAATTGCTTCAGCTCTATTGGGTTTTATTGAAAGAGAAGCTAGAGAACGTGCACTTGTTACAATAACTACAGAAGCAAGCATTACTGCTAAACCCTTTTTCGAACATCATGGGTATCAGACCGTTCAAGCCCAAGCTGTAACACGACGAGGGATTCTATTAGTTAATTATCAAATGAACAAGGAAATCATGCCTATTCTAGATGAAAAAGCATGTAGTAACACACAAGTATACACTAGAAAAACGTCATTCTATCATGAATGACGTTTTTCATCCCCTATTCCCTCACAAGCATTCTACACCAAACTTCCTACACCAAATCGTGCTTCTGCCCTTACTTGCAATTGATTTCGATCGATCTTTCCATTAGCGAGGACCGGCAAATCAGCAATCACTTCATAAAAATTTGGTCGACACGGCTCATCTACTCTATCTTTTACAAATAAGTCAATTTCACTTTTCGTAATAGAGTCATCCCCAACCAAAAAAGCACACAATCGATTTCCACGTGTCGGATGCGAGATTCCCACAACAGCTACGTCTTTTATCCCCTTATGTTCTCTTATGGTTCTTTCTACATATTCCGGACTGACATTATATCCATTGACAATAATGATATTCTTTTTTCTTCCCAAGATGGTTACGTACCCTTGCTCATCTCTCGTTGCCATATCACCAGTAGGCAACCATCCTTTATCAAGCACAGAAGCATCTACTTGCCCATCCGCATAGTATCCTAGCATAACAGAAGGACTTCGCACCCACAGCTCCCCTTCCTTGGAAAAGGTAAGCTCTGTCCCAACAAGTGGTTTGCCAACCGTTCCTTGACAATAATCATACGGACGATTCAGTGAAACATTGGGGCCTGCTTCCGTCAATCCATAGCCGTCCAATATAGGGACTCCTGTCATCTCCACCCATTGTTGAACAAAAGCGTGGGTAAGTAAATCTCCTCCACATCCCCATCCTTTTACACCGACTTCTCCAATCTCTCTCTGTTGCTTTACTAGATAGGGAAGCATGGATTGATAGAAAAAAGGAGCACTTTCTACCCATGTGACCTTCTGTTCGTGTAATAAGGCAAGTATGGAGCGTGGTCGTAAATTAGCAGGGAGGACCAAATCCATGCTATTTTGTTCTAAAACTCCCACAATGCTTAATCCGTATGCTCCCCAAAGTGGCAAAGTGAAGAGGAGTCGATCACCTTTCATATACCCGAATACTCGTGTAGTCTCCCGTTTCTGATATTCAATCCCCTCTTTGCTCCACACTACATAGTTAGGCATCCCTAAAGTAGAGCCTGAGGTTCTACATATGAGTGCAGTGTTATTAGGAACATTCTTTTCCTGTACAAAGGAAAGCTTCTCAATTTGTATCTCATAATGATCGGTTGTATAGCAGACATAATCAGCTCGGACTATTTCCAGCTGTTTACCTAATTCGGCAACCTTTCCGATCATGATAGGAATGGCTCCCAACTCTTTGCAAGCATAATAGGAAATTAACCACGAGATAGGCTCATGGATAGCAATCGCAACCAGATTCCCGGCAGAGACTCTCAGACGATTCATATTCAGCATAAGCTGTTGCATTTCTTGTTTTACAAGGGCTGTATAAGGTGTACTACCAACAAAAACCTCATAGTTGATCAAGCAGCTTCCTCCCTTCCTTGGGAGATCATATTTGGATTGTTTTTATAGGTTCTAGTAAAGAAGTGTGAGAGTGCCTGTAAAGAAATTCAGTAAAGAAGTGATCCTCTTGCATCTCCACTTGCTTTACTGCCTCAATCGTTGTTACTAAAAACTTTTCAGGTGGGGATTGTCTCAGAATATGCTTCATCAGACCAATACTGATTACTTCCCATCGCTTTACAATTTTTTCAAAACGATCCAGATCTTCTTCATAGACATAACCGTACAACATGACCAAATCTTTAAGCAAATCCAGATAGTAATAACGCATCAGTTTAATTTCCAGTACAGCTTGTCCATAGTCAGCAAGATGATTTCCTCCTAGTTGATCCTCATGCATATGAATGAAACTAAAGTCCTCCAATAACTGATTAACTGCACTTTTGCCAAAGTAATGTATGTCGTTATCTTCGCTGATGATAACCCCACGTATATATTCAAAAGCGACGGTAACAGCCGTACTCTCCATTAGTTTACGTACGTCACATGGCTCCATTTTGCATGTTTGATATAGCTGTAGCATCCCATACTCTTTTTTGCCCTGTATCAGCGAATTGTTTGCCAATTCCTTAATACCTCGATCTCCCCGCCAGCACGCTTCAAAGTCCTGAAGTTGAATGGCCCCAACATAATCTCCTGGGACGCCGTCATAAATCCAAGCTCTTTGCTCATCCAGCCCATATACAGACACCCAATGCTTAATGACCCCAGGATGGAGAGTATTGTAATCCGTAAGATACTTGTCACTCTGATAATAAGAACTGTAAGGAAGATGGTAATAGGTTCCGGTAATCAACGAAAGCTGCTGCTTCTGAATGTTTTGAAGGATAGCAAGCTTCCCTTCTTCATAGGTTTCAAACGATATGTTCTCTACCCGATACCCCATATGCTCAGGGCTAACTCCATAGCCTAGCTTGCTTAAACGAAAAGAATCGATATATTCATCCCATAAACCATATTGCATGGTGATTACGTCTTTTTTCTTGGAATAAACCGTTACACCATACATCTCAAGATTAGGATGTAAGCTAAGAAAACTGGTCATCCCCTCATGCCTTAATCGTTCGTGCAGGATGACGTGCAGACAAATGGAATAATACGTTGCTTTCCTTTCAGGTGCAAATGGTTCCACTTTCATTGCTGTACGCTTCCTTTCCAAGGTTTAGACTCTAGACGTTACACAGAGTAAGAGCAATGACAATCAGGTAGGGATTGCTTGGCAGTATAACTTGCTTGATGTGCCCTGAATGTCGAAGAGCTACTTTCTGTAACCAAATGGTTCTTGGTAGTTCAGTAGGAATCATTTTCTCCACATAATAAGGGAGGGACATTGCTATATGCTCCCCAAACAATGGTGTTCCAGGTTTATACTGTTTCCAGTTAGTCAAACCAAATCGCACCTCTTCTTCTGTTCCATCAACATATTGAATTGTAAACTTGTCCTGATAGTCGCCGAAAAGAGAAAAACCTAGAAAAGCTAATGTTTGAAAAGAGCTTGGAGCGTTTACCGCAACGATTTGACCATCGCAGCCTATAACATCATAGTGAACTGTTTCAGTTAATGGGAAGGCAAAAGGAATTCCTTGATATGAAATGACTTCATCGCTCGGAAATATCTCCCCCGGAATGCTACTGCACACATGATCCAACTGGGCAGCTAGCGGTAGCTCTTGGGTTGATACTCCTTTTACATTAAAAACGGATGCCAAACCAATTATATGTGCTTCTGTCATACTCATTTGTTCAAGCACCTCAATCACTTATCGAGTCTAGAAATAGCTGGTTAGCTTCTTATACACTTCTTTTTCCTTCTCGATGATTTTATCCACCCAATCAATCTGTTTTTGAAAATTCGTGCTTCCTGTCAGCTTCGCCTTAATCAAATAATTTCGGAAAACAGCCCAAATATTTACCGTCTCTTCTACCAAAACAATAAGATCAGGGTCTATTTCATTGCGCACTGGACTTGTTTGATCCTGTTCTGCATATAAAACGAACTCCAGAAAACCATCCCGATAGTTCAATACTCGTTTTAACATTTCAAACATTTTATCCAAATGAAGCCCCAGATCTTTTCCGAGCAATCTCATATCTTGCTGACATGTAAGCAATGCTTGTTGTCCGCTAAGATAGCCAACATATCCGGTATCTGTACCAGTAATCTTGTCACATACGGAACGAAATTGCTGTAGAAGCAGTTCTTCACTGATTTGTAACGATGGCTCGGTCAATGCAAAGCTGTACTTTCCTTCCACTTCGTAGGATTGTTTGGTAGGATCAATCGGGAACCAATCTGAAAATTCGTATGGCCACAAATCAGTTATATAAAAACGCTCGGTTGTTGAATCATAATCCTGAATTAAAACAAAATGGGAGAAGATTTCCATATCCGTATACCACGGTAAAAACCTACCATCTACCACGGTAAAAAGATGTCGATTTTGCTTGATGGTCTCTATTACTACATCCAACAGCTCACGCTTTTCGTAATGAAGGAATTCTGCCGAATAAATTTTTTGTAACGTATCCGGAAAAGGCACCAAAACCTCTTCCTTTGCTGCTGTAAAATCATCCATGCTCCGATAATAAAATCCCCATCTGTCGGACAAAAGCCAGTGATATGGCACTCCAAATCCTTGAATATAAGAGCAAATCAGGTACTCCAAGCAGTCCAAGAATTCCTTACGCTTGTTATACATGACAGGGTGGTGTGTGGGAATAGCTAGATTCATTGGATTCCTCCTAGCTTATTGATACGTCTGAATGCATCATTTTCAAGCAAATACTCCCATGAGACATGATTAATGTTCCTTGTCTCCATACTGCAGCATCACCGTAATCGGCAAATCTTGATCCCAGGTAACTACCAGCTCTAACAAAGCAATCTTGTTTTGTTGCGTATATAGCCTTGATTCTTTCAATGCCTTCTGGTAATCATTTGGATGAGTCAATTTTGCATAATAGCCACCAACCGATCTCGTCAGAGCAGCATAATCATGCTCTATTTGAAAGGAACAACCTACTTCCACGTTGCTCAAGCTTTGCTGAAATCTTGGCCACGAGAAACCTCCATTATTGATCACAATAAAGGTGATACCCAGTTGATGCTCAGCGGCGCTACCGACAGCCGAGTACCCCATTTCAAATGAGCCATCACCGAGAAAAGCAACGACGTTGGCTTTTCTATCAGCAATCTTAGCCCCTAATGATATACCCATAGGCAAACCCAAGGCAGTTTGTTCACCAGGAACAACCGTACGACTTGGAGGCACAACCGTGTACACGGGATACGAATACCCCCACATGTCATGCAATCCATTATCTTGAACTAAGATGACATGCTCGCCAAATTCATGTTCGATTTCCTTCAACATGCTTCGAACAGGCGCCTCTGTATTATCAATTTCCCCCCACGCTGACAAAGCTTCCTGTTTTACTTCCTGCATTCTTTTCATCCAATCACTTTTGTTACTGGTACCACTTTTCATATACTCGCAAGACATATTCCATAGAAGTTGCAAGGAAAGCTGAGCATCCCCAAGTAACCTGCAATCGGCATAAACAGAACGCTCTAGCGACTCGTAATGACAATCAATATGTACAAAGAACGTATCGGATAGGGCTTCCTTCCAGCCCATCAAAGCTGTTTCCTCCAACTGGGTTCCGATCGCTACAATTAGATCTGCTTCAAAAAGGAGCTGCTTGATTTGGGGTAACGTATAAAGTCCTACATTTCCAAAAGCATTAGGATGCCTCTCATCTACGATTCCTCTACCAGATGCTGTAGTAAAGATTGCTACCCCATGAGCCTCTGCTAGGGAGATCGTCAGCTCAGACACTAGCGGACGATGTTGGCAGCCTCCTCCTAGCAGGAATACAGGACGCCTTGCGTTAGTTAGCTCAACGAATACATCACGCATCCTTTTTTCTTCCGGTTGAGAAAAAATGGGGCCCCATTCATGAAGGTTCTTTTTGTCAGCATCTGAGAAAGATTCATCAATTACATCCTCCCACGTAAGATCATCTGGAATTTCAATATAAACAGGACCAGGTTTTCCATTAACAGCTACAAAGAAAGCGCGTCGTAAAGCCCAAACTGCTTTCGATGAATGTTCCACACGATAGCTCCACTTAGTCACAGATTGCATCATAGCAATGGAGTTTGCCTCTTGAAATGCTCCTTCTCCACGCATGTTCCGCGCTGTGGCATTAGAGATAATGACTAAAGGTACAGCGGCCGAGTATGCCTCCAAAACACCCATGATGCAATTTGCAATTCCTGGCCCAGGGCTAGTAACAAGCACAGCTGGACTCCCTGACACCTGAGCATGCCCCATAGCCATGCCGACCGCAATCCGCTGATCACGTGCTGTAAAAATTTCTAGCCCATCTTTTTTATAAGCGGACTCAATTAATCCTGCACCATCTCCCACCATGCCAAACAGCTTAGTTATGCCTTGTTCAACAAGTACACTTGCATAAGCATCCCAGATCGTCCAACTTTTTGTCGCTTCCATAATCTTCACGCCCTTTTATGTTTTATGGATTATGTTGTTCTTTTTGTCCAAACAAAGCGGAAACTTCTTTGGAGATTAAAAGAGGCCGACTAGTAAATTGCCCTTGATGACACACGTAATTTGCTTGCAAACCATAACCACCAAATGGCTGATTTCCATTTTCAATATCATACAGGCTCAAATTCTCTGAAACGATATGTCTAGCACGTAATTGTTTTGCCAGTTCTGATTCTCCGAAAACAGAAGCACCAAGAGTGCTCTCTACACGCTCAGGAGCATGTAACCAATCCACCACTTCTTGTTCATCTCGATAGGTTACAACATGGAAGATCGGGCAGAAATACTCAATAACCTCACCAATTTTTTCAAAAGAGGACACGACAACTGTCGGCTCTACATAATTAATGGACAAATCCACTGTTCCCCCATAAACAATACGATCTTTTATGTGTGTTAGATAATCCTGTGCCTGTTCTGACAATCCCTCGTAAAATAAAGGAGCTATCGCATTACCTGGCTCGTTTCGCTTACCTATACGTAATTCTTTAATTTCCTGGATCAACGTAGCCAGAAATCTATCTTTGATGTTCTCGTGGACAAAATAAACATTAGGGCACATGCAGTCCTGTCCAGAATTATAGACACGGGCAGCCACAGCTCGCTTTGTAGCATCTACCAAATCTGCTTCTTGCCCAATGATAAACGGATTAATTCCTGCCCCGAAATACAAGAACAGAGACCTTGAATATGTTTCTTGCACCTTCAAACTATTCTCGTAGTTCCCAGTGAAGATAACCACATCCGGCTTCCCTGCCTGTTGTCTGAATTTCCGTTGTGAGATAGGGAGCAATTGAGACGGCATATCGGCCTGATTAATCAAGAAGTCATGAAGTTTTACCATCGTAGATAAAGCTTTTGTAGAAGGTCTGATTAAGATCTCTTTGCAATATAAACTAGGAATAGCGGCATATAACACGTAGGAGTACAATAAAACATTAGATGAATGATACACGGCGATTCGATTAATAGCAGGAGGATTGTAAAGAGCTATCTCGTGTTCAGCACCAAGCAAAGTAGAGATGGAGGATTCTATCTCAGCCTCCGCACTATCATAGGTGGCAATCTCCGTCAAAATATCAAGTAGTTCTTCCTTGTTTGTGCGCATTCCTGAAATAAGCTTGTCCAATCGTTTTAACTGCACGTCTCTTTCTTTTGTAGCAAAGACCATAAATAATAAGCCTCCTTATATTTACAAATATATAGCTAAATCGTCAGAATTTGCCGGATGTGAGCAGGCCACTCTTGGAGTTTCGTACCATATACAGCCAGCAAAGCATATACCCATCGGTCAACACCAAATGCAACACATCCAGAATGAAGAGTGAAACCATTTGGATCAGTAATGCCAAACTCTTTGCATAGCGTATCTTTCACATTATTAAAGGAAGCGATTGAAAAGTTGCCTGTGTCAGTCGAAACAATCAGCTCATATTTCATGTGGGCCATCAACTGATACTGACTTTTCTCAGCATGATGAGGAAAATAAAAAGGATCATGTGCCGTCTCTATATAACCATTAAATCCTACACTTTCAAATAATTGCCATATTTTATCTAAAAAAAAGAACCTTGTTTCTTCTACAAAGGATTCATTTCCCATAAAGACGAATTCTCTCATTCGAAAATTATGAAGTCGATGTTTTCCTAGACGCCATGGTGCTTCATGGCGAAAGCAAACTCCCTCTGTACTGATTAACAATGGTTCATGCAACGTTTGATTGGAATACTCCTCATAGCAATGAAAACATAGGGCTGGGGACAGCAGGTGTTCACTACAACGAATATGCTCCTCATAGTTATCTGTTTGACCAACCTGATTAAGTACCTCGTACTGATGAGGAAATTCGGCGACCACATACAGATTCTGTGGGAAGTTTTTCACATATTGACACTTTTCCAATGTCTGTCTTGGGATTAAAGACGAATAAATTCTTGTGCTCGCCTGTTTAGAAACCGCGTATTCCGCAAAAAGGCGTTGTAATGCCTCATATAGGGTAACAGCCGCCTCTTTTCGAACCAGCTCTGAAAACTCTGCTAGCATTTCTTCCTCATTGACTCGTACTTTTGTGATATCACCGTCCGTTTTTCGAATGATCCGATTGGGAAAGGCGCGGATACTCTTTTGTTCCTCTACCATGGTTTGAATGACTTGATCAATATGGGCTTCTTTACTTTTGTCAACGATATCAATTTCAATTTGCTTCGTTTCAGGATAAAAGGAGCAATGAGAAATTCCCTCCAGACTGTACACCAATTTGGAAGTAATAGCCTCCGCTTGCGATCGAGATAGGACTTCAGACACACGGTACTGTTTTTTCATAAGACCTCACTCTTTTCTGCATGAACTACTTTTTCGGCTTTTCGTTCATTAATTAAACCACTTATTTTCTCCACAGTTCGAAAATTTGCCAACAAGAGATCATCCTCGCTAAATTCCAGATCAAATGCTCGCTCTAGCGCTACAACTAAGCGGATTGTGGTCATAGAGTCTAAACCCATTGTTGTTAAATCATCATGTTCAGCAATGGGTTCCTTGATCCCAAGCATCTCTTGCAAGATTTCAAGAATCATAGCTTGTCTCATTTTCATTCATTCCCTTTCATAAAATAGTTTGTGCATTCGCCTCTTTTACAAGTGGAACCAAACGTTCTAAGCTCTCCATGATTTTCTGTTTTTCTAATCCAAAGTCAATCAGAGCCGCCACATGTGTAACACCTACCTCCTCCAGTTTTTTCAGTACAGTCGCACAAGTTTCTGGAGTACCCAGCAATGAATAATGAGGAGAATACTTCCTAAGCATCATCGTTTTTGCAATCTCCTCCTCGCGTTTACTTTCATAATGGGGAGTAGCCTCTGCCAAGGATAAGAAAGCATGCTGGTACTCAAAAAACGCATCCTTTACAATCTGTTCTACCACTTTGAGATCATGATCAAGATAGGTATGCAGTAGGATGGTTACATCTTTGCCTTCCACACTATGACCTCCATCCCGTAACCCTGCATGATACAAATCAATCTTTTGTTTTACATCATTCATGTCATTAAAAATAAAATGGGTTAGCAAATGGTATCCCTTTCTACCAGCTTCATAGCAAGTCTCTTTCGAGGAAGCCACCGTCACATAAATCGGTATTTGCTGCTGATAGGGTTTAGGAAATACTGTCGTTCCTGCTTCCCGGTCATTCCAGAGATCTTCAATCCGTGTCATTCCCTCCCACATTCGTTGTTTGCGATGTTCGAAATGCTCTGGATTTTCTTTGAAATCATTTGGATTCCAGCCAGAAGCACAGGAAATGCTTACTCGCCCTTTTGACAATTGATCTACCATTGCCCATTCTTCCGCAATGCGAATGGGCGAATGGAGAGGCAATATGACGCTTCCCACTTGAATGCGAAGTTTCTTTGTTTCTCTTGCTACCGCAGCGGCAAAAACAGATGGACTTGAAAATAATCCACCAAAGCTATGATAGTGCCGCTCAGGAAACCATACACCATACCAGTCATGCTCCTCCGCAAATCGGATTACTTCAAATAGAAATTCATAATGAGCTTGCATATCTCGAGGTGTATCATCATTCAAGTTGGAAAAGAAGCTAACCGAGAATTTCATCCATGTTCCACCTTTCTATGAAAGATCAACTGCTTGCACTGGAATAATTACGAATCGCTGCCTTCCACAATAAACGTGTCAAAAGTAACAATGCTAGTGGAGCAACAATACCCCACGTCATATTTACCAAGCTTAATTGGTTTAAGAGATACAGTGGTCCGAAGTTGCTCGCTAAAAACAGCGGAATAATGTAAATGCCAATTGTCTGGATTGTTTTGCTGTAGATTCTAGCTGGCATGTGCCCAAATTCCCAAATGTCATTGCTCAAATCGTTCACAGCGGATGTTTTTATAAACCAAAACGAGAATAGATGAGGAATTAACATGACTGTATAACTGATCACAATCCCTCCGATCAAGAATAGAACATAGCCTGCCACATTAGCCAAACTGATTTCAATCCCCAATCGACTCCATCCCATCACCAACAGCACACTTCCCACTAATAAGTTAGGTATCGCCAATCCGAAGTCTACATATCTCATCGTTGTAAGAAATTGTAAGGAAATTGGTTTTGTAATGTATAAATCGAGCTTTCCCTCATGTACATAATCATCTGAGATTTTGAAAAAGTTAACGACGAAAAGACTTACATAAACCCCTGTCACCAGCATAAATGTACCTGAGAATAATAGAATGGAATCTCTGCTTAACCCTTCAATGATCAGACCCGATTGATATATCACGAAGATATAAATCAGCTTCGCCAATACAAAACCACTCTCTACAATGACTCCAACAAAAAAATTAAATCGGTATTCCATCTGCGCCATCAGACAGTTTTTACAGAACAAATAGTAAATTTTTACTATTTTTTTCATTTCTTTAACCCACGCCATGTTTATCCACCTATAGCAATATATTTTTTAATACCGATACCCCACAATACCTTAGAGAGAAGAGCAAAAACCACAATCCAGAATACCTGTAGACCCATGCCTGTAACTAAATCAATTCCTTGGTACTTACCGATAAGCACATCTACTGGATAATTTACCGTATATTTAAATGGCAGGTAGTTCAGAAAGGCTAGAATAGTATCATCAAAGACATCTAGAGGAAAAATCCCTCCACTTAAAATCACAAGCAAAATCTTAGGGGCTTCAAAAATATAGGAAACATTCTCAAGCCAAAAAGCTATGGTGGTGATGCTAAAAAAGATAAAGAAGTTTAATACGAGAGCAAGGAAAAGTGTAATGAGGAAGTAGCCAATATTAACAAAGCTAATCTCTACTTGAATCAACCTATGTAGGATAAACAAAATGAGAAAAATTAAACAAAAGCTGACAACAATATAGATTAGCTTGGAACCAAGAAATGAATAGATTTTATATGGAAGATATCCAATTGGCCTAATTATAAATTTGTTAAGTCCGCCTTCTTTTATATCTTCCGCTACGTCATACTCAAAGCCAGCTTGTATGATCTTGGCCGTTACTGCCGCAATCAACGTATAGGTAATCATCTCCCGATAGGTATATCCAAAAACCGTAGAACCGGGACTTTGGCTCTCAAAAATAGCTGTCCACAAGTAAGTTAATATGGTGATGGAGAATACACTTCCCACAATTCCCAAGATAAAGTTAGCTCGATATTCAACCGCAGACTGTATTCCTAATTGAAAGGTATGGATGTATTTCCTAAAACTGCGCAACCTTCTCATTTTTCTCATCCTTCTTATACAAAATCGTAATACTATCTTCGATGGGGATATCCTCTACATTAATGTCACTTACGGGTAAATGTTCCAATATCAATTTGGAGTTTTGCTTTAGAAACTCACGGTCAAGCTCAATAAGACTTTCATATTCATTGTGTTCTCTCACAATCCCGTAAGTTTCTACAGCTGATTGTTGAACAGGAGAGGAAAATTGAATTTTAATTAGCTTCTTTTGGTTCAGCAATTCATTTACCTTATTTAAGTTGCCATCATAGACAATCTTTCCTTGATTGATGATAATAGCTCGTTTGCAAAGGTCCTCTACATCCTTCATGTAGTGCGTTGTCAAAATGATGGTAGCTTTCGTCTCTTCATTGTAATACTTCAAAAATTTGCGAATGCTTTTCTGAGAGATAAGGTCCAACCCAATCGTAGGCTCATCCAGCAAAATAACCTTAGGTCGATGAATTAAAGCAGCCACCAATTCCAGCTTCATTCTTTCACCTAAAGAAAGTCTTCTCACCTGTACGTCCAAAACATCCTTGACATCAAGTAATTCTGTTAGTTCCTCCAATGTTTTTTGATACTCACGATCTTCAACCTCGTAAATGAATTTATTTAAAAATAGGGACTCATTGGCGGGCAGATCCCACCAGAGCTGACTTTTTTGCCCCATAACAATAGAAAAATTCATTTTAAATTCTTTTTTACGTTCCCATGGAACATAGCCCATAACGGTTGCTTCCCCGCTTGTCGGATGCAATATGCCTGACAAAATTTTCAGAGTTGTCGTTTTTCCAGCACCGTTTGGCCCAAGAAAAGCCATCATCTCGCCCTCATCAATATCAAATGAGATCTTCTGTACCGCTTCTTTGACCAGCTTTTCCCGATGAAACAGATTTTTGATGGAATTGAGCAACCCAACCTCCTTTCTATAATAAGCATAGTCCTTCTGTAAGTTAGACACGTGTATAAAACTCATACTTCCTCCTACTTTCCGACACTATCGTATAAATTTTTTCACCATATAAATGCTTCATTTTCATGTTCTCACAACACCGGATAAGTGATTACCATAGACACATAGTTGCCGCAAAAACCAAAACTATTGATAAGAACAGACTCCACTTTTGTCTTCAATCCGTGTCCCATTACTGGCTTAATGGGGCACGCTGGATCGAGGTTTGTTAATCCAATAGTTGGTGGGACTACTTGCTTCTGTAAAGAAATAATGCCTGTAGCCAATCCCATTACTCCTGAACAACGTAGCAAATGTCCAATAGCACCTTTGTGAGAGCTAACTGGTATAGTATTGCCCTCTTTAATAGCCTCCGAAATTCCTATTGCTTCAATGAGATCTCCTTGTGGCGTACCTGTAGCATGAGCCTGAATGCAATCCACTTTTTCAAGCTGTGCTTCCTCCAGTGCCTCACGCATCGTTTGCATGGTGCTTTCCTTATCTAATTCAACCAAATTTGTTTCATACCCACTAACGATATGACTGATTCCATCTATCCATGCCAATGGCTGCTTTCCCCGATCTAGCAAGCATTCCTCCGATTCAAGCAGGATAACTCCAGCCCCTTCTCCTACTAAAATTCCATTACGCTTTTGATCAAAGGGACGTGCTGTCTCTGTTGAGATAGCCTTAACGATGTCGAGTGAAGCATATTCATACTCATTCAACAACTCTGCGCGTGCAACCATCACCATATCGAGCTGCCCTTGTGAGATAAGACTTCTAGCCATAGCAATCGCAGAGCTTACGGAAGAGCATGCTGCTGATACACGTAATACAGGTGTTTTCTCACGCCATCCATAAGGAAGAAACTCTAAAGGGTCTTTTACCCAAACCCCTGCCCTTTCTTCCAATACAGATGCAGACACACCACACACGACTGGCAAAATAATGGCTTTTTTGTAGCCACGCCATGTCTCTAGCTCGCACTCTGATTGTGCCAACGCCTCCTGCAAGGCTTTGTTTAACCAAGCTTCTGCTATCGATTCCTCCAACCTGTCACTTTGAAAGTCAACTTGTCCACCTACTTGGGATCGAAAAGCTTGAGCGTCAAATCTAGTCAAGGAGGTAAGCGCACTTTTACCTGCAAGCAGTCCTCTGGAAATTGTCTCTAAACCGAATCCATAAGGAGAAACGATACCAAGACCAGCGATGCCTACTCTCATACCCACGTTCCTCTCCTATGATTTTGTAAAACAAATCGCCCAATTTTCCTTATCCTCATAGCCAAACCGTTGCGATGAATTCGATGAGTCCAACCAAGTCATGACCTGTTCTAGCTTTCTGCCTTGTAAGCTATCTTTTCCCGGATGCTCGAATGCCCAGTCTGTTAATTTGCCAACTGGTTCTACCTCTCCTAGGGCAGACTCTTTCATCAACGCTGCAACGGTAATGCTTCCAACAAAGTCATCCGTTGAAGACAGCTCTCGATCCACATCAACTACCATCATCAAATCGGCACGGTTCTCCCTTATCAGATTGTATGCCCAGCCCAGACTGCTCAAGCCTCCATAAAGATCGGTCAATGTAGCAGAAGGTCCTTTAAAATCAAATTGCAAGGTAACAAGTGCGGTGGGAGAGCTTGAATCAATAGACAAGCTCTGATGAGGTCTAATTCTTCTTCGCTGTTGATGAAAGGCATAAAGATAGGAATCAATTTCTGCAAAAATCGCATTAGGCACATTCATAATGACTCCTCTTCGATCTGGAGCAGGTAAAAGATTTTTCTGTTCCAACAAAGAAACAACATTGGCAACAGATTGCAGGAGAAATGGTGTCAATTTTTGATGAATTTTGAACGGCTTTGGTGTGAGTAATGACGTGATGGCTGATTCATTTACTTTGCAAATCAATTTATTCGAGCTCCTCCGCTCTTTATCTATAAAGAAATGATATCCGGCCACAATCGCGATTGCTTCCCTATTCATCGAAAAACCTCTCTATTTTATTGAATAAATGTAAATTATTCCTAAATCGTCTATATGTTATCACGAGCTTCAAAAAATGACAAGATAGCATTATTCGACATTTTATTTTTCTATAACATACTTTTTTTGTAAATTTTCAAGTAACACGTTCATTTATTTATCCAAATTCAAACCTAATAAAATTTCTGGTTTCTTGCATCATTGTTACTATACTGGAGGTTTCGCAAATATCATATTTTACCAATTTATTGTGACCAATAAAAAGAACACCTGCAATAGTACAGGTGTTCATCTATCATAGCGTTACAATTACGCCCCAAATCTCTTTCTATATCCACATTTCCTACATAATTCCTCAACAGCTTCCCTTCTAGAAAATCCATAGAAAAGATTATTTGCTCTCTCGCTCTCTACGATTTCAGAAAAAGGCGTATCTTGGATATTTCCTAAATTAATAACACCTTCTCCATCCAAACAGCACGGTATCACGGTTCCATCTACGAGTATTCCGGCTTGACTTCTCAGGGCATGGCAAAAGCCTTTTCCATCGTCTTCCGGTGCGTGCAAGCTCGGCCATTCAAATTCATGATCCTGATTTATATAAATTCTTTCAGCAATCTTGACTCCGCTACCCGGAATCACTTTTTCTTCAATTTTGTAGTCTAGATTAAATTCTCTTTCCAGTACCTCTAATGTCTCTCTGTTTCTACTCTTTTGAATGTTCGTCGCGTTATCTTGGTCTAGATTCCATAGCCTAAACGATATGATAACGTTATGTTCTGCCGCCTCCCGAACAAAGGAAAGAATGTTAGCCAGATATTTATCTCGATCAACCGAGCCCTCGTGACCATCAAAACTATGCAGTGAGAAGTTCATTTGGCGCAACGCTGGCTTTCCCAATAACTTGGCCCGATTTTTTTGAATAAGCGTTCCGTTTGTAGTGATGTTGACCTTAAACCCTTTCGCATGGCTTGCATCCAACAGCTCATCAATTTTGGGATGAAGAAGAGGCTCGCCTTTAACATGAAGATAGATATGCTTGGTGTGTGGTTTAATTTGATCCAATATATTAGTAAAAGTGTCCAGCTTGATAAACTTAGCTTGTCGACTCGTTTGTGGACAAAAGCTACAGGCAAGATTACAAACACTGGTAACTTCGATATATACCTTTTTAAATGTCTTCAAAGCTTGTTCCTCATTCCGTATATTTCTGTAAAGATAACATTCATATTGTTTTACATATCTCCTAAGTGTCTCATAAACGGACCTTAGGTCATGTTGTCTCAGGACAAGAGTTCAATCGAGTTAAAAAATGTCAAGATAATCGAAACCTTCTCAACTTTACTCCCACTTCCGCTTATTATACATGAAAAAAACTCAAGCATGATTTCAACTTGAGCTTTTCCAGTATATACAGGTTGATGAATGTGCTATTTGCTAAAAATTTATTACTAGAACCAGACAGCATTCCATTTGAGAGGACGGCCAATCGTAGAAATTACAGTTAGATAGGTATTGTTTTTTTAATGGCTGTATACTGCGACACTCTTAGGTAGCCTAATTGGATACCCCCCATTCACGAGTCTCTTGTTGCACCCTCCACATTCGGGCATACATAAGCTTGTTTATCTGAACGAGTATCACTAGTAAAAAAATTCGAATTACAAAAGGCAATCAAATATAATATAAATCTTCTTGTTTCTTTTGCTCTTTTTATTCTGGAAGAAAAGTAAGATGGCTCATTTTCTCCGTTACGAATTCTCAAGGATTCTCTTAGGATTAGATGCCATTCAGAAGGAAATACTTGTAGTGCATATTCTACCGCTTTCCCTTTCGAAATAATTTCCTTAAACTTCAGCGTGTAATAAATTCGGCACAATGTTAATACAGCGTCCTCAACCCATCCATCAAACAAGAAATAGATACGGCTTTTTCCTTTTTTCGCCCAATATTCATTTACGTTATAGTTCATTGTCTCTTCAACATCCAACCATTGTGTAGCAATACGCAATTCTTCCAGACGTTTCCCCACAACTGTTACACCATGATGTTTTAACGTCCACCACGTCACGTGATTAATATCCCAGTATCCCATTTTTTTGAATGTTCCACTAGCACAGCATGGATACGGCTGTAAGGATTTATTATCCTTCCCTATGTCCTCCAGATTGATATACATACCGTCCAGTCTCTTTGCAAGTGAATTACCTTTCTTTAGCGTATGATGAAGCTTCCGAACTAATTCAGTTTCTGTATTTGTTAAGCTTCTTTTTAAGACTGTAATAAAATCTATATCACTTTTATGCTCATCAAATGCTGACAAAGCGATCGAACCATATAAATAAACTCCGTGTATTACATCGGGTAATTCAGACATTAATAAGTTAGTATAGTCTTGTAATAGCGGACTAATCTTTTCCGGTATGGTAACATCCATAGCTAAATCCTCATTTCTTTTTAGGTACCTACCTACCAATATACCAAATATTTGTAATATTTAACTCCCTATGCTACATTTATTTGATGTTCCATTTTTAGAAATCGTTTACAAACTAAGACGATTTATATTGTTGTTTGCTTCTGTTTACAATGTAATAAGAATGAATAGGACGCAGTAACAAGTGCAACAAATACGATCACCCCACTAAACCACCCAAAATGACGCACTGAGGTGTATTCAATCATCACGCCTTCTAAGCCCGCACCCAACGTAATACCTAGATTCAGCACTGCCGTATTATCAATAAAATTCCCTAATATTCTACATTCAAAAAATCAGATAGAATTGAATGGCTGGAGTCGTCGCCCAAGTAGTAGCCCCCCATTTATCTACCGCATAGCTTCCGAAACGAGACCCAATAAAGGCAGATATGCCTAATAGAAGTAGTGCAGGAAGGACTGGGCATTACAATCGGTCCAGAATTATTTCTTAAAAACCAGCCAAAAATTCGATCCAGACCTCTCAAGCGAATGCATTGGCGGTGTGTGGCATTAGCTTGTCCATCCATTCAATGTGCCTCCTCAGCAGTTCAAGCCTTCCTTAGTGTTGTTTCGGGAGTATTTACCAATAAGAATTAGTTACAGTCCACTAAACCATCAAAAAAGGGCGAAGCCAATTTTGGCCCGCCCTCCCTTTTCATAAAATCCAATCTCCCAATAGCTCACTTTAACAGGAAATCATATAGTACAAGAAAAAGTACGATAATAAAAGCTATGATATCAGTAACAAACTTTTGTTTCCTTTTAGTTATTTTGGAATATCTATATGAGACACCTGCATATGAAAAAGCTTATTTCTTATTTTCTTTGCTTCTCGCAAGTAGCATGTCAACAATTAGATCAATTTGTC
This sequence comes from Brevibacillus laterosporus, assembly GCA_007833815.1. NCBI lineage: Bacteria > Bacillati > Bacillota > Bacilli > Caryophanales > Paenibacillaceae > Brevibacillus > Brevibacillus laterosporus. Next base: position 1,632,269 of record CP033464.1, on the reverse strand, counting down.
CAGTAATTGCAATCGGATCATAACGATAATACGTATCAAAGTCGTTATAGAACAAGGTATTGTTCTTGGTTGCCTTCAGATTTTTCCAAACCGCTGAAGTCTGCAATTGATTTAACGCTTCTCCCTTTTTCTGAGGATCATAAGTCGTCAGGAACATGTAATCAGCAGCATACTGTGGTAGTATCTCCATGGACAGCTTCAAAGTTTGGTCCTCTGTACTATTCTTAGCATGTGGCATTTTCAGCTTCAACGCATTATAAACCGCTTGTCCACCTCGGCCAGCATTATCCCCAAATATCCACAGCTCACCCTTATCTGTCAGTTCATAAAGTCCAAAGGTAGCATTCTCGTCGATGACACCCTTTAGCTTCTCACGACCATCCGCGGCCTTTTGGTCATACGCAGCGATAAACTTCTCTGCTTTTTCCTTTTCCCCTGCAATATCGCCGAACAGTCTTACTGTTTCATAAATATTAGTGGCAGTGCCATAGGGGATGTGCAAAGTAGGAGCTATTTTCGACAAGGCTTCATAGTTTTCATCTTTCATAACAACAATCAAATCAGGTTTTAGCTGCAATGTTTTTTCCGTACTAATAGGCTCTCCGATATCAGTAACACTTTTCAGCAGATCGGTCAGGAACGGATTTTTGAAGGTGGTTGGCTCAACACCGACAACATTTGCTCCTACAGAAAGCAATTCACCACCATAAAAATCTGTAACGATTCGCTTAGGTTTTACTGGGATGTTCACAACTCCCTTTTTTGTTTCAAAGCTGCGGAATCCCTCAGCTGTTGCTTTGGTGTCCTTTTCCTTTGGTGTAGTAGCACCGCTGTTTGTGTTACTCGTTCCGCCACAAGCAGTCATGAGGACAGACAGCACAATGAAAATGGTAGTAACGAAGAAGAGTGATTTTTTCTTTAACATGTAAGTCTCCCCTATATGTATGACAGTGTAAATAAGTTTGATAATGATTCTCAATTTCGTAGTAAATGTATCAAACAACGTTATCTCTGTCAATATGAGGATGTTACTTTATTGGAGTAGCCTCATACAGAATTAAAAATATGAAATCAAAAGGTATTTTTTTAATAGACCTCATCGTTTCATTTAATTGAAATGATGGTAATATTTACAATTACATACTTAAAGAGGGCGTTTAATAATTTGAAGAAAAAAATGGTTATTCCCGTTATCGCTATCTTGTTAGTAAGCAGGTAAAGAATTTACCAAGGAAATTACCTATAACGTTCCAAGCGGAAAAACTTACAAGTATTTTATCTTCCCTATATATGACACATATTATCTTGATATCTGGGAAAAGCCCCTCCTTGGTAAAGAAAGGAAAGTAGATGTAGGAACCCTAGATCAGCCAACTGGTTTTTATTTCACTTGGCAAGAAGTATAATTTAAATAATTTAGAAGCAACACTATTTGCAAACTAGTTGAGTGTTGCTTCAATTTTTTTAAAAGGGGTGAATTCAATGAAACATTGGTTAGATAAAATAATCTATTTAATTTTAGGAATCGTTGGTGTGGTGTTAATTTTAAATAGTACAAAATTCGGCATTGAAAATGGAATAAAATATCACGAAGGTGACTTCGCTTCCTATTCAATCCCAGAAATGAACAACTATTTGTTTGTCTCTCTTATAGAGTCTTATCGCCTTTTAGGAATGATTCTGTTACTAATTTCAGCAATTGGGTTTATGATATGTACTTGGTTTACTTTAATAAAAACAGATTCCTACATTACTGACATTGAGCAATAGAACAACTCCACGTGACTTTTTTAAAGTGTCCAATAATCGTGTACAATCACAATGCAATGTGATTTATTTTTTGTTTTCAAATCAGTTCTGTATTTTGTCTATCTTGGTACACAACTCATATTACAGTTCTCTGGTAAGTAGCGACAAATTTTGGGCTAGCCACTACCAATCCTGCTAGCTCAAGTTCTGTTCAGCCAAGATGATCTTCAACAACCCAAATTTCACCATCATTCCACAACCACTAATTCGACATTTACTTTTGCTCAATTATTTCGCGTGAAGAAGGATGTTTGTTTAAATGAACAGTCCTCCAAAAAATTACAAATAAAAACCATTTTAAACTATATTCCCCGTATTAACTTCTCAGCCTTTTTATCCTTCTTAATTTCTCGATTTGTATCTGCATATTCAAACCACGAATCCAGAATTACTCTTGGCTCCGCCTCAATAATACTTTTTGCCTTTTCCACATTACCTTGTTTAAAAGCTTCAATGATAGAAATTAAATCTGTACGGTCTAATAATTTTACATTATTGATCCCAGCCAAGGTTTCGCATGAATCAGTATATCTAGTTGTTGCAATCAGAATTGACTTCTTTGCTTTATAGAATCTCATCGATGAATATACCTCTTGTACGCCACTAATACCTACTAGATTATCAATACTATAGCGTTTCGCTTGTACTACATTTCGAACTCCAGCTCGATCTGTAAAAACAAGGTCAGCACCAAAATCTCTACTACCCACCGTTTTATAAACTTCTTTATAGCCTAGTGCATGAAACAGTCTATATAAATATATCTCAAATTCTGAGCCATCAAGCATTTTATCTATATCATGGATATCTATAGACAATGGATCAATATCATTTGTTATTTGTCTCGTATTTGGAGATTTTTTGGGGAAACTCCCGAATTTCAGAAATATTGCAACACCTATAATCAGAATCAAAAGCAAGAAAAAAATCAATTCCATCTCGTATTCTCCTATCAATGATTTTTCATACTTAACTATAAGAAGTACCTGCGATCTGCTTCGAGGACTAGTATGCATCCACCAATAATCCCCATTTTAACCCTTGATTATTATATAACAATTGTAAAAATAAGTAACTTAAAAAAGAAAAGCACCTCAATGAGATGCTTTTCATCGTATATACATACCTACAGCCGTACCACAGCATCTATTACAATGCCGTGACAAACAGTCCTCCTAGTGAATGCAGGTCATTTCATTCTATAAATTATTCATTCTCCGTAACTTTAGAAATAAAGTCTCCTGATGCAAATGTTACATCATTTGGTCCGATTTTTTTATGCTCCCATTTCGACTTATTCGTTACTTTCACCTTGTCTCCTACTTTATAAGTGTGAGCCTCCGTAAAGGTAACATCAACCGTCTCCGTTTTTCCTTCATTGTTTTTGTATTCTACTGTAGCATAACCATAATCACTATCTGAATCTGTGACCGTTCCGAATATAAAGTCTTCCGCTTCTTTCTCAGCAACTTTAGAAATAAAGTCTCCTGATGCAAATGTTACATCATTTGGTCCCATTTTTTTATGCTCCCATTTCGACTTATTCGTTACTTTCACTTTGTCTCCTACTTTATAGGAGTGAGCTTCCGAAAAGATAACATCAACCGTCTCTGTTTTTCCTTCATTGTTTTTGTATTCTACCGTAGCATAACCATAATCACTATCTGAATCTGTGACCGTTCCGATTATAAAGTCTTCCGCTTCTTTCTCAGCAACTTTAGAAATAAAGTCTCCTGATGCAAATGTTACATCATTTGGTCCCATTTTTTTATGCTCCCATTTCGACTTATTCGTTACTTTCACTTTATCTCCTACTTTATAGGAGTGAGCTTCCGAAAAGATAACATCAACCGTCTCTGTTTTTCCTTCATTGTTTTTGTATTCTACCGTAGCATAACCATAATCACTATCTGAATCTGTGACCGTTCCGATTATAAAGTCTTCCGCTTCTTTCTCAGCAACTTTAGAAATAAAGTCTCCTGATGCAAATGTTACATCATTTGGTCCCATTTTTTTATGCTCCCATTTCGACTTATTCGTTACTTTCACTTTATCTCCTACTTTATAGGAGTGAGCTTCCGAAAAGATAACATCAACCGTCTCTGTTTTTCCTTCATTGTTTTTGTATTCTACCGTAGCATAACCATAATCACTATCTGAATCTGTGACCGTTCCGATTATAAAGTCTTCCGCTTTATTCTCAGCAACTTTAGAACTATATGAAGAATATATATCAACTGAATCGCCTATATTTATATTTTTCAGCACATTAGCAGGCACATTTTCAGTAAAGATTGTAAGCCCCTGATTTGTTTTTCCAGTAACAATTCCTGTATATTTCTCTCTTTGCTGTTCGAAAAGAGTTTGTTGTGAATTACCTTCTGCAATAGAAAGACTCGAAGGGATAGCTGCATGCGCTGATATAACCTCTAATCCTGGAAGATTTGCCCCCATTAAGGCTCCAACACTTAATACGCCTGTTAAAACTAGCTTTTTCATAGTTGCATCTTCTCCATTCATTAATTTTTTGCTAGATCTAGTCAAATTTTCATCTAATTTCCTCGAGGTTGTAATAATTATAGTTACACATTGTTTTTTAAGTCAACAAAAAAAACCTTACACTTTTGTAAGGGAAAAATGAATATATAGACACAGATATATATAGTTCATTCTTATTGATACATAACTTTCGCTTCTGCGTTTTCTTACTATTCTTCAAAAATTCCCTAAAAGTATACTCCATTTTCCCTATAGAAAAATCCCCTCCTAGTCAATACAGCAAGGTGTTTTGCTTCTTACTGTCTACTAAGAAGGGATAATATCAGAAACGATCTATCACTACTTATCCACCCTCATAGGTGATAGCTAGAAATGACTGGCTTTCTCCGTTTTATCTTTCGCCAGATCGTTCCCCTAGATTTTAAACTTGCCCAATAAAGTCTGAAGCTCCTCAGCCATACCTGCCAAGGAATCGGCTGCATGGGTTATTTCCTCCATAGTCGCAAGCTGTTCCTCCGTTGATGCAGAAACCTCCTGCGTGCTTGATGCCGCTGTTTCTGCGACCTCCGTAATCATTTCCATGGAACTGACCATTTCCTTCGATCCCTCTGACAATTGTTTAATCGCTGCTGTGACCTCCTGAATTTGGGCTGTCACCTGCTCTACAGTTACTTGAATCAGTTCGAAGGAATCTCCAGCCGTATTAATCAGGTTGATCCCCTCTTCCGCTTCTTGGGTGGCCAAATCCATCGAATGGACAGCTTGATTCGTCTCCCCCTGAATGCTCATAATCAGCTTATCCACTTGTTCAGCCGAATGAGTCGATTGCTCTGCTAATAATCGGACTTCATTCGCAACAACAGCGAATCCCCGACCATGCTCGCCTGCTCGTGCTGCTTCAATAGCTGCATTTAATGCTAACAGATTGGTTTGCGTAGCGATATTTGCGATAACGTCAACAATTTTACCGATTTCCTCGGAACGCTCACCCAAGCCTTTAATGACGCTTGCCACCTTTTTAACTGTATGATTAATGGAACTCATCTGTTCTACTGCTGTCTGAATCGAATGACTGCCTTCTGTTGCTTTAACAGATGCTTCAATCGCTTTAGCTGTTACCTCTTCAGAATGGGAGGCCATTTGCTCTACACCCAGTGACATACGTTGTACGGTTTCCGTGGTTTCTTCTACGCTATGAAATTGCTTTTCGACCCCCGTGGCTAATAATTGAATGGTCGTGCTGATTTGCTCTGTTGCTTTACTTGTTTGATCTGCATTTGCAGTTAACTCTTCAGCCGAAGCGGCAACCTGATTTGCACTAAAGCCTACCTGACCAATGAGAGTGCGAAGATTGGTCTGCATCTGTTGAAACGATTGAGATAGCATTCCAATCTCATCCTCCCCGTTCACGCTGATCGTTTCAGTCAGATCCCCTTCACTAATTTTGCGGGAGGCTTTTATTAATCTCATCAGAGGATTGGTAATGGAAAGAATGACGAAGATCATCAAAATTGTACCTGCCAATAAAGCCGCTACGATAACGACTAGGGTACGGGTAAAGATAGGCTGAACTGCCTCTTGAATCTCTGCGGAAAACATCAGACCAGCTATCTTCCAGCCCGTTATTTTATTCGTTTCATACGAGATGAATTCATTTGTTTCATCTAGCTCGATCTGACCTGACTTCTTCGCAAAAAGCTCCTCTTCCCACTTCTCCTTAAAATCAGTTCCGCTTTTTATCGTGGGATGAACCAAATATTTGCCTGTTTGATCCACGATAAATGCGTAGCCCTGTTGCCCAATTTTAACCTGCTGAACTACCTTTGCGATATTATCTAAATTTAAATTCATCGCTACTACACCGGAATTATCCTCAAGTGTTTTTGCAATGGTTACGACCACCTTGCCCGTCGATGCCGATACATAGGGCTCTGTAATAATCGTTTGCCCTTTCTTTGCTATTGCATCTTGATACCAAGGTCTATTTCTTGGATCATAGTCCTCAGTCATCTTCTGAACAGGTTCTTGAATCATCACTCCCTCTTTGGTCCCAACATACACACTAACCAATTCAGGATGAAGCGCATAATACTCTTTCAATCTTTCTCTTATGGGAGCTTGAGCTCCCCCTTGTAAAAACGGTTCGGTTATTTGCTTGGAAAAGTATGTGATATCATGGATTTTTGGATCAATCGTATCGTTGATAATCTGATCCAGCATATTTACGCTTCTTACACCAAAGTTGTTAATTTCCTCACGCATTTTGTCTGCTGCAATTTCATAAGACATCAAACCAATTACAATACTTGGAATGATTAAAATGATTGCAAAGGAAAAAATTAATTTCCTTCTAATCGTCAAAGTTAACCTGAATTTCCATCCCATATTATAATTTTCCTCTCCATGCGTTTTTTCGTTGTGTAATGTTTATCGGATAAAATTTTCACTGTGAATATAGCAGTTCCATATTTTTTATTATGGTAATTAATTACAAGCATAAAACCTTACAATTTCAGGCATTAACGGGTATTTTAGGCGGTAAATAGAATGAAAGAAATGAGCGAATTTTATTGATTGATTTTAAGAGAACGATACGATATAATTTTAATTAACAGAATATTAAGATAATTAAGGAGGTGGTCATTATGAAAATTCAAGCGAAAAAGGTAGAGCAAGTTTCTCCAACTCTTATGACCTCCGTATAGTGAATGAAAAGCTGACCCAAGCTTGGACTTACCCCTGTCAAGTAGACAGCATTAAAAAAGCCTAAGCAGCCAGTGTGTTCCGGTATTCGACCGGGGCACACTGGTTTAGTTTTTTCTGAAATCGTTCATGGTTATAAAACCATATGTACTTTTCAATGGCTTGAAAGAGCTCTTCATCTGTTTTACACTCAGAAAAGTACAATGTCTCTGTTTTGAGATGAGAAAAGAAGGATTCTATGCAGGCGTTATCGAGGCAGTTTCCTTTGCGAGAGTGGCTTCCTCTCACGCCAAACTCCCTCAGTCTCTTATTGTACTGCTTAGACGTGTATTGGAAGCCCTGATCAGAATGCAGGATGGCTTCCTGCACGTCTCTTTGTTTTGCTAACTGCTCCAGAGTATCTAAAACAAGTTTTAAATCATTCCGATGAGAAACCTTCCAGGCAACAACTTCGTTGTTAAAGAGATCTTGGATTACCGATAGGTAATAAAATCGATCGTTCAGTGCTACAAATGTAATATCTGTTACATACAATTGATTTGGTTTTTCGGCTGTGAACTTTCGATTAAGTAAGTTAGGGTTAACAATGGATGCAGTTTTACCAAAAAAGCGCCGTTTCTTACGAATGATGGACTGAACGTTCATCTCCTTCATCAACCGATATACCCTCTTGTGATTCACAATAAATCCTTTCTTTCTCAATGCAATTCGCATTCTTGGATAACCGAAGTATGGATGTACACGATGAATCGCCATCATATGTTCCTTTATGAGTTTATTATGTTGTTGCCTTTTTGCACGTTCTTCTTGCGTATGTTTCCACTTGTAGTAACCAGCGCGGGAAACTTTGGCTATCTCCACTAACCAAGTAACAGGGTACTTCCTTACCAACTGATCAATAACCGCAAACCGAGCTACTTTTGAAACCCACCCTCCCCGTGTAGATTTGGATAACGCTTTTTTAAGTATTCTACCTGCGCTTTTAAATAATCTCTTTCCTCTTCCACGTTAGTGAATTTTGTACGTGGACGCCCTATAAAAGGATTATCTCTTTTAGATGTTTTACCTCGTTGATCCTCTAAACCATCTCCGTCTCGGTATTTCCTGACCCAATTCTTGATCTGAGTAGGACTAGGCACTCCCAATTCTTTGGCAATCGCTTCATAGCTGATCCCTTTTTGTTCGTAAAGAGCAATAGCCTTCTGTTTAAATTCCATCGTATATCGTTGAAATGTTTGTCCTTTTTTAGCCATACGAAAAATCCCCTCCGAGGATAGTGTAGCACCCACCGCTAGGTGAGTGGGCTTTTTACACTGTCTACTCAAAGGGGATAATACCAGCTTTCTACTTAGGGTCAGCTTTTTCGTTTTTGCTTTCACGATAAATCTTTAACTTAAAATTCAAAACAAAAGGAAGGGGTACGTACATGGAGATACTGGATAAATATATAGAGGCAACGAACACCCACAACTTTGATGAAGTGAAAAAATTGTTACATCCAAATGCCCTTTACTACTTCTCAAATTGTACCTGTACTACTCACCAAGAAATACAGGCATACTTTGAAAACGCTTGGTCAATCATCCAAAACGAGATTTATAAAGCACAAGATATCCAATGGCTCCATAAAGGTAATGACTCTGCAACCTGTACGTATACGTATTGCTATGAAGGCTATATGAATGGAAAGTACACAAGTGGACAAGGAAGAGCCACCAATATATTCGTTAAGGAATCTACTGGATGGCTGCTCATTCATGAACATCTAAGTCCGTTACCCGCAAAAAAGATCTAGACTTCTAGATCTTTTTTGCATTACTTTAGCCTAATTGCCAACAGCGGCAGTTGTAGCCACATACTCTCTTTGCAGAACCCCCATGTGGAAAACGTCGCTCCACTTCCCGTCTCTAAAGATGTATTCACGCGAAATACCCTCGTGCTTGAATCCCATTCTTTCATATAGGGCAATGGCTTTTTTGTTAAAAGAAAACACTCGCAATGATACTCGGTGTAGATTTAATTCTAAAAAGGCGTAATCTAATAGAAGCCTCAACGCTTCCGTTCCATAGCCTTTTCCCCAATACGCCTTCTCACCAATGTCGATGATGCACTCCGCATTTCGATTTTTATAATCAATTTGGATAAGTGAGACGATCCCAATAGGGGTTTCCGACTCCTTATCGATAATCATATAACTTTTTGATGTGCTTGATCCTAAAATAACCTGATTAACAAATTCTTGTGTGTTATCTAATGTACACAGATCAATAGCTGGATTGGTAGTTCGCATGACCTCCATATCGTTTCTCCATGTATGATAAATCGTTACATCATCGGCAGTCATTTTTCTCAGATAAATTCTTGCAGATTGAAACAACATAATCTTGCTCCCCTTTTTTAGTTATTTTCTACTTTTATTTTTCTGGAATCGGACAAAGCAATTCCTTCAATGAAAATAGCAAAACCTCCATTTGCTCCTTCACCTTTGTTTTTTCGGGCCCCAAATGAGCGGTATCTAACATTAAACCATCGATAAATGAAATGAGATAAAGCGAAATGGATTCAACAGGAATACGCGGACGAATATCCCCCCGCTCTATTCCCTTCTGAAAAAAAGTAGTTACTACCTCAGCTATACGTTGGTAGCGTGCTGTTACATAGGGATAACTATCTCTATTTTTGCGGTAATTCGTTGATAGAAAAAACTCCGAATTAGCCAGCAAAAGAGATTGATCAAGCCTTTGCATTTCCTGCTGCTGCTGATTAACCCACTTGGTTATTTGTTGCCAGGACGTACCTTTATCATCTGTACCGAAAAAAAGTACATCCTTTTGATCCTCAGCATGAAGAAGTTCGATGTATACGTGCTCAATGTTATCGAAGTACGCATACAAAGCGCCTCTCGATACCCCTGCCTCATCCAAGATGTCCTGCATCGTCGCTTGGGTATAACCCTTTTCAATAAACACTCGTTTTGCCGCTTGTAACAAATCCATTTTCTTTTGCTTTTTGTATTCCTCGCTTACTCTTGGAGCCATAATGGTTCGCGCCTCCTGTAAAATATACATTTATGTCGTTTTTGTCGGTACGTTTATTATAAAAGACATTAATGTCGGTTTCAATAAAAGGAAACAAAAAGATCCCATTATCTCTTTTCATTTACATCACTTTATGAAAAGAAAAAAGCACCCAGATAGGTGCAAGTAAAAAAGAGCAGCTTTATCGTAGCCGCCCCAATTATCATATATTTTATCCTAAATGGATTATTTAGGTTGTCCCATAAATTCTGTAAGCTTTGCAAAATTTCCTTGATTCCCCATACCCTCAACCATTCGATCAATTGATTGTTTCGTAAACAGAAAGTTTGTTTCTAAGGTAGAATACACCAACTCCCGAGTGATTGCGGAAGCATCAAGAATATGTGCAAACTCTGAAACATTGTCGCGTATTTTTTTATCATACTCAGCGGTAATGAGATTCCCTGTCAATTTATCAGAAATCAAATAGAGAAAAATATGAAGCTTTGATTGCTGACCAGATGATAAGTTCTGTTCTGTCAGCCAATCATAGTAGGTATATTTCTCGTGCAAAAGAGTTCCTCCTCGTTCATTCCTAAGCAACGAACCAGAGTAGCCACTCAATAGTAACAACGATTTCCTGGATTGTTCCATCCGAAAGATTGGAGTTCGCTTTCAAAAAGTTCCTTACTTGATCTTTCACATAAACAATAGCGTATTCTTCTTTTTGTTCCCAACCCTTGACGAGGCCCTCCAAGAAATCTGCTATTTTACTAGACCATCTCTTAAATGATTGAGCCGCCGCAGGAGATAGCTTACTAATTGCTTGTTCTAACGTGGCGCCCCCTTTTCTAATGTGTGTAACAACTTTTTTTACACTTTCTTTCGTAATATGTGTTTTCCATCCATACGTCCCTACCTGTTGAGCTCCAACCTCACTGTTCGGTACTACTACAGCCTGCTGAGCTGAAGACACGGTCGACGCTGAAACTGGAATTGCTAGAGATACAGCCAATACTGACGTAGACAAAAGACTTAAAATCGTTTTTTTTGATAGTTTACGCATAAATCTACCTCCATCCAGCATTTACTTACATCATTATCATAATTAGGTAATAAATGTAAGTAAATGGGTCTTATCTACCAAATGTTAATCTTTTGCTATGATAGGTTAACATTTAGTATACATCCATTAGATATAGTATTAGTTAACTATACGATATGAATAGAATGATAGAGCTCTACCATGTTTTTTAGACATATAAAAACTCTGACAATTTTGCATCAGGGCTTTGTTTTTCCTAGATTTTCCCCGTTTATTGTTGCTACACCTATCATCATAATCTAGTAAAGAAAGGCTACACTATCCAAATAAAAAGGTAAATACGATACATACTAGTTCACCTGTAATAAAAAAATAACATTTTTTCCATAACCAGTTTTTAGCTTATACAAGATGTAACGAACATACTACACAGAATCTAAATACGATTACATCCCTATGGTGTTAGTTTGTAAATCAATTATCTAGGTGACAAAATGCATACAACTATGAACCATTATACCCAGTGAAATTAGGGGTAGGATATATTTTCGTGTCGTTTTTTGTCTAAATTTAAAGAGGGTTTCTAATTTTTTATTCTAAGGAAAATATTCAAGACGCGGTGCAAAATAATCATAAAGGGGAAAGAAAGCTGGTTTGCAAGTGCATGATGCTTTTTACTAACACAGAGGAATGTTCTAAAAGAAGACTAAACTCAAGATTATGCACTCACTTGAACTGAAAAACAAGCTAGAAGGAAATATTTTAGAAATTTTTGGTAATAAACAACGTTCTTAATTAGTTATTTTTGTAATTTTTGTTTAATAAAACAAAAAGGAGGGTGATTCTTTTGATGAAAAGATTTTTGTTAAGCTTACTTGCACTTCTTACCACACTAAGTATGTCCACATCTGCTTTTGCATCAATTGAGAGTAATACTAATTCTCCTATTGAACAAAGCGCAGAATATACTTACACCTACAATGGAATAACCCTTACTGGACTAAACCCATTGAGTGAGAATCAATTGGAAAGTATGTATGAGAGCTTGATGAAAGAAAATAGAACATCAGTCATTGAAGGACCTGGTGGAAGTACCGAAATTGTGTATGGTCCAAAATACGACCATTATAACCATAGTGCCCACAGAGAAATGGCCGACATCATTGTTTCTTGAGTAGCAGAGAAGATTCCAATTCCAACAAAAAAATTTAAAAAGGCACTCTTAGGTTGGACTATTGCGAAGCTTTCTGCATGGAGTAAGAAAGCATTAGCTGATACTTATGTTGGATATTGGGTTTGGAAGGTACAAGATTCCGATATAAAATCTGATATTTACTATGAGACTGTTGTTCACTACAAAGATGAAAATTTTAAGAAACCGAAACGCAGTTAAGAGCTTTTGTGAAAAATTCAAAATCAAGCTTTTTTATCTATATCTGGTCTACATTGTTTTATATTTGCTGGTGTTTGGATTGATAATCCCCTTACCAGCCTAGATAGCCAACTTAGGAAAAATATAAACTCTACATTTTACCCAAGTATGTAGAACCGGTGATTTTATTACCCTCTGCAAACGCCTGACCAGTAACAAAGTATACGCAATCGGAAAGTACATCAAGGTACTGTAAAAATAGCAGCCTGTCGTGTCTGTCTCACTATGCCAATACTCCCCCGGCACAAATCCATCCATTACTGATCTGCATAAAAGATCAATCTATCTCCCTGTTGATAAATGAACATGAATGAACATGAATTAAAATCATAATAAACCAACCCAATCCTATCCCTCCCTTAGTCCCCCAGCTTGTTTTCTCTCAACTCAGTATCTCATTAGTCTCGCTCCTTCTGTTTCTCTGATGATAAAATCCTTGTAAAAGTCTGCAATCTCTTTTACCACTTAATAGTCCCATACGTCGTAGATAGCCTTAGCGTGGTAAAATGAAAAAATGCGTGCAGAAAGGAGCTTATCATGGAAAAATCCACATGGAAGCCTATTGTCTAAAGCACCCAGGAGCGGTTCATGATTACAAAGTGGAATGGGAAGCAGATCGTTATCAGGTAGGAGGAAAAATGTTTGCAATGCTTGGTGGAGATTCAAACGGAAAGCCTATCCTATCCTTAAAATGTGATCCAGCTCGAGCCGAACAGCTAAGAGAAACATATGAGGGGATTATTCCTGGTTACTACTTGAATAAAAGTCATTGGAATTCTATTTATTTAGATGCCGATATTCCTACTGAATTGTGGGAGAAGCTGATTACTCATTCTTATGAATTGGTTTTTCATAAGCTTCCTAAAAAAATTCAAAAGGAATTAGTAAAATAGTGCTGCCAAAAGGACAAAAAAACTACTGACAAAGTATTCTAGTCAGTAGCTTTTCATTATTTACCAAACTGAGAGACCACTAACATTACCACCGTCCGATCTATCAATCGCTCTATCAGTAAGTATGGATACGGCTGGTTTCCCCGGACTTTGAAATAAATAGCCCCCCATATGATCACCGCCATCAACCTTGTACCCAGTAACATCTATTCCAGTTATGTTTTTTATGAGCGGTTTACCCACTGACATCGCTTCGTCTTTTGATTTGATACTATGATTGAGATTCCTAATTTTACTTGCCATTTTATAAAACATTTACTTAAATATAAGAGTGTGGTGTCGAAATGTGTCATTTAAAGCCATTTTAATACTATATTGTAATATTTTCATAATCTTCAATTTAATATATGTAAATGAAATATATAGGTTGAAGAATAGAATTCGCTTCTATAGCTAATAAAGCAGAACAAAAAAGGAAAAAGGAGAGAATTTTAGATGAATTTTTTAAAAAAGATATTCGGTGGTAAGAACAACGGAGAAAAGTCAAAGGACGGCACTACTATTTACAAGTATGAAGAAACATCTAGTTATTCACCGCCAGCTCCCATGGAATATGTAGAAGAAATCGTTGAACATTTTAAAACAGTATTTCCAGGAAGAGAAAGCAGTGTTTTTCATGAAATTATATCAGATACCATACATATTGATGTGAATATAATGAAACCTACTGAAGAAGAGCCATTTTGGGTCTTATATACAACTGGTATGAGTGATTTACAAATGACGATACCAGTTGAGATGCAAGAGCAGCTTGAGGATAAATTCGATCGGGCAGAAGTTATGATGTTTCTTCCTGCTTCTTGGGAACTGACAGAAGAATCGATACAGGATGAAAATAATTATTGGCCTATCAGACTTATGAAGCAAATGGCCCGTTTTCCTCATCAGTATAATACCTGGTTGGGTTATGGACATACCATCCCCAATTATCAGGACTATGAACCATATGCAGATGGAACTGGGTTAAATGGAGTTGTCATATTTCAGTTAAAGGATGAACTCAGCGTCATTTCAACAAAGGATGGTAATAAGGTTTATGCCTATTTCTTACTTCCTTTATATAAAGAAGAAATGGATTATAAATTAGAACATGGCATGGATGGACTGATGGAAAAATTATCGGAGTTAGGAAATGAAGTGCTGGTTTTACATCCGAATAGAAGGAATACTTGTGAGTAGTTGAGTTAGTTAGCTGTCAAGAGTAGGGGTTTTTTCAATTTTGATTTACATGTTGGAAAACTACTCAGGTTACGTTTGATAGTCATACTGTGGTTATTTTCTAGATTTATAAAAAAGGCAACACAAAAAGCCCTTGGAATTCAAGGGTTTTTTGTGCATTTATTTTGATGCAAGTGAGGATAGGCTCTCTTCATGTGTGGAACAATCTCTATATTTAGTTGGTGATAAACTGTCGGAGAACAACAGAGTGCAAAAGCATTTCACGATGATCCACAAGGTTAATAGTAAGAGGACATTATAAACTTATTTCTTTAAGAACCCTATACATACAACTTGATAGCAAAAAATAGAGGGTAAAGGTGTAAATGTGGATATTGTTTGATTACCAGTAGTTATCTCGATCTATGGCAGATCGTAATTACTATTAAAGATAGCTGAAGGGAGAGAATATACTGTGGGATCTTTTTTTACAGCTGTCGTCCTGTTTAGCTTATTATGTTACCTGTATTTAAATTCCGAAGTAAACCCAATGCTACTAATCTTATTAGGGATATCAGCTTTAGTAAATGTGTATCGTGGGTTTAGGGAAGTAAAAAAAGATCGTAGGAAATTGAAAATATGATCTACTGATCAGTACTGATAATATGTATCTAAACAGACGTCAGAACTTCTTGTATTCTGACGTTTGTCTTATTATTCGGGTTTTAGCTACACTTTTATCTACAAACTAAATTACTTGTTCTGCAGCTCCTGCCCGCTTGTAATACGTACCCGATCGGCAAGTTCTCCAAGGTATTTCGCTTGCTCCTTCATTCTCATTGCATCACTAACTTTCTATCACGTTTTCACAACCAAAATAAGTTCATCTGTTAGCATTTGATCCATAGTTGTAATTTTATACCATCATAAATATGGTATAATTGTTTTTCAGCAATGTAATAGTACTTATTAGAGGGGATGTAAATTTTGTCAGATAGTTTAACAATACGCAAAATCATTAGTAAGATTACCTCTGGACAAATACGTATCCCAGCTTTTCAAAGGGGATTTGTTTGGTCTCCTGAGCAAGTAGCCTTGTTGCTAGACAGTATTTATAAAGGTTTTCCTATCGGTAGTGTATTACTATGGAGAACTAGAGAACGATTAGAGGTAGAAAAAAATCTTGATAATTTTACTCTCCCAGAACCTCAAAAAGATTATCCTATTGATTATGTACTTGATGGTCAACAAAGACTTACATCTATTTTCAGCGTGTTTCAAACAGATTTGGAACCTGAAAACGATGAGGGATGGCTAGATATTTACTTTAGCTTCACAAGTGACAACGATATTCACGAGAGTAGATTTACCCCATTAAAAAAAGAAGATTTTGATAGAAACAAGTATTTTCCAATGAGTGTTATGCTTGATTCAGTAAAATATAGGCAGGCATGTTAAGGATTACCGTTAGAAATTGTTGAACAAATTGATAAAGTCCAAGAAAAGTTTAAGGAAGCTGTTGTTCCAATAGAAACAATGGAAACCGAAGATAGAACCCACGTTGCAATAGTCTTTGAACGAGTAAACAGAGCGGGTGAACCTCTAGATACATTCCAGCTTTTGTCTGCATGGAGTTGGAGCACAGAATTTGATCTTCAAGAAGAGTTTACGGATTTAGCAGAAGAACTAGAGCCTTTTGGATGTGGTGATATTTCATTAGATAAAGATTTACAGCTTAAATGTTGTAGTGGTGTTATCTTAGGTGAGGCACCCCCTCAAGCTATTATGAGTTTGAAAGGTGCAGATGTAAGAAGTAATTTTTAGAAAATAAAGAACGGTATAAAAGGCAGCATTGATTTTTTACAGAGGGAGTTTAAATTTTTTTCTTTGAGAACCGTTCCATATCCTGCCATGATTGTTTCATTAACCAGATTTTTTGCCTCTGAAAAAATAAATGGTATTTCTTATACTAGTAAACAAAGAGACACTCTAAAAAAATGGTTTTGGAAAAATTGTTTTGGAAAAATTGTTTTTCAAGAAGATACTCCAGTGGCATTACAGGTGTTCATAAGCAAGATCTTCTAGCGATGGATAAACTTAGAGAAGATGAAAACTATTCTATCGCCGACTTTAACTGTGAAATTGATGAAGGCTTCTTTAGAAA
Source organism: Brevibacillus laterosporus (assembly GCA_007833815.1). NCBI lineage: Bacteria > Bacillati > Bacillota > Bacilli > Caryophanales > Paenibacillaceae > Brevibacillus > Brevibacillus laterosporus. Next base: position 1,615,489 of record CP033464.1, on the reverse strand, counting down.
TAATCAATTTTTTATTACTGCTGTGAATACTAAAACTTATATTGCATTATTAGCGAGCAATGATCCAAGATCATTTATCTCTGGAGCACCCATTGATTTAAGTAAAGTTCTAAAGAATTGTAATAAAAATGAATTTCATCATGTATTGCGTCTTGATGCTCCTTCATTTCCGCTTGAACAACTACGAGCTCAACTAACGTTAACCCCAGCACATTGCACAATAGACAACTGTGGACCTATATGTAATCCATACAATTCCTCTCCTTGTTCAAATGCTCAGAAAAATACTTGATAATACCATCCTCTGCATCATTCGAATATTCCCATACCATGGCACCAGCCAAGGTTTTTTCCTTCACGTAGATGACTTTTGTCTGCAATGCTTACTTATCCTCATACGTTATAAGCGTATCTCCACCATACAAGTAAGCTACCTTCGCCTTGCGTCTGACAGGCCACTTTAGAAAAATAATGAAACTGCCTACGGTTCCACGATAAAAAGCTTACACATACGACGCTTATGTTGCGGATGGGTCAGAATGTGAAGGTGGTTGCTGACCGCCTCGATCATACCAATGTCTATGATCCTGAATGTCTACGCTCATGACACTATCAATATACAACAAGAAGCTGTTGATCATTTTGATTGAATTAATGAAGCTTTCGAAAGCCAACAAGATAGCATGATTTCCATGTGATCAATCCGTGGTCAAAGTTAAAAATCAAGAGTTTGTGTGGTCATCACAACATTATATAGAGATGATAAAAGCCCTTGTGTTCCAAGGGTTTTCGTCGTTTCTATGGAGCTTATTCACAAATCGGAAGTGTCACACTCTCAACATGTCCCTTATGCGGTAAGCGTAGTTGAGGAGACAACTTTCTTAATTAAATTACACATCAACCTTCACTACATCCTAAACAGGTATCCACCAGAAATCCTCATCATTCTTCAACTTGATCTGTTTAAACGTTGAATCAAACTTATCTACCCATCCCCAAGCGGATTCTATCACGCCTCTGCCCTCTTTTGTCTCTTTCCCCAGCTAATTGTAAGAGCATAGTCATACTGACGTGAGTCAGATATCCGATAGCAAAACTCAGCTAGCTCATCCTCTTCGATGATAGGTTTCTCAATCAGTTTCTTATCCTCGTGATGCTGACGTATCTATCTCGGCGTGTTCGGGCAAGATGAATTTTGTTACAAGCGGATCAAGTAGTTTGCTAGCCATATAAACATCCCCTTAAATACGAATGTGTGTTTCTGTTTTATTGGACGATGGGGAGATTATGCAACGAAAAAATAATGACAAAAATACATAAGCAATATTGTATTATGACAGATTTATGGAAAAGTCTAGAAAAAAGTCGAAAAGTAGTCTATTGTTAAACTGTTAATTGGTATTTTTTTGCTAATAAGGCAGTTGATTGTAAGTATTTTTCATATGAACTAGGAGGACTATTATGCTAAAAAAAATGACAAGTTTAATGATGGTTTTTGCGCTAATTTGTAGCATGTTCGGCATTCAAAGTATTCAGTCCGTAAGAGCTGAATCAAGTAACCTGCTTTATGATGAAAAAAATCCGATACTAGATATCGAAGGCAATGAAATCGGAGAAGAAATTGAAAAGGTTTATAGGGAAGTAACGAAAGATTCAGAAGAAACCTTAGTAAAATTGATAACCATAACAGAAAATAAATACTATAATGATGAAAACGAAAACACTACTGACCGAAAAGTTACCGAGATTAAGATAACTAATGATAAAAAGTTTTTTATTAACGGTGAACAATTGTCTCAAGACTTTTTAAATCAACCAGTTACAGCAAGTGAAGATAGGGTTTCCTTTGCAAAAGCCTTTAAAGGTGAGAGTGGCGGTCGTGCGGGAGTAATCACTTATAATGAGATTAATGACGACTATTATTATCTTAAGGCTTTTCCAAAGGTAAATGATTTTTTAGAAGAGCCTAGCGGTAAAGGATTAGTAAAATATAGCAATGGTAATGGTAATGCATCCAAATTCATTAGATATGCAGACAAAGTTGATAGTAAACATGCAGATATAATAGATGCACAAGTCACAATTGCATCAATGATAGGTGCAGCTTTGGTAACTTGGGAAACCGTCATTTTGCTACTTCCAGAAGCAGGGGTAGCAGGCTGGAATGCAGTCAAACTCTACAATGCCTCGAATGCAGGTAAAGAAGCTCTTAAAGATGCGTATGACCTACTAAAAAATAAAATTACACCATACTAAGGATTAACTATGATAGATATTATTATCTGCTTACTTATACTAGCCTCAAGTATATATGCTTTATATAAGGTGTGGGGAAATAAAAAAGCAAGAGGAATAGCAGTGATATTGTTGGCTATAACCCTTAACATGGTTTATAAAGCAATAAAAGCTTATCTTAGCCAATAAAACCTTTAATCTGGATTGCCTGATTAGAAAAAAATTCAAAGGTTTTGTTATTTCCCCCCTTTCATATAGAACGCATTGAACAATTAATTAAGTTTGATTAGCACGTTTTATTGAAAGGGGGATTCCTCTAATTTTTAAGGTTATGGTTAAATATTTATTCTGTACGACTTGCCCACTAGCAACCCTCAACTCATCTGCCAACTGCCCAATCCTCACAGCCTTATCCTTCATGCCCATTTGATTGTAGAAAGCCCATTGCCCTTGTAAATGGCTAATAATTTCGTTTGCTACCCCTGGTTTCACTGTTATTTCCTCCTTGTCATATTTAGCTAGACTGTACTTCTCAATCAACCCACTTAGCTTAACCCAGATCAGCAACGTAGCCACCTTTACGGATGACATGGCAAGTCATTTTATCCAGAATCATTATATCTTTGGTTTCGAACTTTCTTAAAAAAGCACAAATTTGCGATATATTCGATTCCATGATTTGCGTCATACTTCTGCAACGATTCTAATTAATCAGGGAGTACACGCCAAGATAATTTCTGAAAGGCATTGTCACCTAAGTATTTCTACCACGAGGAATGTCTACGGGGACGCCCTCCAATCAGCAGATAAAGAAGCTGCTAATAAATTTGAATCCATATTTCAACCCAAAGCATCTGGCACCACAAAATAAGACACCAGATCAATTATCCGGTGCCTTTTACTCTTTTGTGATATAGTTTTATGAATTTGGTCAACAATCCATTATTTCGATACCTGTTATACTCAAATCCAAATCACTGTTATATAGCAAAAATCATTGTTATATCAACGTTTTAAGATACCTGTTCCTTTTTTAGCAAGCAAAGCCACACTCTCCACATGACTAGAGTAATCAAAATCGACAATTAAGATACGCTTACTCGCTAGTTAATTCCTTCACTGATTAGCCCAGGAAGATACAACTAAAGCACTATTTTTAAAATGAATTATTATGGTCCTTTTGACTTTTAATCTTCATTCGGACACTTTCTTTATTTAATTCATAATAATATATTACTAACTAGTTGAGTCTCTGGAACTATACTAAATACCAAAAATAGACGGTATGATTTACCAAAAGGAGTTGATGTTACTTGAGAATTCTAAACCGTTTAAAAGCAACAAAATTACTCATTTGCTTAAGCACAAGTTTATGCATTATTAATTATCCTTTTATTTCTTTTGCTGAAAAACCTAATACTAATGTAGACAGTGAAACAAGCAAGCCTATTGACATTGATACTGGAATAGCTAACTTAAACTATAATGTTCACGATATTTTAGCAGTAAATGGTGATCAAATAGATAGTTATGTTCCAACAGAAGGTGTTAAATCAAATGGTAAATTTATAGTGGTTAAACGAGAGAAAAAATCACTTACAACTTCACCAGTGGATATTTCCATTATTGATTCTATGGCGAATCGTACCTATCCAGGCGCAATGCAACTTGCAAACGACGCTTTTGTGGCAAATCAACCTACTTTATTAATGGCCAAGAGAAAACCCTTGAATATTAGTATAGATTTACCTGGGATGAAAAGAGAAAATACAATAACGGTTGAAAACCCAACATTTGGTAATGTATCTGGAGCAATCGATGAATTAGTATCTACTTGGAGTGAAAAGTATTCAACAACAAATACTTTACCTGCAAGACTACAGTATGCAGAATCCATGGTTTATAGCAAAGATCAAATAGCAAGTGCTCTTAATGTTAACTCTAAAATTCTTAACAATTCACTGGGAATTGACTTTAATGCTATTGCTAGTGGAGAGAAGAAAGTAATGGTTGCTGCGTATAAGCAAATATTTTATACGGTAAATGCAGAGCTACCAAACAATCCATCAGACCTCTTTGATGATAGTGTTACTTTTGAGGAACTGATCCGTAAAGGGGTAAGTGATGAAGCTCCACCTGTTATGGTGTCAAATGTAGCTTATGGCAGAACCATTTATGTGAAATTAGAAACAACCTCTAAGAGCAAAGATGTACAAGCTGCATTTAAAGCCTTACTCAAGAATACCAATGTAGAAGCTAGCGGACAGTACAAAGACATTTTTGAAGATAGCTCCTTTACTGCTGTAGTATTAGGGGGAGATTCAAAAGAGCATAACAAAGTTGTCACAAAAGACTTTGATGAAATACGAAATATTATTAAAGATAATGCAGAATTTAGTCTAAAAAATCCAGCATACCCTATTTCATATACTAGTATTTTCTTAAAAGATAATTCAATCGCTGCTATTCATAATAATACAGACTATATTGAGACTACCTCTACAGAATATTCTAAAGGTAAAATCCTTCTTGATCATTATGGTGCATACGTTGCTCAATTTGAAGTATCCTGGGATGAATTTTCATATGATAAAGATGGAAATGAGGTACTTACCCACAAAACTTGGGATGGAAACTACCAAAGCAAAACAGCTCATTTCTCTACCGTAATACCACTTCCACCTAATTCTAAAAACATAAGAATTCTTGCTAGAGAATGTACAGGTCTAGCATGGGAATGGTGGAGAACGATTATAGATGAATACAATGTTCCATTAACTAATGAAATAAAAGTTTCAATTGGAGGAACTACATTACAACCATCAGCTAGTATTAGCCACTAGAAAAGAGAAGTACCCATTGGAAAAACAGTACCTCTCCTTCTTTCAGAGGCTAGCTAGACATAAAAAAGGATTACATGATTATGATGTAAACCTAAAGCATACCAGGGCAATGAATCGTATTAGCGTAATGTAAATTGGTCAACACTCTCCTTACGCTTAATCATTTATCAGATTGAAGGATTGAAAACGGCTAAAATTCTTGCTACACAAGGACTTTAGCCGTTTTCTTTATCCTTATTTTCTCTCCAACAAGCAAACCGACTCCACATGCCCTGTATTGTAACATAGCTGTTCTACCTTGAATTACGTGCTACGGAAGTGCGGAAAACCAAGGTAGAATAAGCTTTGTTTTGTAACATCTCTCATTCTAGTTTACCTCAAAAACTTAATGGCGTTGTCAATTTGGTTGTCAGTTGTCAGTCCCCTTTCTATATGAGAGGGGCTTTCTTCATCCTTGTATCTTTTCTAATCTGGCACACAACTCATGCTGCCATTCTATGTCTTTCGTCAGGCTGGCAATTAAAGATAGGTTTTTGAGTTTCGCAATCTCCCAAGCTCTTGTAGCGTTCGCACTGAGACCTTGACTCATTTCTGTCATTTCCGAGCCAGTCAGCTCTCTTGTCTTATTTATAACCCAAATCTCTGCCATACGTTGGTGGACGATCCACATCTGCACCATCTCCTTAACCTTAATGGTACAGTGTATGCACAGTTAACTTTGATTTTGCATGTCCAACTATGATTTTTTTCTTTCCCAAATTTGTTCAACCGTCCATTGTTTTCCTAATCCCTGTTCAACGGCTTGGTCGTTCAATGCATCCACTATGTCATAAGCCAGCATTAGATTTGGCACTGACCTGTTTCTCGCTAAGCTTGTGATCGTATTCCGGCTAACTCCAAGTGTATCAGCTAACTCCTGCTGAGACATATCTAACATGACCAGGATTGTTTTCAGGTAACAGATCATAAAATCACCCCATTGCTCACTTCACTACTGCCCTTGTCGAATCCTTTAGCGAGTAAATGGAGGTTTTGACGAAAAAAAAGACCCTACAATTAAGTAAGAACTATATGTCAGTAATTTGACACGGTAGCAAATTGAATTGTGGAATCTTGAACGACTCTCCTTCGTTTTGTTATTTAATGGAATTAAATTGTAAATATAGGTAATTTTGTAATATAATAGAGTTGTAACTACAATTTCAAATTTTTGGGAGGTTCTACTTTGAAAAAAATCTTGATTCCAACCGTGCTATGTACTGCCTTGTTATTCTCTCAAAACGTATCACACGCATCTGAAATCAATAACGTTCAAACACACCAATCTCAATCAATCGAAACAATCGTAATAGAAGGTAAACAAATTACCTCCGAGGTTTTAGAAGATAATGAAGAGCTTCGTAAAGTAAAAGTGACATCAGGAGAAGAAGTCACAATAGCAACATATGACAAAGTCAACAATAAAATAAAAGTAGAAGAAGCAGAAAAAAAGGCTGTTACAATACAACCTGTTAACCAAATACAGTCTAGTAAAAATGAACTTAATCTAGACGCAGCAGCCAAAGATAATGTCATCGCAGAGGCAGAAGACGATTGGTTTGGATATGGTTACCAAATTAGCCGATCCGATAAAACCTTTAAATGGAAAATCTATTCTCCTAGTGCAAGTACAACGAAAAAAGAAAACTCTAATAATAAATCTGAATTAGTTGATTTCAGAAATTCTGTAGATACATTGGAGTCTTATCAAAAAGAAGCATATGCGGTACTTGGTACAACAGGAGCTGCTGTGGTAGCCGAGCTTTTAGCAGCTCCAGCAACCCTTGGCTCATCTGGAGTTATCGCTATAGTTACTGCTCTTGGCGGCTCAGCAACAGCAGGATACAAGGTTTGGCAAGCTTATAAAGCAAGACAGGATTGTGAATATAGGTTCGAATCAGCTTGGAATAATAAGTAGATATAGAAATTAAATTCCCCACATATACATCTAGAAACTGGAGTGTTTTTCCAGATTATAGTAAAGTGAATCGTAAATGATTCACTTTTATTTTTTAAGGAGGGGTGATATGGATAGTATTTATATAATTATTTGGACGACCACTATTTTTATAGTAACTCTGATTTTATTTAAAAATCTGTATATTTCAATAAAAATAACCAATATAAGATTGAGAGAAATTTCTCAAAAATTAGCTATTGAAAATCATTTAGATTTAGAAGTTCAATCATTGATTGAACAAGGAAAAAAAGCTGAAGCAACAAAGCTAGTCCAAGATAAACTCAAATTAACAGCCCAAGAAGCAAAACATTATATTGAGTTACTTTAAAAATCAAAAAGCCTTGCAATCAATGCGAGGCTTTTTGATTTTTAACTTTTTCTCGCCACGAAATCTACTTTTTAAAACAAGTAAGAGTGGGACCTTTTCAATTGTTTTCAATCTTCACTACATCCTCTACAGGTATCCACCAGAAATCCTCATCGTTCTTTAGCTTAATCTGTTTAAACGTTGAATCAAACTTCTCTACCCATCCCCAAGCTGATTCAATTACGCCCCTATCCCCTTTTGTTGCTTTCCACCAGTTGATTGTAAGAGCGTAGTCATGCTGACGTGAGTCAGAAATTCGATAACAGAACTCGGCTAGCTCATCCTCTTCAATGATCGGCTTCTCAACTAGTTTCTTATCCTCGTGGAGCTGACGTAACATCTCGGCATGCTCAGGTAAAATAAATTTCGTTACAAGCGGATCAAGAATTTTAGTAGCCATCAAAAAACATCTCCTATAAAGAACGTTTGTTCCTATTTTAGGCGAACAGATAGCGAACATGCAAACAAAATATATTGGTAATAATATGTAATAATCCGTTGTACTTTGTATAACAGAATGCTATAATAGTATTAGAAAGGAGGTGCAGAATTGGGATGGTTGAAAGATTGGCTTCCTCTTATCGTCTTCCTGTATACGATCTACAAAGACTTTATTCATCCAAAGATGAAAAAGAAGAAGAAAAAACAAAAACGGCGCCCCCGCCAAGGAAAACGCCGTAAGTAAGCTGGGGAGGGAAACCTCCCCCCTACATCCCAATTATACCATGAAAATCAAAAACTTAGACGTGAGAAATCTTGTATCTATCCGTGGCGCTTTAGCTCTTGCTCTCCTTGCTACTTACACACCAGATAGCGCTTGGTGGAAACAAGGAATACTACTCGTGACAGTCGCTTATCTTATTGTGACAGCTTTATTTGGACGGAGGAATTAACGTGCTTGTGAATGTAGATGATCTTGTTGGCTTCGGAGAAGTCTGTGAAATGACAGGTAAAACCAAGGGATACCTGCAAGTTTACATTAAACGCGGTCAGTTCCCTGAGCCGATAACGACACTTTCATGTGGGCCGATATGGTTGAAGGAACAAATTGAAGATTGGATGGAAAGTAGATCAAAATAAAAGGGTGGTTGCTATGAAGTTTGGAATCCGTAAACCAAGTTTCAAAAAGCGTGTAGCAGCTAGGACAAGCTTAAAACGACAGTTAGTACATCGGGCTGGGTTGAAGATGCCGAGAGGTTGGGGATGGCTCAGAAATCCTAAGAAGTATGCTTATAACAAGGCGTATAACAGAACCAATTTTGATATATTTAAGGTGATTAAGAAGTTGTTTAAATAGCTAATGTTTGGTTGCAAAATTCCGTGGAAATAAGCAAAATGGTTGCAGAGATGATTGTCAATAAAAAAAGAAGATTATCATTAGATGACATAGCAAGCTTCTTGACACGGACAGAGCCAAATTATCAGCCTATAAGGATGAATGTAATGGTATCTTACCTACGCGGAGAATGCCTATTACAGCCCGTTCTGAACTTTATTGGTATGAAGCAAGCTGAGTTAGCGAGGCGAACAGGTTTGTCGGCTAGAATGATATCGCATTATGCCACAAACACAAAACAAATGTCTCCAGAAGCTATGTATACCATTACTTGCATCATTCAGATGTACATGCCAAACTTCCGCATGGAACATCTCTATGAATGGGAACGGGAACAATAGGCATTGATGAGTAGATTTTCTACTCTCTCCTACGATATTTGAGAACCTATAGGTACTTAATATTTCTAAAAAAAATCATTTATTTCCTTTCATTATAGTTTACAATATTATCTAATTAAAGTATCATATGGGAAGTTACGTTTTTCCTTATATTTCCAAGACCAATAAGGGGGATAGGTAAATGCAAGCTTTGGAATACAGTTATCAAGAGGCACAAATAGAACTACGTCAGCATTTGCAAGATGCACTTGATAAAAAAGAATGGAAACAAAAAGATTTGATTCTCGCCACCGGAATTGATTCAGTTACTTTGAGTCAAATAATGAACAACAAACGGGGATTGACATTACCTCAATTAGACGCTATTACAGAAGCTTTAGGATTACCGAAAGACACCTTCTATGAGTATTTTATTGGGGAATGCTTTAACGAATCAGGAAAATTGTCACCTGTTAAAACTGCTGATTTTTTCACAAGTTGTATCAACGTAGAACGATATGACATTACAAAGAGGATCATAGAATTGATCAAAGATGATACAGATAGAAGAAGGCTTCTTGATAACACCTTTAAGATGGCAGAGCATATTTTTTCATCCGATCAAAGAAACTATAGTCTGCCCTTGTATGATATCGTGACCGCGAACAGTACAACACGTAATGAACGAGCAGCCATTTCTTATTTTAAACGATTTGTAATAGCTAGAGATATAGACCTTACTGTCTCTGGGTATCAAACTCTTCACCAACTTTTAGAATACCTTCCTATACTTCCAGAAGAATATAAACTAGAAGCGTATTATAAAATATTAACTTTTTATAATGCCGTAGAAAAATGGGGGGAATTATTAAAGTATGCAGCAGAATTGAAGGAATTGGCTATCACGTTAAACGATAACAAATTCATAGCGGAAGCCTTACTATATGAATCCTTTAGTTATCGAGAAATGAAAGATTATAATAAAGCATTGCTTATAACTAAAGAATATGCTAACTATGAAGGCTTTCAGCAAATTTCAAAATTAAACGAATTATTATTTTCAATAGAAATGGGCCATGTCGAATACATTGACAACTTTGCTAGTTTAGCTACTGATGTTGAAATATTTATGTTATTGCCAGTTGCTGTTGAAACATATTTACAGAATAAAGATATAGAAAGCATTCAAAAACTGATCTGTACCTTTGAAGAACAAATCAAAAAAATTGCTTGTCAAACAAGCATTCCTACCAAAAGACATAAGCTAAAACTTTATCAAGCATTAGCCTCATATTATTTTATAATTGAGGATAGCAATAAAGGGTTTGAATACATCTTTGAAGCTCTAGACCTAGCTATCATGTTTAAAAATGTAGAAAGAGTCCGTAGCATTATTTTGAAGTATTATGAATATGATTATCTTGCAACACCAGAACAAAAAGACAAATTTGTCGATGTCATGACAGAAAGGGACGGTGATTTACATGAAGCGAGGAATAATTTTCTTACTAGCGATTCTTTCCTTGTACGGCTTTACAGAAACGAATTTTGAGGTTAAGGAATTGGAAACAACAGCTTCTTCAAAAAGTGTAGGTGAAGGTTGGTAATTAGAGAGGGCATCCTCTCTTTTTTTTTGGAATGAATTAGGAAGAGAATCTACTTTCAAAAAGGAATGATCACTATAAAAAACACTTTATTAACAGGAGTTCTTTTGTTTTTATCCATTTATTTAATTAATCTAATTCCAAATGTGCCATTTTGGACACGATGCATCTTATTATTTATCACGATAATGGTTTCACTAAAATTACCAGATTTAATTTTTAAGAGAAAATAAGAGAATCAAACAAAAAGACTTAATTAATTAACACAAATTTCTATTAGGAAAATTTGTTCCTACTGATATATAATTAAGTCAACAAATGGTAATCCATGAAAAATATAGAAAAATAGATTGTTTTTATCATTTTTGTGGTTGCCAGAGAAAGGAGGGTAGTGAACAAGGAATACTCATAGAAAGGAGTTGAAAGATGTTAGCATGGGACGATGATAGATGTCCAGAGAAGGAAATAAAAACGGGGTGTTCCTATATGCCCTCAGAAAGCTTAGGAACACCCCATACCAAGCATCTAGAAAATGCTCCATTCAAGTTTATCATGCCCTTGCGTTCAAAGGGGAAAAAATATTTTTTATTAGAACAGTAGTTGTCGGATATGAGAATAAAGCTGTACGGAAAAACCTTTTAGAAAAAGACAGCCGTGTTTCAGCTTTTCCATTAAGACGCCAGAAGGATTGGTTTCATGAATATGTTGGTATGGGGTGACTCTTATCAAGAAATTGAAATTGCAAGAGCCAGCTAGAATATTACGAAAACAAGAACTAAAAGAAGAATGGTCTGAACGCCGTCTTGAGTGGAAACGTGAGGCTAAAAATATTTTGTTTATAAAGGTAACAGAAGAAAATCACAAATAGTTCGGAGGTTTAAATATGTTTAAGAAAAGATTACTTATGTTTTTGATGTCAGTCTCACTAATATTTACGGGAGCTTTAGGTGTGTCAGCTTCTGAAACAGAGAGTCAAAAAATCAATAAACCAGAGGATGTTCCCGTGGAGTCAACATATCCAAATTCAAGAGTTGAGATTAAGCCAGGAGATATTCTTATAACAAGCAATACCATTTCCAAAGGACTTACTGGTCATGCTGCCATTGTTGTAGATACAGAAAATGTTGTTGAAATACTAGGGCCAGGGTATAATCCAGAAAAAAATTCAATTAAGAGTTTTTTTAGAAAAAATGTAAGTAAAAAATATGGGACGAAAGTAGTTCGACATAATCGAACCAAGATTCGGAACCAGGCAGCAGATTGGGCAGACTGGTATGTAAGAAAATATTCAGATGTAGAATATGCCATCTCTGATTTATACAATTATAAGTCCAAAACATATTGCTCAAAAATTGTATGGAATGCATACTATTTTGGTGCTGATGTTCGATTGAATACATCTACGACATATGCACCTGGGCCAGGGGGTACATCTCCAATTAAACTAGAATTCGCTGCTCCTTACGATCTGGAAGACAGTTCAGATGTGACCACTGTACTTACTCAAGGCAATTTCTAAAAAAAGTACAAAAAGTTACCTGCAATTTGACAGGTAACTTTTTTATTATTCCTTATGTTTTGCTTCATCACTTAATTGACCTTTATTATACTTAGAAGCTCCATAACCTGTTTGTATGACCTCTCCATCAATAACGCTATAGCCATAAGTTTTATCTTTCTCGTCACTAAAAATGACTCTAGTACCATACGCAGCGAACTTCCTTTGATAATCAACGTTAATTTCTGTAATATCACTTTCTTTGTACTTTTTTTCATTTATTAAGTAGGTTTCTACTTGATTTTTTATTTCTTCTTTCTTTGATGAGTAACCGCCAATAAGCCACTCAAAGTTATAAATAACTAAGAATGCAATCAATAAGGCTATTATAGACAAATATAATTTTTTCAAAAACCATCCCTCCCTCTTACACTACAACATTACCTGCTTATTATACCAATAAAGATAATTTTATCCAAATATTCTTTTAACTCGAATTACATCCATTAATGTTCACAACATGAATCACGATACTATGGTATAGACCATTTTATACAACTTCCTCATATTCTGACATTTTTGTTGTTATTAGTGTATGATCCTTTTTTTATCATCAATCTAAATCACTTGTTCTGCGGCTCCTGCCCACTAGCAACACGTACCCGATCGGCAAGTTCACCAAGGTAATTCGCTTGCTCCTTCATCCCCATTGCGTCACTAACTTTCCATTGTGTTTTCAAAACCAAAATCAGTTCATTTGCTAACAGTTTATCCACCGTTGTTTCCTCCTTGTCATATGTAGCTAGTCCGTATTTTTCGATCAATCCAATAAGTTTACCTGAATAATCAGGATCAGTGGCATAACCGCCTTTATGGATAGCATAACAAGCAGTCTTATAATCAGCTCCTAACACGCCATGATAGCGTGTAGGCTTGTCTCTTGTACCGTTTAGTATTAGTTTGGAATGATCTGCAATAGACTCTCCCCAGTTGTTATAGGCTCGGAAATTAGCTGTTATGGTCGTCCATTGACCGTTGTAATTCTCCTTTGTAGGCATGGCACAAACACCTGCGGGACCTGTTCCTTTAATTCCGAACAAGTTATTCCCTTGCTTAGTTAGTCCACTCTCGCCCCAAGCTGATTCAAGAATAGCCTGAGCGATTGTAAGAGAGGCAGGTATCCTCGTTTTCTTCATGTCTGCTACAGCACCCGGTGCAATCTTATCTATAAAATCTTGTGGTTTCATTGCTCCACATCCCCCTTCTGAAATGAATTTTTTACTCCCGAATGAATCCCGATAGCAGCCGTTGCCTCAATAAAAGCAATCTTGCCAGCTTCGAGTAAATCGCCCCCGAATAGTAAAGCGTTGATCGCATTATAAGCTACTGCAATCACAACAATAGCAAGAGGAATGTACTACCCTCGTCACCTATTTCTACGTCTGGTATGAGCTGTCCACCATACACATAGCGCTTAACGCCCTGAGTGTCCCAGTATTCCACTTTTTTGATAGTCTTCTTCTTTTTACCCTCATACGTTTCAACCTCATAGACTCGGATAACAGCGTCCAACTCAGTGTGCGCGCTATCTTTCCACATAGGAATGACCTCTTCGCTAGGGATACGTTTGAATGATAGCTCTCCTGCCTCGTTGTAATAGACCTGGAGCCACGCCTTACCCTTATTGATAGATTCCTTGCCTACGTTTTTGAGAGTGCGCAAAAAAGCCTTGCCAATATAATCTCCTAGCAAGGTTTGGTATGTGTTGTTATTCGTTTGTACGCTCATAGGTTTAGAGAGTAGATAGCCAACCTTTTGATCTGCTAGTTTCCTTGCAAAGTTGTGTACAAGCTTGTTGTTGGCTAGGTTCTTATCTTCTACCTTACCGCCACCCTCGCCAATTACTTCTCGCTTACGGGTTAGAATGTCGCTGTCACCACGGTAGTATTTGTCGCCTTTGATCATAAGCTCTCGGACTTTTGATGTTTTCCATTCATCTACTTCACGTTGAATAAACTCTTCTAGCGTCATACCTGACTTAGCACCATCGGCAATGATTTTGTTAATCCGATCTGTTTCTGTTTGGACCATGCGCCCTCCTTTCTAGTCAAAAGAAACTGACCCGCCTCTTAAGTCTGATACCTCGTAATCATCTAGTGCATACCAAATTGCCGATAACGTGTGGGGGTCAATCGTGAACTCATCTTCGAGTAATTCCCCTTGTTTATCGACTGCAAATGTCAGTTCTTTCAATTCCTCAATCTTGTTTGGGCATTGATCGGAACATATAATTTTTTTAAAACGTTTGATCTTCTTTGTGTACTGCTCACGGGAGCCTTGAAACTTCTTGGCTGCCCTCATGTTAAATCCTTTTTGACGGAAGAAACGAATGGTTTTTGGTTCAGCACTATCAGCTTTGATAAGCTCACCAGAACGTTTAAACTCATCTATTTCCTCAACCGTCTTATCATCTGTCATTTGGTTTTTGTAATACTCCCAGTAGATGTAAAGAATCTTTTCGTTATGATCCACAGCAAGCCGTAACGAAGCGTTATATGAAGTCTGGAAACCAAAGTCCATGCCAGCACGCATGATCGGTTTTCTAATACTGCCTATGGCATTCATAACCACCTCATGTGGCTGTGTAACGAACTGAGGGAATACAACGATTCCATTAACTCCAAACTCACCTTTACGGGCAATCCTATGCAAATCTGGATCATGTATTTTCAACTCTTCTAGTTGCTCAATATAACTGCCGGGAAGAAACAAGTTATCATCTGCTTTAGAGTGATGGTAATACGTATCTTTGACTACCATAACCCTTTCTTGATACAAATCTCGATCATCCAGGACAAAATGCTTCGCCTTGGTGTTCTTGAAAAAGTGTTTGTAGCACCAGTTAGATGTACTTACTGGATTCGTTGACAAGATCATGTGTAGCTTCATAGTTGGATGCCGCAAGCGCCCAGTAAGCTCTTTGAACCCGTCATACTTAACCTCTGAACACTCTTCTATCCAGATGATTGAGACGTTATGAATGGATTTCAGTTTGGCAGGCTTGTCCATTCCTTTGAATATGATCTTGCTACCGTTAGGAAAACGAATCTGCATAGGTGATGTTACAAACCTTATCTTCTCATCAAGCCCTAGCTCTATGACGATATCCTCAAATAACGTGAAGCAAGAGTCTCGGATAGTGTCGTAAACTTCACGAATCACTAGAGCAGTTCGTTTTTCTTCTAGTAGCTTCAATACAAGCTTGAGAGCAACATGATAGCTTTTGGAAGAACCATAACCACCAACCAGAAAATAAAACTTGTGATCCCAGTTGAACAAAAACTCTTCAAAGTGAGGGTTAACCTCTTTCTCAACCATTACCCCTCACCCTTTCGCTTGATGAGGATTTCAATAGGTTTATCATCATCTTTAGAAGTCTTTTGTTCAAGGACGGCTATTTCACCTTTCAACTTCTCAACACGCAAGCGTTGTTCTTCGGTCGCCAGTGAGCTGTTAAGCATCTCTTCATAGCGTTTAATCAAGCCTTGTAGAGTTGTCATAGCCCTTGATTGGGCGTTTAGGAATGCAGCCTGTTTATCCCAGGCATGTTGGTATTCCCACTCTTCTTCTGTTCCGAACATACCAGGCTTTTCTTTTATTAATACCCTTGTCTCATCATCCTGATCACGCACAAACATAATACGTTGCGCTCTTACTATCGCTGTGTACTGGATAACAATGTTCTCCCAAAGCATATCAATAGGAGACTTTGATTCTATCTCTTCCATGATATCTGCTGTTTCCTCTGGGAAGTATTTGCGGAAGAAGCCGTGGGTAACTGCATTGCTATTTCTTTTCGGTGCGGTTCCTCCACGATTGCCTACGGCGTTTCTATTCCCCTCTGGCGCTCCAGCATTTGACTCAGTTTTCATTGTAGTACTACATTGACCTGTTTGTAGTACTACATTCCATTTGTCTCTGCTTTTCCAGTTACTTATTGTTTTTTCCTTCTCGCCTAGTTGCTCGGCAAGCTCTCGATTGCTAATGTTTCCGCCACTTTCGAGCCATAACTCCAAGGCCTTGTCGCGGTTTGGACTCCTTGCTTTTGCCATTACATGATCACCACCACCTATTGAGTTTGTTTTGCAAAAGAAAAAAGCGCCGCGTGGGCGCTTATATGTGTCGCATTAAACTATAATCCCTTTTAATCTTTTTTATCTCATCACTATACAAGAAAAGAGACTTATTCATCTCTTGGAGATACTCTATATATTTTTGATTGCGTTCATCTTGACTAGTTCCATCATGGTTAGTACTCCTCATGTAATGTTCTAGACTAAACGCTAAATTCAAAAAATCATTTGCATAATCATAGGCTTCAATACTTACAGTAGCAACCTTCTGCAGTAGCTCTTCACTCCTGCTTACTAAATTAGTTAGATGGATATGAAACTCATAATGATGATTCTGTCCTAGAAATTCGGAAAGTAATGAATAATAGTCAACCAGGATAGTCTGTACAAATACACCATGATGATAACGTAAAGGTATCGAATTAAAAAAATCTCTACGATTTTGATCTTTTATTGCCATTCTAACACCTAATAATGTAATTGCTCCTCCTATGATAGACCCTACAAATCCAATCATTGCAATAAACACATCTCTTTTAAGATCAATGAATAGGTCAATCCATTTAAAAACAACTGTGCCAATTAAAATCCACATTGCTATTAGTGCAGTATACCCTTTTAGCATTTCCATTGTTTTTTTTCTCACATTATCCCTCCTTATTGCCATTTTGAGGTAATAAAAGGAGGTTGTCCATTATAAAACCCCCACTTACTTCGGCAGGGGGTATCCACCGTGATCGCGACACTATAGTTTCTAAAGTACCTCTTAGGTTGAAGGAGATACCTACTTATTGAAGAATTTGATATAGTATTACTTCAAAAGGATGAACTGAGATGAAAAAAATTTTAAGAATTATTTTCCAAAATCCCATCGTTAATTTCATAGAAAAAGCATACCCTTTATTTTGGTACTTAATATTATTCCTTTTGTTATTTACTGATTTAATTAATAAAAGTACATATCCTCTTATTGTTTTGATTCTTGTCTTCATTGCAGTTGCACCCATTATTCACCTACGAGATCTGAATCTTAAAAAATTTATGAGTACAAACATATATTTCATGGCCTTTGTAACATTTTTCATACTACCTATTTCCGTGGTATTCTGGCCTTTCTTCTTGTTTTCGATAATATTCTTCGAAACCTCATCATTAATATTTTTATTTTTAATCTTTCTATCTTCCTTTCTTATCTTTTGGTTTTTATATAAGCAAAACGAAAAACATTCTACTAGAGAAATATTTTTAAAACACGTTAGGATATCCTTTGATATTTTGAGATGCTTTTCTGTTATTCTACTTTCTATTTCTGTCATATCTTCAAACTTTATTAATGATTTTACTACCTTTTTTGGTCCAACTTATATCCCAGATGAAACAAACATAGATAATTATAGAAAATATTTTATTTTCTTGATGCAATCATCTCTGCTTCCGTTTACAGCATCCTCAATGATTCTCAAAATATTTTCTGATATTTTGCTAATAAATAAGAAATAAAATTTCTATTTACCCCTGCCATAAATTACAGGGGTATTTTATGTGTACCCAAAAGGTAAACCTTTGCTTAAACCTTCTTTGTCTCATTTTTTAAATAAACTACTAGCTAAAGTTTCACTTACTAAAAAACCCTAGTATTTGCCGCCTATGACTTTTAAAGTTTCTGTAATCTCGTCACCTAGCAGACATAACGTTTTGGTAGAAACAGCATCTACACATTGGCCTGTTGTGATATTTACAGTAGGTGATAGCGTTACGTAATTACTTTTGTTCGTACATTTATTTAGCTTCTCAAGTGCTGTTACAACATCTTCTATCGCTTTTGTAAGCTCCTTTAGTTCCTCAATTCCATTAACTTTAACTGTGACTGAAGTAGATGCCATGTTATCCCTCCTACAGAATAAATTTAAAGATATTAACGTTTGCGAATTAGTTTAGGTTCCCAGTTATCCATTTTCTTTCTAACTTTATTCATCCGTTCCTGCATTTCTTCAAATTCACATTCGAACTTTCCGATCTCTCTATTAAGTTCTTTCAATTTCTCTAACCCCTCAATATCAATACTAATTGTTGCTTTTGCTGTAGTGCTTGCCACATTAATC
The DNA here is from genome assembly GCA_007833815.1 of Brevibacillus laterosporus. NCBI lineage: Bacteria > Bacillati > Bacillota > Bacilli > Caryophanales > Paenibacillaceae > Brevibacillus > Brevibacillus laterosporus. The sequence goes on along the minus strand of CP033464.1, from coordinate 1,597,052 downwards.
ATCCTTTCTACGCATACCATTTACTTGCTTTTTCAAACACTTCAACACCTGCTCCATAGCCAAGAGAACGGAGTAGATCACACATCAGTTCATCTGCTTTTTGATGTGCTATTTCCTCGTCGTAGTAACCTTTAGGAAATATCTCTTTCATGCGCTTTTCAAATTCATCTGGAGTCATGTTCCTTATCCCTCCTGATTTTCACTTATATGAATTAAATAGATTAAAATTGGTAACCACTCTATTAATAGCAACACCTTCTCTTTAAAAGAGAACTTAAAATCTGGTAGTAATGATGCTGGAATTAAGACCATACAACCAAGCATGAGGTAACACGATAGAAAAAAGAGAAACACTACTAAATCTTCAATCACCATTTACCTCCTCTGAATTTGTTTGGTTAAGGCTTTGCTCTAGCTTTAATTTAAGATCGTAATGACCTGAATCATCTTCATAGGTTGCAAATTCATAGTTTTGATAATCAAGAGCGCTAATGATTAATTCCATTTCTTTATCACTTAAAGAAACACTTTTCAATTCAGCACCTCCCATCGTTTTACCCTTCTACTTATAAGTGGCTTTTGCATGACAAAAAAGCCTATCCGAAAACGAAAAAGTTTGACTTCAGTTTATATTCCACATACATAGAGAAATTTACCATTTACCATGTTATACTTGAAAAAATTGGTTATATATGGAGGGTGGGCCTGTATGAAAGTAAGATCAGTTGGGTTATTTTCTCTTATTCTTTTAGGTATTCTTCAATACTTTGTAGCTTCTTCACCTATAGAAGAGCCTACCGTTGGAACAGGTGCACCTCCTGAATATTTATCTATACAAGACTTAGATAATATTACGTTTGAAGACTATAGCAGTAAAACAAAGACCATAAAAATACCAATCAAATCTATACCAGAATTTAATGAGATTTACTCAGAATTAGAAGACGATAAACAAAAAAAAGCTGAACTGGGTGTTGCTACCCGTGGGATAATCCTCTTAGAAAATAAGGATGCAACCTATTTACTCCTAAAATATCAATGTGGAGTTAAACTTTGTAACTCTCTTTTACTAAAAAAAGAGAATGAAAAAATCACAACACTACCCATAAATGAAACATTCCTTTTTGCAGATTATCAATTTTCATCAGATAAAAAATCGTTAGCTCTTTCCTATATTACTATTCATTATGTAGACTTCCATAATAGCGACAAGGTATATAAAACATATACCGTCTATTTAGTTGATCTGCCTACTTTCAAAATTAAGAAAACCTTAGAGATGAAAAAAGAGCCGGATTTTAATAAAATTTTAAACTAAGAAGAACGGGGGGATCATTCCCCCAGTTCCTATTTTTTAAAATGAATCGCTGTAATTTAATGATCCATACCCAAAATCCATGATATCATAACGCTTTCCTACATAAACCCCGTAGCCTTCTTTAATGAGAGATCGTCGGTCAAATTGATGTGCGGCATCATTAGGAATAAAATCTAAAATAATACTTAACCGATCTTCATCTGGCATTGCTCTATTATCATGTGCTTTACGATACTCGTCTTCTTTTTCTCGAATTTCAAGTAAAATTCGTTGCATATTATTAAAACTCCAACTTTGAACAACGTGATCAAAAACAAAGGCAAGCCCTTGTGTTGAAATAATACCAAATGAATCACAAAAACCTTCAGCTCGATTAATAAAATCCATCGCCACATCCTCTTGGTACTTTTGATTATTTCTATTTAAGAATCTATTCACCTTCTAATAAAAAATTATTTTCCTGTTTTTGGTTTACCTCGTCTTGCATCTTTTCAGTCTTTAAAACTTGATTCATTATCTGACTTCTTGTAATTTCTTCGCTACTTAGTTTAACTCGGCCAGGTAAGGATGTACTTCCTGTTGAATCTGACGTTTTTTTCATAGAACCTCCATGTGACTTTTAAGGTTTTCTTATACAATCTAAGTTCATTTATGCTATTCATTCTTAATGCCCTGACTCTGTCATTTGTATATGAAACAATGAAAAAATGGGCCTATTTATTATCGGAAGCCGTGGACTAAATTCTTTACATAATTTAAGTTAGGCAGTGTTAGTTGTAAAGTAGTGAAAAAATACTGTGCCCAGTTATGGTTGTAAAATAAATGCCTTATGGTACAAGTAGCACCCTTTGAGATTATTTCAAGGGTGCTGCTTTTTTGTCCAGTCTTCTTAGTAATGTCCAATATCATCTTATTTCACTTTTATTCGTAGCTTACCTCTTGTTCTATACCTGCTAATATATTCACTTCAAAAACTGCATGGGATTAACAAAACGAGTCTAAAGAACAATGTTTTCTATGTCCTACTTTTATGCTTTTCTTTCATAAATAATTCAAAAAAGGAGCTGTTACCAATTATTAACTGATCATCAAATTGATATATTTTTGTTTCGGGACCGATGAATGCCTTCATTTCTTGTGGCGAACCTACCGCTACAATTCTACTTGCGACGATCACAATGGAGGCTGGTTTGGGCTCATCCTCTAGGAATGTAAAAACTGCATTGCCAGAAAGAATCATATCTGCTTTTGTTTCTTTTTCCATTTTTCATTCAACACCCCAACTTCGCTTTATTTCCCATTTTTCAATCGATTCATAATGTTTCCATCCCTAATGGTCATAGTGGTGACTCGCTAGGTAGGATCTTGAGGTGGCTTCAACAGCAGACTGACAAATGCTCCGCCTAAAGCAATGCATGCTGTCAGTAAAAAGGTGTCAGAATAAGCAGCCATTTCAGCAGCAACCGGATTATCCTTATATTCATTTACTGTATGACTAAAGGTACGCATTGCTTGAAAGTTACTCAAGCAGGCAATCGCCACCGGTATGATTAGATTAGCTCCTGCTGCAGTTAAAGGTGTGATTCTACTGATCATCGAAGCCGGAGCTGATTGTAGAATATATGTGTTTAATGACATCATGCATAATCCCATTCCAATCCCAAGCAAACCGACTATTCCTGCAATTTGTAGATAATGTGCTATGTCACTTATCCGGGAAAGTAGTAATAAAGCCACAGCAATCGTTCCCATACCAGAGCAAGCTAATGGCCGGATCCCGAAACGGTCGTATATTTTCCCACCTACTGGCATCAGCAAACCAGAGGTTATAGCAAGCATGCTCATAATTATTCCCGCATCGAAAGGGCTGTAAGAACGATATTTTTGCAAAAATATCGGAATAAATACTAGCGACCCATTTAGAGCTGCATATTGAATTGTACTGACAATCATGCCCCTGCGAAAGCGATAGGCACGAAATGCCCTTAATTCTAGAATGGGATTTTCATGACGGAGCTCATGGATACACAACCAAATCAGCAATAAAGTTCCTGTCCCCCCATCACAATGGATCCCCACTTATTGGAACTATGCTGATTTATACTCAAAGCAAGAAGTACAAAAGCTGTTGGTGCAAACATAGCCCCAAGTCGATCAAACGGCTGCTGTTTATTGTGAGTTTTTTGAAGACGTACATGTTTACACAGATGGCGCAAGCCAAGCCAAACAGCAAGCGTTCCGATCGGAAGATTGATCAGAAAGATCCATTGCCAACCCATAGCCTCAAGAAACCAACCGGATAAAATCGGCCCTGTTGCTGGTGCAATCAGCATAGGTATACCAATCATCCCCATAATCTGTCCTTTTTTGTCTGGAGGCGCCAGCCTATAAATCATTGCCATGCCAATCGGCTGGATCATCCCCCCACCCAGTCCCTGAATGATACGGAAAGCGATAAGCTGTTCCGAATTTTGTGCCATCGAGCATAGCAGTGAACCAAAGATAAATAACATAATCATCATTAAATAAGCCCGGCCTGCGCCAATTCTGTCAGAAAACCACCCTGAGATTGGAACGGTAGCTGCCATCGCCAGCATATAACCGTTGATGACCCACTGTAATGTCTCAAATGAAACCTGAAAATCCTGTGTCAGGCTTGGAATAGCTACATTCATCGCTGTACTATTGAGCATAACCATCATCATGCCAGGAATAATTGCAATCATGGCATAAATAAACGATTTACGATTTAACGTAACTACAGTATTCATATTTGAAGTTGCAGCAGATGCGTCTCTTTTAAACATGTACCCCTCTCCAATTCATATTGAAATAATGAACACGGTGTTGATTAACATTGATAATAAAATTATAATTGATTGACTCGGATATCCAATGTTCATCCGCTATCCTTGTGTTCATTAATCAACGGCAACTAGAAGAATGATCAGTAAGTTACTGAAATTTTGGAGGAAAATAATATGACAAATAGAATTGATCGCCGAATTCTCAGGACTCGTCAACTGTTACGCGAAGTGTTTCTTGATCTGGCGTTAGAAAACGGTATAGACAACATTACCGTAAAAGAACTGACCGATAGAGCTGGCTTGAACAGGGGCACCTTTTATTTGCATTATCAGGATATACAAGATTTTGTTGAACAATTTAAGAACGAAATACTGGAAGGCTTTTATTCAATAATTAAAAAGCTTGGTCACGACATCGATCGGCAAGAGCCTTTTGCTGCCCCGCCACCTTATGGCTATGTTCGCCCCTTTGAATACGTGGTTGAACACAAACGATTCTTTCAGGTATTCATGAGACCAAATGGAGACACGTCCTTCGGATCTCGATTGACCCAATTAATACGTGAGCAGTTTCATGGTTCATATCGCTATTTCAAAACCGAAAACTTGAGTGAGATCCCCGTCAAACAGCAATATTTATTTGCCTACCTTGCCTCTGCCTATGTGGGAACCATTCACTTCTGGATACAGCGAGATCTCGACCTGTCACCAACAGAATTGACCATATTATTCTCACAAATCTCACGCCTCGGATCGGCGCACCTGAATTTTAATTTCTAAATCCAATCCCACATAAAGCTCTCAGAGTCTCCCTAAATCCAGGGAAGATCCATAATTCCACGGTGTGTCCAGATCACGAATAGTTCTTCCTTGCCTGCTTTCTCTTTTACAATTCGAATCCCATTTTTTGAACTTCCGCAATACCTCCTGTTCATTTGCGTAGGCTCGGCTACCCACTTAGTGGAAAAACGAAGTTCTGGGTGCTATTTCTTTCATATACAGAAAATCAAAACACTATGGAAAGGCAAAAGATAGTAAAAACCTTTAACGTTTGGAATAACTAAATCGAGCTTTAAAAAAGATTACAGCGATAATAAAGCAGCAGATGGTTTAGCCGGGAGGATGAAAATGCCCCGCTGCTGGTGATGGCTGAGGAACCAACAAAGTTGCAGCGAAAAACGTTTGATATCTTCTCGCTGATTAAGAAGCTGTTCAAATAAAAAAGCCCTCCCAGGATTTATTGTCCGAGGGAGGGTTTCCGCATTAGTTGAAATGGTTGTTGCTCCATGCAAATAAGGTGTTAATTTGACGGCAAGTTATTCAACTAACTGACAGGGTAGTTTAATATTATCTTGAAGGGGGCTTAACATTGGAATTGAAATGGGAACCTTATTGGTACGACCTTGACCAAACGATCATCGTAGGTGATAAAGACTTTTTTTATCTTAATAACAATGGAACAGGATTTGCAAATGGTTTTGTCTGCTGAAGATAAGGAAGTGCTTGCTGAGGTCGTGAAGATATCTCATAGTGATTTGGGCGAGGTATTAGGTATATTAGCTAATGGTCTAAGTTATAAATGCTTCTTGTTGCTGTAATCCAAATTCGATGTCTCTAAAAACCTCTTCTTGATATTTACCCTCAATATACGATTGAAATTGATACCTCACGTCATCGCCAATATCTTGGTACGGTCTTGATAGGATATTTGGCAACAGAACGTCATATCTCTGTAATTCATCGTCCCAGCTTTCTAATAGTTGCTTTATTCCAGGAAACTTTTCATTACTATAAGTGAGTCTTTTAGCACGTTCTCCCTCTTTTCTGAGCTGGGCTTTCGTTTTCCCTGCTAGCTTATCGTCCATTAAAAACTGATCAATGCACGTGCTCCTTACATTTATAATTTTATTACTTAACGTATTTTTAATATGGTAAATTTTTTTAGTGGATGCATTACACAATGAACAAGGAATACTATCCTTTCCTTCAAGTTCTTCATATGGAACAGGACTTCCCTCCCATTCGTTTTTGCAACGTCTACTATGATTCTCTCTATTTCTACCGCAGCCTTGGCAGTAGAACCCAACGGGTGTCCTTATAGACCTGGAAATCCACAATGTCCGTCATTTCTGTGATCCTATCCAAAGCTGATAAAACTTCGTGTCTTTTCAATCGTACTCACCCTCTCGAATTACAAATCGTGTGTTGTGTAAATTAACCTAGTAAGGAATTACACAATTTACCCATTTTTTTATATAATCGAAATGTCTCGCAAACTTAAAAAGCAGGTGATTTCTTTGATTAACATGGGCGAAGTTGGACAGAGTTTTTTTGCGTTACTGCCCATTTTCTTAAATATTTTCTTTAGTATCTGGGCCTATCGCGATTCAAGAAGTAGAGGTAATAGTAAGGAATTCTCACTCATTGCATTGATAGCTGTATTGGCTTTTCCTATCATTGGTTTGGTAATATATTTGGTCATTCGAAGAGATTAGTTTTTTGGGGTGTAAGGGGATGACGATGCCCCTTACACTGTTTCAATGATCTGCTGTTCGGTCACATTTGCCTCCCTAACTAACTATTCCAGTTCTCTAGCACACTCAATGCAGACCCGTTCGCTGTTTACTATCTCTGCATTGAGACACATTTTGCATATGCCCAGAACCCTTGTTTCCTTCTTTGCAGTTTTCTGCTGTTCGGTCATTGTGCTTCCCTCCTATCCAAAGCTAACATTCATGCCCAGATCATATGAACCGAGGACGTACATATCTTCGTGCTAACATCCCTCATCCTGATCAAATCGGTAGTAGAATATATCACCATCATCATCGACCATTGGTGCTGTATATGTGTCATAGCAAGGAGTACCTTCTTTCCAGTAAGTCATCTCTTCTTGACCTGTCATGAGACAGAATATTTCTCCCCACCCACTACCATTTGACCATTCTAAACGTTTCATTACTCTTTCCCCCAAACTAATTGGTATAAATTCCTTTCAATCACCAGATACTAAAAAAAATTAAAGGAGGTAGTTCAATTGACAACAGATAAAAATCTCAAATCTAATTCTGAGTGTCCACCAGATTGTAACTTACCAGATCCACATTTCCCGCCAACGGGTGAAGTCCCTCACCCACCAACCCCTTGGCCACCACACAGCCTCGATCCTCATCCACCAACCCCTGTACCACTCCCCCCAATCAATCCTCATCCACCAACGATACCACCCGTAAACAATCCTTCTGGACCACCACATCCTTGGTGAGACCACTCGATCCTATGGAGGATCGAGTGTGTTGTTGTCATAATTTGTAAACAATAAACAATTTTGAGATTGAAGCTATGCGAAACAGCAGCAACGTTCGTTTTGTGTTTCCTGATCTACCAGTGGAACAGTATCATTTCGTGCATTTGGTGTTTGGCCATTCCGGATCTGCATATTTGCAGCTGGATTAAGTACCAAACTCAAAGATGTTCATTTGTGCTGTCTCTCTCTTAATCCGATTTTCTGCTATTTTGATATATTCAGGGTTTAATTCTATCGCTATAAAATGCCGTCCTGAGTTTCTGGCCACTACTGGTGTGGTTCCGGATCCCGTGAATGGATCAAGCACTATTCCACCTTGAGGGCAACCTGCCAATATACAAGGTTCTATCAACTTTGGTGGAAACACTGCAAAATGAGCTTCTGCTGTTTTCGCTGTCGCTACCGTCCAAACAGATCGTTTATTTCTTGTGGATCCCTGCCAAGGGATACTACCTCCTAAGTGCGATCCAGGACGTCCCCTTTCTTCCCCATATTTTCGTTCCTTGTTTCCAGACTGCGGTGGACCAAATGCCCCTACAGAGCCGCCCACTGCTTTCATGTTTCCGTTCGTTTTGCTTCCTGCATTTGCCCGATTAGAACCATTTTGGTTCTCAATATCCTGAGACAGTCGCTCTATACTCGATTGGGTTAATGTCAGACCGTAAATACCAACCGTCTGCTTGCAAAGCTAAAGCTACACACCAACGGTATTCCAACTAAGTCCTTTGGCTTTAAGTATTCATGAGATTTACCACCTGCACGAACCATATAGTTTTTATGCTTATCGCTATCTTTCCAAGATAGTCCATTTTGACTTCTATTAGCCCAGTAACTGTCTCCTAGATTAAGCCAGAGCGTACCATCGTCTTTAAGAACCCTTCTAACTTCTCTAAAGACAGTAACCATGTTGGCCACAAATTCTTCTGGTGTTGGCTCCAGTCCTAATTGACCATCTACTCCATAATCACGTAGTCCCCAGTACGGGGGGGAGTTACACAACAGTTGATACTTTGATCTGGAAGCATCTTGAGTACTTCTAAACTGTTACCATGAATGATCTTGTCCACTTCCCCCATGCTTTCATCCATCAATCCCCACTCGCTTTCTCCGCCCACTGACGCAATGCCTGAGCATCGTCTATCTCAACCCATGTAAAGCCGTAGCTATTTTTCATTGACGGCCATCTCCTCACGAATCACTTTTTTCTGCCAATCCAACTGTTCTTTGTTCAATGATTGTTGAACCTTTTGATTGTCCTGTGTATTCATCTCGGATCGCTCCTCTATTTTTTATTGACCGAATGCTCTACCGGTGCCCTTTTTATAGTTGTTTACTGTGGCGTTTGTACTACTGTTCTTTGCCCATTCGCTTATATGTCTTGGTACATGAATATATGGTTTGCCTTTCTTATGGGCTTTGCTCTGGTCAAGCTTGTGTTCGCTCATGCTCTCCCTCCGTTTGCTCACTCTTGATTTAACAGATGTGGATGCTCGTATATATTGCCGATGACTTCTCCTGCGCTGTGAAAACCCTCATATCTATATCTGAGTTCTTTCCTTAGTTTTTCAGGCAATTCAAATCTCCAGTAAAATCCTCTCCAAACAACTACAAGCATTCTCCCTTTCCAATCTTTAAAAATATCCCCTTCATATATTTCCTTATCGTTTTTGTCGTGAAGTCCAGTACACTGCATGTAAACAGGTTTCTCTGTTTCAAAGTGTGAAAACCGAAACCCCATCATGCCATCGAACTGTTCGAAATTACTAAATGACATTACTTTACTGACATCATCCCAAGCACGAAACTTTATCTCTCGCATTCTTAAACCTCCAGTAGCTCTGGATTTTCGTAGATATTACCGATGACTTCCACTTTCGGTAATTTTCCGTCTTCCATCCATATTCTGCATTGATCAAACGGTCTATAGTGAGCTTTACTCGGAATGTACATGACTGATGTCACTACTTCTTGATCGATAAAATGTTGACTGTAACCACCTTGTATAAGTACTCGCACAATATCCCCCTCATAAATCTCCTTGCCGTTCTTATCTTTTAAGCCCGTATATTTCATGTAAATCAAATGCTCAAGCTTTTCACTCTCTGTTGCTTGATAATGAACGCCTTCAGGTGTATATACTTCGGATATAATGAACTTTTCAGCAACAATACCTGTACTATCAAAGTAAAAGTGAATGTAATTTTTAAAGTAGGTAATTTGTAGAGCTAATACTGCTTTATCGTCGTTCATCTAATCTTCTCCTATGCCCCTATATCTTTCCGATCAATTATTGCGGTAATGTTTCGTTTCTTGAGTAGTTCATGAATGAATAGTCGTCCTTTTTGCGTCCAGCGAGTATTCATTTTGACCTTTAGAGAACCGTTTGATCGTGGAATTGTTAGGGTCATAGACTTGGTATAGCCTTCGTTTTGATACTTGCGATATAAGAGCCATTGATCGTTCTGCTTGTACTGTATGACTCCTTCGTTAAGTAAACGGTTCAGCTCTGTTCCAGTCATGCCGTAATCCTTTGCGATTTGTGTAACGGTTACAGCATCCTTGCTTTGTAGAATCTGGTCCAGATACGTAATTTTTGGTTCGTACTCTGCTACTTGTTGTTCCAAGGCCAATGCTTTCATTTCGGCTGTTAAACGCTTATCCCGTTCATCTTTGAGCTTAGTGACTACATCCATCAACAAGTCAGGATTGTCTAAAATCTCGTCCTTGGCATACATACCGTGTTTGCGGATAGACTTTAGAATTTCTTTTACTTGTTTCTTGAACTGTTTAGCAATTGGTTTACGACTTTGCATTAAGACTTCGTAAACCCCATCTTCCGTGAGAAACCACTGTTCTTCCTCCTGGTACCCGCCGTAAGGATTGTTTACAGGGTAGGAGATTTTCGCTTTTTCACTCTCGTCAACCGTACGTAGCATTGATCTAGGATTACTATGTTCGATCCATCCTGCAACGTCCTTTGCCAAAAATAAAGGCTGATCCAAGTCTCCGTAAACGGTGAATCCTTTGCCTAATACCTCACGCTGCTCGATTACTTGTAATTGATTCATTCTTGATTCCTCCTCGTTATTTTCTGATTGTGATAATCCCTCTAATTCCACCTGCAATCGTGATTAGTAGCAACAAACTCCCTAGCCAATGCCAAAAGTCTTGGAAAATAAACTGGAGTATGTTTATCATGCTTGCTTCTCCCCTCTCAATTCATTTCTTGTCGTAGTTTTTCGAATCGTTCTACAGCCTGTTCTTTTCTGTAGCTGGTTGCCTTATTGTTTATCGGGATTGTTGTTTCCAAGATTCGATCGTAAATTCGACTACCTAACTTTTCGTCCAGCTCTGATAGCTTTAGATCCGATGTGTAGAAGATTGGTAGTTGTTTGCGATACCATCCGTCAATTACTCTGTAAAGAGCATCTCTAACCCAATCAGTGACCTTTTCAGCCCCTATATCATCCAAAATTAAGATCGCATGTTAGGAGTGCCTTCATGATTTGATGTTCTGACTCATCGTTGTTCTTGTTAAAAGTTTGCCTGATTTTCTGTAGTAACTCTGGCACGCTTTGGAACACAACGACCTTTCCATTTTGCTTCAAGCAATTAGCAACCGCGGCAGCTAGCTTGCTCTTCCCGTTCCCGTAAGTCCCCCATAGCAGTAAACTCAATTGACCATACTCATCAAAAGCAAACGCGTATTTCTTAGCTTGCTTCAGCGCCATCTCTGCACCTTCTCGTGGAATGAACGTTTCGAATGACGACTCTTCAAACCGTTTACCTAGTGCAGATATTGAGAATAACTTTTCTGTATCGCGGCGTTGTTGATGTTCTGTGAACCTTTTCATATCCTCCGCTTCTGCATCTGCCTCGCATTTACAAACAGGCTGGACCACTTTCCTCTTGCCAAGGATTTCAACCTCAATCCTCTCAACCACTCGATTGCAATGCTGGCACACATGATCTTTCTCAGAGGGAAAGCGCATCGAGTTCATCTGCACGACGTTGTTTATCACTTGTTCCACTGGATTCATTTCGATCACCCCAGGTCTTGTTAGGTCGTTGTCTTTGTTTCTGATTTTGGAGCCTCATCATTCCTTGTCTTGCTTCTGGCTCACTTGTATTGCGAATGATACCGAATGCATACTCAGCAGGCTTGTAACCGTAGTCCATGATGTATGTAGATAATGCATAGGTGACGACGGCTTTACGGCCACGCCCTCCAATCAGCAGATAAAGAGGCTGCAAATAAATTTGAATCCATATTTCAACCCAAAGTTTCTAGCAATACAAAATAAGACACCAGATCAATTCATCCGGTGTCTTTTACTCTCTTATGCTATAGTTTTAGGAATTTGGTCAACAATACGTCAACAAGTCATCATTTTGATACCTGTTACACCCTAAGTTCAATCGCTGTTACACAGCCAAATCCATTGTTATATCAACCTTTTAAGGTACCTGCTTCTTTTTTAGTAAGTAACGCTACGCTTTCTACATGCCCTGTTTTAGGGGGCTGTGTAACTTCATTAATTCTTTATGAATGGAGTACATTTGAAAGCAGAATTTTAAGGTAGTGTGTCATCCAATGCATTTAATTAGAGCATAGAAAATTGTAATGCGTGGTCATTTTAGTGGTCAAAGAAAAATGATTAACGCATGAAAAATCTCTAAGAATCTCCACTTTTCACCTATTCTAGATTCTCCAACCTAATTTCTCAGAACTAACTGGCTTTATAAAATAGAACTTTGATTAAGGCTGGTCTTAGCCAAGTGCTCTGTAGCTTTGATTAAATTTATAGGATTAATAGATAGGTTATATTAAAAATATGAGGTTGGACTGTCAACACTAAATTAGACAGCTTTTTTAAAGTGTTCAAGTTTATATTGAATGGGGCTCTTGTAATCAAGGGTCCCATGTTGGATAGGCTACACTAAGCTGGACAGAAAAAATGAGGGCTAGTCACTTATTCTAATAACTATAAGGAGCGTGCTACTATGCCACGTCAACGTTGAACTTTTACATCCCAGTATGTAAAGCATAAAGAGTAGTTTAGATACAGAATAAAACCTAGAGTTTACAGTCAAAAGGCTCTAGGTTTACGATAATTAATAAATGTTTTACAAACATACGTTTGGCGCGGTAGTTGACGCGCCATAATTAAAGTGCTAAAATAGTTATTGTGAATGTAAGAAATCAGATAAATTCTTTACGTTTGCCTTTTGGAGTTCTTCTTTGAGGTACTGATTACCAATAGTATCTAAAATGGCTTTATAATCATTTTCAAATGATGTCATACTTAATTGAACTCCTATTTCTTCCCAAGATTGATAGGCAAGAGTTTGGAATGCTGAATTAGCATTTATAAGAATTTCATGAATTTCTTCACTATGTTCATTTAGATTTGTAACAAACTTCGGAAAATGCACATCTTTATAAATATATTTGTTTCCAGCTGAAAAGAAGTCTCTGAAATCAGTAGCATAATAATAGTAAGTTCCAATTAAGTATTCAGCACTTCTTAAATACTTATCACGATTCTTCCCTTTACCATCTTTAATATGGTCTTGTGGGAACAATATTAGCACTTCTGCAAGTGTTCTATCTTGTTCTTCTTTTTTCAAACTTTTTATTAGTATTGGGCTTAAAGAATCTTCTGACTGAGGAACGAACCATTTAACACCTTTTGTATTATTCCGTAAATATTCTTGGAGAAAAGATACTTTTTGTTCTTCTGTCATATTACGAAGAGAATTATATTCATCGGCATTCTTGAATACACTCTCAGTAGTATCCATGCTTATCTTAAATCTAGGACTATGAGTTACCATAATATTTGAGGTTGTTTGCCAATATGGTCTATATTTTACTTTAATTTTAGGCTCGGGCTTGCTGTGAGTTCCGAAGAAGACATATATTTCTTTATAGTCTTCGTCACTTATACTTTCAAAAACAGAATTTCCGTTCGTATCCCAAGAACCATTATTTCTGCTTTTGAGTTCTAAACCGTAACGTACTCCATTTAGGATTAAATCCATATCTGGAAAGTGATGACCCAAATGAACTTTCTTTTCTAAAACATCAGAATCAGAAATCTCTTGTTTAACTTTATCTACAATTTTGGGAACTAATTTTTCAAATCCATTGTTATTACCTTGACTTACGAGATATTCAGAAGAAACTTCTTCAATAGCTTCTATTTCGTTCTTCATCATTTTTAAAATTTGTTCAATATTCATATTAACCACCGTTCTAAAATTGAAAGGAATTCTATTATGTCTAAAACATACTATTATGATAATTGTAACACAATAAAAGCTTTTGATGTTGAAGTTCCCAATAATGCAACTCCTCTAAATGTTGTTAGTTTATTTTCTGGTGCTGGAGGTATGGATTTAGGCTTTGTTGGTAATTTTGATTACTTAGGAGAACATTATAAAAAAATCCGTTTAATGTTGTTTTTGCTAACGACATTTTTCAGCAAGCTGCCGATGTCTATGAAGATAATTTTCATCATAAGGTTGAAAGAAGAAATGTGATAGATTTAGACATGGAAAAAGATATGCCTAAAATTGATGTTGATATTGTACTCGGAGGATTTCCATGTCAAACATTTAGTTATGCTGGAAAACGTGGAGGATTGAGCGACCCAAGAGGACAGCTTTATTTACAAATGATTAGGGTGATCAATCATTATCACCCTAAAATGTTCATTGCTGAAAATGTCGATGGTATTAGAAATTCAAGAAAGAATGAGGCTGGGGAAGCTATTGACCGTTCTGCTCTCGACACAATTCTTAGTGATTTTGATAATGCTGGTTATAATGTTCAATATCATGTACTTACTGCCGCAGACTATGGGGTTCCACAAATGCGTAGACGGGTTATTATTATGGGAATCCGTAAAGACTTAGGAGATATTTCTGATGAATATTATCCAGAAAAGATATATGATGAAACGGGAGAATTAACTGGTCAAAGGTGGCGTTCTTCTAAAGATGGTATTGATGATATTTGGAATAAAGTAAATGACCCAACAATTCCAAATCATACTTCTCGTGATATTTCCAAAGCTAAGTTTTACCCTGGGAAGAAAATGCAAGGTAACAACAAGATTTCTGAGGATAGACCAGCTCCAACGATAAGAGCCGAACACCACGGGAATATTGAAGCGCATTATAGAACAACTCTTGAAGATAGGGAAGATATGTCTGGTTGGCGTAGATTATCAGTAAGAGAATGTGCTAGACTTCAATCGTTCCCCGATAGTTATATTTTTACTACAAGTGCAAGTAGCGCATACAAAGCTATCGGAAATGCTGTTCCTCCAGTTATGGCATGGCATATTGCTCGCACAGTATATCATACACTTTCAAATTTAGATTTAGTGAACTCTAAAGATAAAGAACTTATTGCTATCAATAAATGACGCTAGAAATAATTTGGGATTGTTTGCATTTAGTATCTTTAAGGAAAGTAATAGAAACATTTTCTGTCTTCTTTCTTGATAGATGCCATTAGACTTTTTAAATTTTATTAATATAAACAGAATACTAGTTTATACGACCTGCACGAGATCGACCGAGAGACGCCCTTGGCGGCTCTCGTGTCTCGTGTATATTAATATAATATTTATATATGGTATCTAGAAAAACGTTTTAAAATTCTATTCTAGTAGCAGTTACCTTCCACATATGTTTTATTGCCTTTTTCTCTATTTCTTGAGCTTCATAATGAGATTTTTCACTGATTAGCATCACCTTATCTCCTAAATTGATTGCTCTCCTAATAAGATAATTTTCCTCGTTACTTTCTACAAGACTAACAAAAACTATATCTCCATTATTAATCACTTTCCTATAATCTATATTAACAATCGATCCTTTAGGTATTACTGGTTCCATAGAATCATCTTTCATTTCAAAGCCGACAAAAGATAACATTAGTTCAGGATCAAATAAATCTTGGACTCCATTTTTTATTTCAGCTAGATATTTTTTTGATATTTCCAGAATATCTAAAGCTGATCTATTATCTATTTCAGTTATTGATTTCTCTAATAGTTTTTCTGGAAAATGTTTCTTCAATGTAACCATAGACATTTCCTTAAGTACTATTGAAACCTCCTGTATAAAATCCTTGATGAAATCCGGAGCCTTTTCAATATATCCCTCGTATCGAAACTTTTCTACATCCCCACCACAAACTTTTGCTAACGCAACGTTAACTTCATCAGAAGCAGGCGCTTGCTTTCTCGTTTGTAATTTACTTATATAAGATCTATTAATTTTTACTCCATGCTCAACTTCACATCTATTTGCAATTTCTTGAAGTGTTAGGCCACTTTTTTCAATCATGTCTATTAGCATTTTATAGTAATCCATTTAATTCCTCCTACTTAAAGAGATTAATAGACAATGTTATTTTTTACTCACATTGTTGACAAACTCGTCAGAACATTATACCATGAACTTATTGATGATAATTAAATCACATATGATTACAATAAAGTAACTTAATTAGGAGGAATTAAATGGACAATAAAGAGTTAACTTTTTTATTTGATGATATTCAGAGTTACTTTCAAACACTTGCAAAAACTAGAGCAATACAAATTTCCTTAGAAAAAAAGATTCAAAAAAAGATAGAACAAGCCCGGCAAGCCATGAAATGAGCGCAGCCGATACCAGCGTGTAACGCTGGCTTGGCCTTGATATGGAGAGGCGAGATGTGCCAGGCTGGTTTAGCGGACAGGTCGCTTTTTGACCTGGCTGATAAGCCTTGTCCTGCACACTCGCAGAGGCTCCATGTCAGGGCTGAGGCGTTAGCCTCTTGGTTCCACCGAGGCTGCCCAGCACCCATATAATATGCTGGGCTGTAATTACAACCAAAGTGAGGTAGATGCCTTGATACTGAAAGCTATTGACACACTCGAATTTGGATTAATAGTAGAAGATTATCAATCTGCTTTTTCTTCTTATCTTGAAGAATTTGAAAAACTAAAGAAGGCTGCCCAAGAATCAATGAATATTCAAACCATCACAATTGGTAGTCTTGTATTAACCGTTGAAAGAACTGGTATCCCTTTTTATACCTATAAATTAACCAGTAAAGACTTTTCGATTTGTTTTGTGAAAACTGAAATGAATTCTAATCCGCCTATTGTAGTTAAATTCTTCTCTGAGTATTTATGGTCATATGGTTGCAATCAAGCTTATCAAAACTTTTTAGATTGGTTTTCCACCTTCGATGCAACTCTACTGACTAATAAGCTATCACGTACTGACATATGTGTGGACACTGATGAAGTTACTTTTAAACAAATTGATTCTAAGGGAGTAGTTTCTAGAGCAAGAAAAAAAGAAGAACGATTCGTTCCTAGTGAATTTTCTGAGGGTCGTGAATTTAGTGGATTAAAAATTGGAGCAAGAGGTAGTTTACACTGTCGTATTTACAACAAGCTAATTGAGTTAGCTGTATCAGGTAAATCATGGTTTAAGCAAATCTGGATCGATAATGGCTGGGATGAATCGAAGGTCGTTTGGCGAGTTGAATTTGAGATAAGAAGGCATGTCCTAAAGCAATTTTCTATTAACACCATAGAAGAATTACTTAAAAAGGAGGATAGATTGTGGGCATATCTAACTGGAGAATGGCTTTCTATAAGACAACCTTCAAAAGATAATGTTAGTAGATGGAAGGTTAAACGAAAGTGGAAAATCATTGAGAATGCAGGTCTTAATTATCAGCCTTCTCCATTAGTTAGAGAGGTAATTAAACAAGGAAACCTTTTGCAATTACTAAATCAAACTGCTGGGCTGATGCTCTCTGTAGCAGCAATTAGTAAACACGATACTATTGAAGACACAAGTAGAGTAATTCAATCATGGGTCGAATTAAAACTGTCTCATAAAAACTCGACTTTTAATCAAGAAATGCACCTGAGAAGAGATAGGTACTTGTTACCTAATCAAAATAAAATAGGAGAAATGGAATATGAACAATAATACTCAAACAAAAAAAATTGAAGATTATCCTTTGGTATTAAACGCTTCCGATCTATCGGAAATCATTGGAGTATCTAAGCGTGTAGCATACGAGATCATGGAGCTAAATAACTTCCCTCTTATCCGTATAGGACGATGCAAACGGGTTGCTAGAGACTCATTCTTTTCATGGCTCAATATGCAAGCTGGTAATACGATATGACAGGATACTTTAGAAAACGTGGTAACACATGGTCGTTCACTGTAGATATAGGAAGAAAACCAGATGGCTCCAGAGAACAAAAAACTAAAGGCGGATTCAAAACCAAAAAGGAAGCTGAAAAAGCATGTGCAGAATTAATTACCCTAGTTGGAAAGGATAATTACATAGAACCATCCAAAAAAACGATATCTGACCTTATGCTCGAATGGTTAGACTATCAGTTAAAGGCTACTCTACGTTTATCCACTTATGAAAATTATTCAAAGGCTATTTTAAAACGCCTAATCCCTGCATTTGGTCATGTTAAATTAGGAGAGTTAAAACCGATACACATCCAAAAATACTATAAAAGACTTCAAGATGAAGATCTTTCTCCTGAGTACGTTACATACCTACATGCAATTATGCGCAGTTTTATGAAGTATCAGATTAGGATACAGAATATTCAATCTAATATTTTTGATTTGGTTGATCCACCTACCATACGAAAAAAAGAAAAAGCAGTATGGTCAATTGAAGAAATTAATCGCTTTCTTAGTATTGCCAAGGAAGAAAAAAATCATAACTTTTACATGATTTATCTCATTGCGATCTATACAGGATTACGTAGAGGTGAAGTTTTAGCCTTACGTTGGAAAGATATTGATTTAGCGAATGGAAAGCTTAGTGTCTGCCAAAATCTTTATTATTCAAAAGGGTGTGAGTTTCATTTTTGGGAACCAAAAACGGGTCGCTCTAACCGTCTAGTATCTATACCTGAATCCTTAGTGAAAGAATTACATGTCCATAAAGAGTTACAACAAACTCATATCAACAAGGTTAGAGAAGTCTATGAGGATCATGGCCTAGTTATTGCGAATGAATTAGGAATCCCTGTTCATCCACGAAGCCTTACAGACAATTTTAGAAGATTAATCAAGAAAAGTAATGTTACTAAGATTAGGTTTCATGACTTACGTCATACTCATGCAACTATTCTTTTACAGTTAGGGGAACATGTCAAGATCGTTTCTGAGCGCCTTGGTCATTCAGATGCTTCTATGACTATGAATGTATACAGTCATGTCACTAGAGATATGCAAGAACATGCTGCAAGAAGATTTGAAAAGGCTATGCAAATAGATATTCAAAATAGGAGGATTGACAAATGAGCAAGAAAAAGAGAGATTTTAAGCCCTCTCAATCACAAAAAAGGCTCTTAAATTTATTAAATATTGAATATGATCCTGAACTTGATTACGATGCAGTTGGTGATCTACTTGTTTCACATGGCTTTCCTAAGAATGGGCTACCTTATGATACTCACTCCTCCAAAGTGAAAAAATGGTCAGATGAAAAGCTTTTTATGATGGCTATAAAAGAAAAGCTCATGAGAGAAGAACATGATATGGTTTGGGTTTGGTGTGCAGTTTGTAATAATTATCATGAATACAAAAAGGAACACTGAATTCTGTAAGTTATCGGATTTCTACTCATTTAAAAATAATAATGGAGGTTTTTTTTATGAAGAATAGATCAAAATTCCTTTCAACAATATCTGAATATGGATTTGATATTAATGAACCATTCGATATCAGATGCACTGGAAACGAAAACGGAGTAACCCTTTCTATATTGATTCAAGGTGATGAGAAACACTACTGGAATTCAGATATTAGACTTGCTGCAATAAAACAATTAATAGGGTCGTTAGACATAAAAAATGAATTTAACGGAGATTACGAGACGTTTCAAAAATACATGTTAACCATTCTAGACTCATTAGGAAATGTCATAAGTTGTGCTGCTCCCTACGATGAAGATCGTAATATTGAAACAGTAAAAAGTTTTATTGAAGATTCATTAGAAACAAAAATTGTGGAAGAAGCCCACCGAGAAAGCTTAATCGATACTTATGATGACGATGATATTGACCCTTCATATAAAAATTCATAAAAGGATTTGATTATAATGAATCGTGAGCAAGCTATATTTATAGAGTTAATGATGGATCTCGATTTTTTTGGAGCAACAGAAGCCATAATTTTTGCTTTTGATGATTTTATTAGAAACTTTGATATAAAGCAA
Organism: Brevibacillus laterosporus; assembly: GCA_007833815.1. Taxonomy (NCBI): domain Bacteria; kingdom Bacillati; phylum Bacillota; class Bacilli; order Caryophanales; family Paenibacillaceae; genus Brevibacillus; species Brevibacillus laterosporus. Next base: position 1,577,337 of record CP033464.1, on the reverse strand, counting down.
CTATCAGATTTAGAAGTTCATCAAAGAGCGAAAGAATGCTTATTACGATATCAATCTGTACTTTGGGAAGATGAGTTTCTTTATGAGAAACGACAAGATGTTTTAGAAAAACTAGATTTAGAAGATGCAGTTTGGGAGTTTTTAGATGAAATTGACAAATCTCCATCTGAACAAAATATTTTTGAGGAGTGTAACCAATGAATATAGTTAAAGTATTACGCAATGGAAAATGGACTGAAGTTGAAACATATGAAATAATTAAAGGTGAAAAATTTCGTATAATAGAGCCTTCTGGAAAGATTATCTCGGAGATGTTAGCAACTAGTGCTCCTATGTTAGAAGATGGAACATGGGTAATAGATGCTCAACTTATAAAATTCTTTTAACTGCAAATCTACATGCTAAAAAACTACAAATATAAAGCTTTTGTGGTCAAAATGTGGTCAAATCCTTCACTCCATCATATGCCCAAAACAAAAAACCCTTGTATACCAAGGGTTTTCGCCATTTATTTACGATTAAGCAAAGCCACACTCTCCACATGCCCCGTATGTGGAAACATATCCACCGGCTGCACTTCCACAACCTCATACTGCTCCGCTAGCACCTTCAAATCCCGCGCCAACGTAGACGGATTACAGGACACATATACCACTTTCTTCGGCTGCATCTGCAAAATGGTCGTTAGCAACGCCTCATCGCAGCCTTTACGCGGTGGGTCTACCACTATTACATCAGCCACAATACCTTGCTTGCGCCAGTTCGGGATAACTACCTCAGCAGGCCCCACTTCAAAGCTGACGTTCTCAAATCCATTCAGCTCTGCATTTCTTTTCGCATCCGCAATTGCTTCTGGCACAATTTCCACGCCGTACACGTGCTTAGCCTTTTGAGCTAGGAACAGCGAGATTGTCCCGATACCGCAATACGCATCAATAACGGTCTCGTCTCCCTCTAACCCTGCATATTCCAGCGTTTTGCTGTACAGCACATCTGTCTGTTCCGGGTTCACCTGATAGAAAGAGCGAGCCGAGATAGCAAACTTGATCGGTCCGATATAGTCATAAATAACGTCATCGCCCCACATCGTGAAGGTTTCATCTCCGAAAATCACGTTGGTTCTGCGCACGTTAATATTTTGTACCATGCTTTTCACACCTGGTAATTCAGCACGGATAAGCTGGATGAGCTGTTCTCTCTCTGGCAAGAATGCTTCTGTCGTAATGAGCACCAACATGAGATCTCCTGTTTTTGCACCTACTTTTGCCACCACATGACGTAACAATCCTGTGTGCTTTACCTCGTTGTAAGGCTCAATTCCTAGGCGTTCTGCGATCCGTTTCACCGTTGCTACTACTTCATCGTTGGATTGATGCTGGATGAGGCATTCGTTTATGTCGATAATGTCATGTGATTTTTCTGCATAGAAACCGCCGATTAACGCGCCGTTTTCCTCTCCAATTGGCACTTGTGCCTTGTTACGATAACGCCACGGGTCTGTCATTCCCAGTGTTGGAAGTACCTTTACAGCCTTTGCTGGTTCCACTAGTGCTACACCATTGCTGAGTGGTTCTTTTGTAATCTGCTCAGCGGTTACACCTTCACTTTTGTGTGCTTCATCTGTTACTAGTTCACTGTTACGTGGTGCAACTACGGTTGAACTAGTTGGGACTACGTCAAAGGTAGCAGTTTCATCATTCACCGAAGAGACAGCTTCACATTTCATACGCAAGCCTTTCTCTTCCTCACCCTCGATGCGGAACCCACCAATACGACGCAGATTATCCATGACGATCTGCTGCTTGTGGCGCAGTTGTTCGCTATATATCAGGTGTTGTAAGGAACAGCCGCCACAACGATCGTAGACCGGACAGGGTGGCTCCTCTCTATGATCGCTCGTAGTCATGATCTCGACCAACTGAGCATAGCCAAAGTTCTTTTTGGCATGGATGACTTTTGCTCTGACTGTTTCGCCAGGCAAAGCTCCTTTCACAAACAGCGTATAGCCGTTATATCTGCCGACCCCTTCCGCTTCATGGTTAAGACCGGTAATTTCCAAGTCCACCATTTGCTCCAGTTGCACAGGGTAATTTTTAGGTTGTTGCTCTCTAGATTGGTTCGGTTCTTTTCTCTGTTTGTTGCCGCGTTGTGATTTTCCTGTTCCTGATTTTCTCACTCTGTCTAACTCCTTTAATATTCCATAAATCTATGTCATGGTACAAAAATCTCTAGATGATTGGAGAGGGTGTAACACTCACAAGGCAATTCTCCGCCCAATTCTCCATCCAGATTTAATAGTACCTGTTGCTCATCATTGGTTGTTGCTTTAATGTAATCGGATTGAAAATATAACACATGGGGATCTTTTATGTGATCTCCTTTTATTGCCATACTAACGATACGAACGATCTCTGGTAACGTTGCCTTCTTTAATACAATGCAATCGAGCTTCCCATCTGAAAGACTAGCCGCAGGGGCTATCTTCTCAAAACCACCTACAGAATTACTGTTAGAAATGAGAAACAGCATAACTTCCTCATCCACCATAACCTGATTACGCGTCTCGATGCGGATATGTGTCGGGGTGATGAACGGAAGCTTTTCTATTCCCTTTAAATAGTAGGCGAGCTGGCCTACCATGGTTTTTAATTTACTGGGTACTTCATAGGTTAATTCAGTCAGTGTTCCACCGCCAGCAATATTAATGAAATAACGGTCGTTCATTTTGCCTACATCCATCTTTTGTGTACGACCGGCTGCGATGACTTGACTTGCTTTTTTTAAGGATTTAGGAATACCAAGGGCTCGGGCAAAATCGTTGGTTGTACCAGCAGGAATAATACCGAGCTTGGGTCTGTTTTTCTTTTCGGCCATCCCATTGATTACTTCATATATAGTGCCGTCCCCACCTGCTGCGATGACAAGGTCGAATTGTCTTGTTACGGCTCGGGCAGCCTCTCTGGTAGCGTCCCCTTCCCCTTTGGTAGCATGACAAGAAGTTTCATATCCGGCCTCTTCCAGCGTCTCTAGAATCTCTGGCAACTGACGGCGAACAGCTTCACGCCCTGAGGTCGGATTATAGATTAGACGTGCTCTCTTCATTCGCGTCCCTTCTTCCGTTACGTAATATTTTCGAATTTTATCATGATACCATACTCATCATATCCTGTATGACCATTTTTGGGAATCATTATGCGGCTTGTCACATGATTTTGCCTATTTTAGCCACTCTACTCATGGTACTATTAATGAAAGATGAGTTCTGGACAAGGGGTGTGTTGGGCTTGGCGAAACGTATGATTATAGGAGTAGACATCGGAGGTACCACCATTAAAGTAGCACTACTTGATGAATTGGGTAACATTATAGCAAAAACACAAATACCTACTCCTGTTCCTGAAGGAGAAGATGCAATTATTCACCAGATGGCAGCTACTATCGACCAACTGATGGAAGAGCATGGTTTCTCCAAAGAAGAAACCTATGGTATTGGCATCGGTGTACCAGGTCCGGTAGATATTGAAACCGGTTTCGTATATGAAGCTGTGAATCTAGGCTTAAAGGATACTGCGCTGAAAGCTAAAACAGAGGCCCTAACTGGTTTACCCACATATGTAGAAAATGACGCCAACGCAGCCGCTCTGGGTGAAATGTGGTGCGGCGCTGGGCGGGGAACAGATAACCTGATTGCTGTGACACTCGGTACAGGTATTGGCGGTGGTATCATTATCGACGGCAAGATCGTTCATGGTGTAAAGGGAGTCGGTGGTGAGATCGGTCATGTAACGGTTAATCCAGATGGCCCACTTTGCAATTGTGGCAAAAAGGGTTGCATGGAGCGATACGGTTCTGCGACAGCCATTATTTTGGGGTTGGAAAAAGCGGCAATGGAAGGACGCAGTATGTATTTAGCTAAACAGCTAGCAGAGAAAGGTTCCTTAACTGCCAAAGATGCTTTTGACGCAGCGGCAGAGGGAGATTCAGCCGCTCAAGAAGTAATTGACCAGGCTGCTTTCTATACCGGATTTGGACTTTCTCATATAGCTAACCTGCTGAATCCTGCCAAAATTGTGATCGGTGGTGGCGTATCTGCGGCAGGCGACGTCTTATTCAAGCTGATCCGCAAGTCTTTTGACACCTACACTTGGAAAATTGCCGCGGAGTCATGCGAAATTTTGCCTGCTACACTTGGTAATGACGCAGGTGTAATTGGGGCAGGTTGGCTAGTAAAACAAGCTCAGGTCATGTAAATCGAGTAGCTTTACCATACCAAGCCACTGATAGAGAAGCTTAGACTTCGTTATCTCATTCAGTCGTTTGGTTCAGTTGTAGTGCTTCGTTAAAACAAAAATACAAACTTGGCTCTTTGCGGAGCCAAGCTATTTTTTATTTCACTAACAAATTCTCCCGTTTAAAGAACTTCGCCGCCACCTTAATAGCTACAATCACATAACAAAGCGACGTAAACACCACTAGAATGGCATGCATAGCCTGTAACTCCCCATAGAAAATCTCTTTAAAGATCGCCACTCCATTAAAGATAGGCAACAAATAGTAGACGGATGGGATATCGATCGGATTGAGCGGCATCATCAGGTAAGCAGGTACCAATCCTACCAAAACAAGCGGGGTCATGTATGTCTGCGCTTCTTTAAAGGATTTGGCAAAAGAACTAATACTTAACATGATGCCAGCAAACATAGCGGCAAGTAAAATAACCACGATAAGCAACACTATAATGGAACTACCCGTGAAAAATTGCAGAGAGAGTCCTCCTGCATCATGATTAATTGGCGCAAATGTAAAAATCAGCGATACACTAATCACCGAGGCTAACGAACTGACGCCACTCATAATCATGACAGTAAATAATTTCGCTGTTAACACGCTGTTGGCTGTTATCGGAGCGCTTATCAGTGTCTCTAACGTGCCTCGTTCCTTCTCTCCCGCAATTAAGTCTGTGGCAGCTGGTAAGCCCCCAGAGATTAGAGAAGCAATCATGAGGATGATCATAACGCCGGATAAAATACTACCAGACACCTTCTCATCACTAGCTACGCTTTCAAACTTGGTATGGAGTGGCTCAATCGCCTCAATCGACAATCCTACATGCTGTAACCGCTTGGCGACAACGTCCTTTTGATATTCCTCCAGAGATTTTTCAATTAACGTTTTGGCATAGGTAGATTTTTGATTAGAGGGATCATACCAAATAGTAATATCGACAGCCTCACCTGCTTGTAATCTATTCTGCAACTGTTCAGGTAGTTTAATGAAAGCCCTCGCATCCCCATTCTTAATTGCCACCAGAGGATCTTCTGCCTGAATGATTTTTACACTATCATTTTTTTGTAAGATTTGTACAAAGGGATGCTGACTATTTGCATTAACAATCAGCGGAACGAAGGATTGAGCCTCTTTTGCGACCCCATTCATAGAAAAAGACATTAAAAATACAAATAATGGAACAACAACCAAAGGGATAACTAAGGCCCCGATCCAAGTTTTGCGATCCCGAATAAGATCCGTCATTTCCTTTTGAAAGACAATCCATACATGCTGTCTATTCATTCTCTTTCTCACCTCCGACCGCTCGCATAAAGATGTCGTCCATATCTTGTAGATCATAGCGTTTACGCAAAGCGGGGATCGTACCTTCTACAATCAACTTCCCTTTGTGCATGATTGTTACTCTAGAGCAGAGTTTCTCTACTTCGCCCATGTTATGTGTGGAAAACAGTATCGTTTTGTTTTGTTGTTGTAATTTTTTAATTAATCGTCGAAATACGCTTGCTGCCGTGATATCTAAACCAGTAGTAGGCTCGTCAAACAAGATCACTTCTGGATCATGTACTAACGACCTTGCAATCGCTACCTTCTGTCTCATTCCGCGGGAAAAAGGCCCCACCCTACGATCCAAAAATTCACTCATGTCCAACTGTTTGCTAACCTCTTCAATTCGCTGATCTATCAGCTTTTCATTCAACCCATGCAACTTACCTATGTATTTAATGTTCTCTCTTGCCGTCAACCTAGCGTAAAGTTCCACATCACCGCCAAACAACAAACCAATGCGTTTACGGACTTCCATTGGATGTGTTTTAACCGAGTAACCATCCATGATAATATCCCCGCTGGTAGGGGTCAAAATCGTTGCCATCATGCGCATAGTTGTAGTTTTACCGGCTCCATTTTCCCCTAGAAGACCCAGTACCTCACCCGGTCGACATAGTAGTGAAAGCTGATCCACAGCCACAACATCTTTAAATGCTTTTGTCACACACTGTACCTCAATCATAGATAACCTCTCTTTCTTAACGACAACAGCTCTACTCATCCTACTCGTTTTTTCCCAACTTCTTCATTTTATGTATGAATGCTTCTTCTTTGTGCCTACAACTTTTTTTAGAAAACTTGGGTTCCATCTAGCCTTTACTTGAACCATCGTTGCACTTCCCCTTATTTTACCTCAAGTTTCACCGGATGCCTTACACAATAAAAAAGAAGGCCCCTGTTGTTGAGCCTTCTTGTAGATTATTCTACCTTCTACACATTATGCACCTGTTCATCTACAACTTCTTGTAGCCATTTAGCAACATAAGGATGTGGAAGGTATGTTTTACCACTATACGCATAGTTTAAGCCATCCAGATTAGACGGAATGACCTTCTTTGTGAAATACCCTTCACTCAAAAATAGCGGGATAACAATCGTTCTACCTTGATTGGTTGCTTCTTCCGCCCGAGTGCGTAGATTATCTGGATGTAATGTGCCATAGGTAGCCTCAGAGAATTTCAAGCGTTCCTTCAGAGTCTGGGTCATACTCTGTAACACTTCTTCCCACTTTCGATGATTTTCCCCTTCATCCGCGCCGTGTCCAACTAGGAACAGTATCTCTTCTTTTGGGTCTGAGGAAAGCTCACGAATTCGTTCTTCCAAAATATCCAGAATAAATGGATGATCGTTCATTGGTGGACAATAAATCATTTCCATCGTTGTGTGTAATCTTTCCCACTCATCATCCAATTTATGATCGGTAGCACCTAACAAATAACCGATTTCATCAATATGTGTACTGCCTTCTGCAACAAAGAGGGGAATCGCTATGACTTTTTCTACACCGCGAGTCTCAAGCTCTCGTAGTCCATCTTCAATAAGGCGTCCTCCTACCATTTCCAGAAAACAGGTGGTGTAAGGTACCTGGATGTCTAAATTGGCAACAGCCTGATCCACTAGCTCCACCCATGCTGCACTGCTGGAACCATGACCTATAATGAGTACTCCGACTTGTTTCATTCCATGCTTCGCCCCTCTATCTATGTCGTTTCTTGTTCGCGATTGCATACATATATTCGCTAATTAAGAATAGTTATCAAATAATACAAATTCTATTATGCAAAACTTCGAGGGGAACTGCAATGATTCAATTGCAGTTAAAGGGTGTTGTCACAAAAATGTGATATTTGAGCCAGAGAGTTTCTTCCTATATTCTGTATCGACGGCAATTAAAATGCTCATACCAAAGAGGAGTATTTTTCTCTCCACTCTTCTATAGAAAACGCCTCGAACAACTTGGTGAAGGATTCCCCATCATTAAAATAGTGACGAGATTCTTTGGATTGAGGATGTTGTTCCAAAAAGAGAGTGGCAGCCAATTGATTTACAGGTATCCCTTCTTTCTCCTGATCGTACAGTCCTTGTTGGGCTAGAAGCTTCTCGAAATAACGTACATAGGTAATAGTAAGCGTTTTCGTTTCTTTTCCTACCTGATAAGTTACAACTGATCGCTCAAAGGTATCAGCAGGTGACCCACCTTTTCCAGCAGGCACGCCTTCCCCTGTAACAGACAAAATTTTCATCATCTCTTCCCCTTTTTCCATCACGTACTAGTAGGCCTCTACCCTTTATTATAAAATAGAGTGATTATTTCCACAAACTAGTTCAGTCATTTTTAGCCCATTGGAAAGACTTCTGAAAGCACAAATGCATCGTTTGAGCAATTTTTTTGTAGGTAATTTTTTAGAATAAGGAAAGCACCTCTTTGCTTATGAATCTAGTCGTTCCAAGTATGAAAGTTGTGATTTCCTGTCGTCAATTGCCCATGCTGAACAATCAATCCGACAAACAATGCTTCATTTGCAAAGCGTGTCATTTCTTGGGAAATAAATCTGTCATTTATTAAAACTATAGCAGGGATCAAGCGTTTGTCGTATAGGAAGGTTACTTGTTTATCCATAAGCTCATACGTAACACCGAAGGGCAATGGAAGTGGCTGCGGATTGTCCTTATACTCTACCTGTAACATACTAGGAATTCTATCTGTTTTAACCCTATTAGATAGTAGAAAAACCTGCTTCGCACAATACGAAGCAGGCTTTGTTATTCATAGATTTACGTGATAGGTTCCATAAAAACGCTAGATTAAATAACGGAAGTAAATATAAAACGTTGAAATGACGATCGACAGAATCATGAGTGGGAATCCAATTTTCAGGAAGCCCAGGAATGTAATTTTTTCTCCTTCTTTAGCCGCGATGCCAGCTACAATCAGGTTGGCGCTCGCTCCGACTAAAGAGCCATTACCACCTAGACATGCTCCTAGCGCCAGACTCCACCATAAAGGTTCTAGGTTGTCTATTCCCATGCGTCCCATCTCCTGAATCATTGGGATCATAGTAGCAACGAACGGAATATTGTCCACGAAAGCAGAGGCAATTGCGCTTAACCACAGGATTAACAGAGCTGTTGCAGTAACGTTCCCTTTAGTCAGGTTGATTGCTTCCTGCGCGAGCGATGCAATAATTCCTGTCTCCACAAGCCCTGAAACAAGTACAAACAACCCCACAAAGAAGAAGATTGTTGTCCACTCTACTTTGGTTAAGGCTTCTTCTAAATAATGCTCTCCTGTAATCAACAACAATAAAAAAGCCCCAACTAACGCTACTGTAGCTGATTCTAGATGCAGTACTTGGTGTAAAAAGAATCCAATAATCGTTAAGACTAAAACGGACAATGATTTTACTAATAAAGTTCGATCTGTTATCTCAGCGACCGCATCCAGTTGCATAAGCTTTTGGCGCAATTCTTCTCGCGTATGCAATTGCTTGCGAAACATAAAAGCAAGTACAACAATAGTGACCACCGCTATAAACATCGAGATAAGCGTCAAATTATTGATAAAGGCAACAAAAGAAAGTTCTTTGACAGCACTGCCAATCATGATATTAGGCGGATCACCAATCATAGTTGCCGTACCCCCGATATTGGACATCAGGATTTCTGACATCAAAAAAGGAAATGCAGGTACCTCTAATTTTCGTGTGATACTAAACGTAACGGGTACCATCAATAAGACAGTAGTCACGTTATCTAAAAAGGCAGAACCCACAGCTGTAATGAGTGATAATGCAATTAAAATATACAGTGGGTTTCCCTTTGCCTTTTTCGCCGCCCAGATCGCAATTGCTTTGAACAATCCAGTTTTAGCTGTAACGGCAACAATAATCATCATTCCGATCAATAACCCAAGCGTATTAAAATCAATGTGGTGAAGTGCAGTTTCTTGGCTGACAATTCCTAGCATAACCATAAACACCGCTCCCACCATCGCAATAATGGTGCGGTGAATTTTCTCTGAAATGATAATGGCATACGTAACCAAGAAGATTACAAGTGCAATGATTGCTTGCTGTTCCATATCTGCCTCCCCTAAGCATTCTTGTACCTTCTGATAAATGATTTGTTCATTTTTTAATCTGTCATCCATTTTACCTAATATCTACTATAATCTCTAGGTTTTATTTATCGGTAAAAAAAATCCTGCAAAGTCCCGTTTCTCTTTCCAAGAAAGAAAAAAACGAACTTTGCAGGCTAGATGTTCAAGCTCTAAATGAATTACATGTTACTTTCATCGTTACTGCCTTCTACATACCCTCTGGATTTGTGATCACAACTTCATCTCCAGCTTTCAATCCACTCACAATCTCCACGTATTCAGCACCCTCAATACCAATTTCCACGTCTTTTGGTACTGGATCTCCACTTGGACCTTTGACCATCACCATACCTTTGCCTTCTTCCACCACTTCTACTGCATTAACTGGCAAACGCATTGCATTTTCTTTCTTATGGATGTTGATGTCACAGTCACCGCTCATACCATGCTTCATTTGACTGCTATCTTCCACTGCGATTTTTACCTCGAAACGAACCGCTTTATCCTGCTTGGTTCCCTCTTTTGGTAGTTCCGTCACCGTACCTTTAAATGCTTTTGTTCCAAAGGCTGTAATATACACATCAACAGTTTGTCCCACTTTTACTTGTGGGAAATCCAATTCATCAACAGATGCTTTAAAAGTAACAGAAGAGGTATCCATGATGATAGCAGCAGGATCACCGCCTAGCGCTTCTCCTACTTTTACATTCAATTTCGTAATCTCACCGCTAATCGGGGCAACAACTCTTCGTTTGGATAGATCACGCACCTTTTGGTCCATGCCAAGCTGCGCTTCTTTCCAATTTAATTCTTTTTCTTCAATCTCTGTTTTGTCAGCTTCTTTATCCATTTTCGCCAAGAGTTGATTCTTTTTTAACGTGTCTCCTTTTTTAAACAAGACTTCACCAACTTTACCCGTGGTGCCCGCTAAAATCTCTATATCGTCTGCTTTGGTAAATGGCGTATTTCCCTGACTTGCGTATTTCAATCCTTTAGCATCCGTATATTCAACAGAACCAAGGTCATTTACATACAAGCCGCCTGTATTTTCGACCAATACGTCTACAGCATGCTGAGCCATTTTTCCGTCTTGCTTGGTTCCTTCCATATCAATACGGTCGATTTCACCATCTACATAAGTCATTGAGCTTGGTAAAAATACCTTCACTTTCTGTCCTTCGCGTAACAATTCAGCTTCGTAAGGGGAGAAGTACCCTGTAATCTTTATATAATTGGGATCGTTTACCTTGGCAATCACCGTCTCAGGTGTTACGTCGCCCCCCCTCTTAATCATCAGCTCTTTGACAACTCCACCTGCATTAGCCTCAATACGGTCTTTTCTATCTTTCAAATCCTTTATCTCTTTCTGGATACGGGCCATCGACAACTTTTGTTTCTCGATTTCGAAGCCAGCATCTGTAGCCTCCATCGTGAATAACAAATCGCCTTTTTTAACACGCTGCCCTTCCTTAACAGCCAGACTCTCTACTTTACCGCTTACATCTGGCTTCACTTCCTGACGAGCCGTAGCTTCAACTGTACCTGTCGAGTACACCGTTTTTTTAACTTCGCCCGTCTCTACAGCTACAGTCTGGAGCATCGGTGGTTCAACGATCTCTTGTGATACATCAGCTGGAACAAAATATTTATACCCTCCATAACCGCCACCCGCTAAAACAAGCACGGTGATGGCTGAAATAAGCACTTTTTTATTAATAGCCATGCGTTAATTCCCCACATTTCTTCCACATGTATTTAGAAAACTTATCCTTGCCAAGCCTTGATCCAAGTAAATCTTCTGCATACTTACTGAGATCGAATAGCCTCCAATGGGCTTAGTCGAGATGCCCTGATGGCAGGAATGATACCCGCTAGTAATCCGATGACAACAGAGAACAAAATAGCAAACAAGGCGAGAGACGGCGGTACCAAGGCAATTTGTGTTACTACCTCTTCTTCTGGCCCCATACCTCTTCCCATTCCCATCCCAACGCTACCTAAAACATCGCTGTTTTTTCCGAGGTAATTAATGATGGCTACAGCTCCATAAGCAAGCCCTAAACCAGTCAGTCCCCCAATTAAACCAATTGAGCCTGATTCAATCAAAAAGAGCCAGCGAATATTATACACGGTTGCGCCAATAACCTTCATAATACCAATTTCCTTGGTCCGCTCCAGAATGGACATGACCATGGTATTTACAATACCGATCGTTGCTACTAATAATGAAATAGCTGCTATACCACCAAGCACTAATTGAATGACAAAGAAAAACTTATTAAGTTGAGTAAGCTGACGTGCTGACGAATAATTTTCATAGCCGATGTTTTGTAAATCCTTGATGACCTGCTCTACTTTTTCTCTTGATTCAACTTTTACTGTGATCGAATCATATTCAACAGCTGGCTTCTGATTACGATTTATAGACCGATTCGGCTTCTTGCCTACCATTCCTGTATCATAATCGCTTTGTTCCCTATTTTGTTCCATCCAGACATTCAGCTCATTAACCATCTTCATAGGAACATAGATGGTGGGACCTCGATAGCTCTTTTCATCCTTTTGCATCTGACCGACTACGCGGACACGTATTTCCTTCTTTTCAAACTTAGGTTCGTTGTCTATAGAGTATTCTCGTCTCAGTTCCAGCATCGCCGTTTTCCCAACCATATCTATGGCTGCACCTTCGCCAGCTCCACCCCGTCCCATGTATTCATAACTCATATCGTTTCCACTCTGGTTAGCGTTACGCTTCCTAGCTTCACGTCGTTCCTTTTCCACATCTCGCATTTGGCGTGGTACTTCGTAGGAGATCACAATCTCATTGTTCGCTCCAGTTAAATACTCACCTTTTTCTAACTCTTTAGATCGCACAGGTGCTTCTTGTTGTGGATCAACCCCAACAATTCGGAAACTCCCCTCTCGACGCCCTAGCTTTAAGGTGGCATCTCCCCTATTAAATTCCTTGATTGGCATAACCGCCTGAACCCCGGGAACAGCCTTTAATTCCGGTATACTTTGGCTATTTAAACGTTTCATTTTGTCTGGCGGTCTCTCCGTTGTTCCATCTGGCATAAGATAAGCTGGGTACACTTCCAGTTCGGTTAAATTACCGAAGTTCTCTAGACTTTTGACCGCATTATCCTTTAGCCCAATACTAAGGGATAGCATGGTCACAATAGCAGCCGTACCAATCATAACTCCAATCGATGTCAATACCGTCCGAAGCTTCATACGCCAAAGATTGCGCCAGACGATACGTAGCGAATCAAGCAGTTTCACAAATTACACCTCATTTTTCCCCTTGCCTTTTTAACAGATAAGAGCAAATAAATTCATGTCTCTATTACGCGAAAGCCCAGGCTAGTCATTGTCGTAGGCCTGAGTATTGCCACTTCCCTTTATTGCTGAATGAAACCATCTCGCAGAAAAATGGTACGATCAGATTGACTTGCCACCTCTTGATCATGGGTGACAATCACGAATGTTGTGCCATTTTCCCGATTCATTTGCCGCATGAGTTGTAAAATTTCTTCCTCTGTTGCTGTATCCAGATTCCCTGTTGGCTCATCCGCAAGAACAATACCAGGTTCGTTGACCAATGCCCGCGCAATACTGACACGCTGTTGCTGACCACCACTTAGTTCATTAGGCTTGTGATGTTCTCGCTTTTCTAGTCCTACTTGGTTCAGTATCGCTATGGCTTTTTCACGTCGTACACGAGGACTTACTCCAGAAAAAACAAGCGGTAACTCCACATTTTCAACTGCTGTCAGGTTAGGCAAAAGATTAAACGATTGAAACACAAATCCTAAGCAACGCCGTCTAAACAAACAAAGCTGATTCTCGTTAAATGTAGATATTTCCTCTCCATTTACATGGATGGTTCCTTGTTCGGGACGTGTTAACCCGGCCATTAAGTTAAGTAACGTTGATTTCCCTGAACCAGATGTTCCGCATAACGAAATAAACTCCCCTTGTCCAATATGCAAGTTGATATCATGTAAGACGGGGATCTGAAGCTTTCCAGCCTTGTAACTATGATTGACATCTCGTACCGTTAATTCACCGATGCTATTACTCACTTTCTCTTCACCTCATAGCTTCCCTCTTCCTACAATTTGGATCATTTTTTTCCTTATATACAAAAACTTCATCTTACAAAATAAGATTGCAGTTTTTACTACATATTTACAGGAAAAAGTTTCTCATTGAAAAGACGCTTTTGAAAGCCAAAAAGTAACAAGTTTTTTCTTAAAATCTGTTGAGTGAGGATGAAAAATGTTGGAATTTACAAACCAATACCATTAGTTATAAATAGGACGATGGTAACAAGTTTTTGTTACAAAATACCAGTCTTTTTCTTTGACATGGTTACGTTTCATTGCTACACTGTATCAAATGATTGAAAATTCATGATACGGAGTCGATACCAGTGTAGAACTCTTTTCTGAAAAAGAAAACAAATAGAAACATAATTTGTTGAAGGCAGGAAAATCCTGTCTATCTTTCTCATGAAAAGAGGTTTTTTTGTCATGCTTACCAAACAAGTACGCTTTCTTTGGATTGGCCAAATGCTTGCCAACGCTGGCGACGTTTTTTATATTATCTCCCTGCTTACTCTCGTTTTTGAAACGACGCACTCCGCTGTCTATACCGGCTTTGTTCCGCTTACCATTATCTTAGCGCAAACGGTGAGTAGCTTTTTCGCGCCCCTCATGCAACGCCGCTTTTCTCTCTCTACCTTGCTGTTTTCCTCACAATGTGCCAAAACTCTTTTATTATGTCTACTTGTCTTTGTAACCAGATGGCCATCTCTGCCATTGCTTTTATTTTTAGGTCTTGCCTCTTTGATTGCTTTTTTGGACGGATGGGCCACTCCTGCACGCAATGCCCTGTTGCCACGAATAGCACAGCCTATTCATTTATTGCGATTAAATAGTCTGTTTGCCACCTCAGATCAAGTGATTCAATTTGCTGGTTGGGCGTTAGGTGGGATGCTTGTAGCTTTTCTAGGAATCTCACACCTTTTTTCCGCTAGTCTTGGATTGTTCATCATCTCTACGTTCTGCATGGCTAATTTACGCGATCCTTTGGCCCTAGCAACAACGAATCCCGATGATCCTTCCAAAAAAGAAGCCTTGCTTCGCGGGTGGCATTATATCCTGAAATCTCGCACGCTCCTTACACTCACTTGTATGGATGTGCTTGAATCATTAGCAGGAGCCATTTACATTGCTGCTATTATGCTCTTCTATGTGTCCGATGTTCTAGGAAAAGGCCAAGAATGGTGGGGCTATCTCAATGCTAGCTATTTTATAGGAATGATTGTCGGTGGCTTATTATTAATGGCAATTGCAACTTATGTATCTCGCTATTTTCTCCCGTTTCTACTAGGTGCTGGTCTATTCTCAGCACTAGTAACGCTTGGCCTCGGGCTTACTCATAGCGCTTGGCTTGCCTTGTTCCTCTCTTTTTTACTGGGTCCAGCCACACAGATTCAATATGTAAGCAAACAAACCTATTTTCAAAAGAGTGTGGATCCTCTCTATTTGCCTAATGTTCTATCGGCAAAAAGCACGGTGGAATACATGGGCTATGGCTTATCAGTTCTGATCCTTACCAACGTGGTTGCGGCATTCGGTGCAGCTATGGCTTATATAGTGGCAACTGTTATTCTTACTGCTAGTATGCTACTCGGGTTCATCATGCGTCGGGCATTTAGAATTGAGCTCCAGAAGTTACAGGGGTAGTTTTAACCTAGATACAACCAAACAAATAAAGCTCCTCTCCCAGCCAGAGTATGGTTATGGAGAGGAGCTTTCGTACAATTTACAATGCTTCCAGCGCTTCTACCAACAATTTATTTACCACACCTGGATTTGCTTTTCCTTTGGTCTGTTTCATAATTTGTCCTACTAAGAAGCCAATTGCCTGCTTTTTACCCGCTTTGTAATCTTCTACCGATTGCTGATTAGCGGCGATGATTTCATCGACGATGCGCTTCAATTCGCCTTCATCGCTAATTTGCACCAAACCTTTTTCCTCAACAATGGTTGCTGGGTCCTTGCCTGTCTCTAACATTTCTGTAAAGACCGTCTTGGCCATTTTAATAGAAATGGTGCCCTTTTCGATCAGCTTCACCATTTCCCCCAGACCCACAGGAGTCATTTTGACATCGGAGAATTCAAGATTGCCTGCATTTAGATATCCGAACAGATCAACCATTAAAAAGTTAGCAACTGTCTTGGGATCAGCACCTGTTGCTACTGACGCATCAAAGAAATCAGCAGACTCACGTGTCATGGTAATAACTTCTGCATCAGATGTAGATAGACCATATTGCTCGACATAACGTGCCTGACGAGCATCTGGTAATTCCGGAATTGAGGCTTTGATACGCTCAATCATTTCATCCGTAATCGTTACGTTCACCAGATCAGGGTCTGGGAAATAACGATAGTCATGCGCCTCTTCCTTAGAACGCATTACGATGGTTTTTTTGTTAGCATCATCCCAGCGTAGCGTTACCTGCTTAATTTCTCCACCGTCTTGAACGACTTCTTCCTGACGTTTCACCTCGTATTCCAAAGCAGCTTGTACGTTACGGAAGGAGTTCATGTTCTTCAATTCCGTTTTTGTACCTAACTTGGTCTCGCCTACAGGGCGAATTGAAACGTTGGCATCGCAGCGAAGAGAACCTTGCTCCATTTTCACATCAGATACCTCTGTATATTGAATGATCGCTTTTAGCTTCTCCAAATACGCTTTTGCCTCTTCTGGTGAACTGATATCTGGCTCTGTTACAATCTCCACCAACGGCACACCTACACGGTTATAGTCCATCATCGTACCACTTCCGTATTCGCAGTGCGTCAATTTACCAGCATCCTCTTCCAAATGCAGACGATTGATACGAATACGTTTGGTTTTTCCATTTACTTCAATATCAATCCACCCGTTCGTCCCCACCGGTTGGTCAAATTGCGAGATTTGATAAGCTTTAGGAAGATCCGGGTAGAAATAGTTTTTACGATCAAATTTTGTATCACGGGAAATTTCGCAGTTGATCGCTAAGGAAGCCTTCACCGCGAATTCTAATGCTTGCTGGTTCAACACCGGTAAAACACCCGGATGTCCTAAACAAATCGGGCATGTGTGTGTATTAGGTGGTGCACCGAACTCGGTTTTGCAACCGCAGAAAATTTTACTATTGGTAGATAATTCAGCGTGAACTTCCAAACCAATGACCGTTTCGAATTTTTGGCTCATGTTACACTTCCTCCCTTCCCAATTGTGGCTTGTTCGGGAACAGATTAGTTGATTGCTCGTACGCATGTGCCGCACGTAGAATCGTGGATTCGTCAAATGCTTTACCAATCATTTGCAAACCAATTGGCAATCCGTTATCGGAGAAACCACATGGAACAGAAATAGCCGGAAGACCAGCTAAGTTTACCGTTACTGTGCAAATATCCTCTAGGAACATTTGTACAGGATCATTCATTTTTTCACCAAGTTTAAAAGCTGGGCAAGGTGTAGTCGGATGTAACACAATGTCAAAGTTCGCAAAGATTTCTTCAAAGTCTTGAATAATCAAAGTACGCACTTGTTGTGCCTTTTTATAGAAAGCATCATAGTAACCAGAAGACAGGGCATATGTCCCTAGCATAATACGACGTTTGACCTCTGCACCAAAACCTTGGCTGCGAGATTCCATGTACAGATCCAACAGGTTTTCCGCATTATCAGCGCGTACACCATAACGAACACCATCAAAACGTGCTAGGTTAGAAGAAGCCTCTGATGAAGCCAACAGGTAATAAGCTGGTACGGCATATTTTGTGTGCGGCATAGATACCTCACTCCAAACAGCCCCCATGCTTTCCAATTGTTTTAAAGCCGCTAGTACCGAATCACGAACCTGTGGATCAATACCTTCTCCTAGTAATTCTTTTGGTACCGCGATACGCAGTCCTTTTACATCACCTGTCAGGGCAGATAGATAATCAGGGACTTCCACGTCAGCCGAAGTAGAATCGTAAGTATCATGACCTGCAATGGCTTGTAAAACAAAAGCTGAATCCTCTACGTTTTTCGTCAGCGGTCCGATCTGATCAAGTGACGATGCGTAGGATACCAGGCCATAACGAGATACACGTCCATAAGTTGGCTTCAAACCAACCACACCGCAGAAAGCCGCTGGTTGTCGAATAGAACCACCTGTATCCGATCCAAGTGTAAAGAAGAATTGGCGAGCTGCCATCGCAGCAGCAGATCCGCCGCTCGAACCACCCGGTACATACTCCAAATTCCACGGATTGCGCGTTGGATAGAAACCAGAGTTCTCGTTAGAGCCACCCATTGCGAATTCGTCCATGTTTAATTTAGCAAACACAAGTGCGTCGGCTTCCTTCAACTTTTGGCTAACTGTTCCATCATAGATAGGATCATAGTTGGACAAAAGCTTGCTCGCGCATGTCGTTTTCAACCCTTTTGTTACGATATTATCCTTCACACCAGCTGGAAGGCCGAACAAGAGGCCGAGGTCCTCTGTGCCTTGAGCTAGCTTTTCATCCATTGCTCTTGCTTGACTAAGAGCAGCCTCCTCATCAACGAGCAAGGTCGCTTGTACATCCTTGTCTACTTCACGGATGCGTGCGAGCGATTCATTAGCTAAATCTGTTACAGATAGCTCTTTCCTTTTAAGCTCGCTATGTATATCTGCTAAGCGTTTATCAAATAGGGACACAATGTCTCCCCCTTTCTCTCCTATTCAAAAACAGCTGGTACCTTGAACTGTCCTTCTTCTTGATCCGGCGCATTACGCAGTGCTTCTTCATTAGATACGGAAGGACGGTTAACGTCAGGACGCATAACGTTACGTACGTCAAATGCATGACTAGTCGGCTTCACATTGGTAGTATCCAATTCGTTTAGTTGGGCAGCAAAATTTAAAATCGCATCCAATTCACGTGTATAGCGCTCCGCTTCTTCTTCCGTTAAACGAAGTCGTGCCAATTTAGCCACGTGTTCCACTTCTTGTCGGGAAATCGTACTCATCTTTCTCCACCTCCAAATTACCTAGTTGTACGTTTCTACATAACATTGATATTACTTGAAAAATCTAAGGTTAGTCAATTTGACCAACCTTTTTTCTTTTTTTCTCTAAAGCACGAAAGTAGGTTTTCTCCTTTCTTATATCGTTTCCTATCCGTTAAAAAAACGCCGCTTGCTCTTCTTTCAGCAAAACGGCATTCTACCTTATTTATAATACCAAGTTAATCCAATAGCTCCTGGCCCTACATGAGTAGCAATAACCGGGCCAAAGTGACTTATCGTAACAGAAACATGTGGATAAGTAGATTCAATGTACGTTCTCCATTCCTCTGCTTCTCCTTGAACTTGCGCCTGGATGATGGAAAGCTGTATAGGTTTGCCCACTTTAGCATCCGCTTCGAACAATTCCATGATCCCAGCCTTTGCTTTAACGCGCGTTCTCACCTTCTGATAAGGAACGATTTTTTTATTCTCAAATGTAAGGATCGGCTTGATTTTTAGCATGTTGCCCAGCATCAATTGAGCAGTCGATAAGCGACCTCCTCGGTACAAGAAATCTAGATCCTCGACTAAAAAGTACGTTTTCATTTGCGCACGTATGTATTCAATACGCTCTAAAATCTCTTCTCTCGAATTACCTGCTTGTGCCATTCTAGCCGCTTCCACAACAACAGCACCCAACGCATATGTAGTAATCTCAGAGTCAATTACATCGATTGGAAAATCGTCGACCATAGTGGTTGCCGTTACTGACCCCTGATAGGTTCCACTAATACCACTTGACATATGAATAGCAATTACTCGCTTGTGTGTTTTAGATAAATTCATATAGGTTTCCAAAAATTCCCCAATAGGTGGCTGGGACGTCGTTGGTAACTGATCGCTCGTTTTTAGCTTTACGTAAAAATCAGCTTCCGTTAATTCTACTTCTTCGCGATACGCCACGTTTCCATATACTACTTGCAGAGGTACTACTGTAATCTGCAATTCTTCTTGAAGCTCTTTTGGAATATAACTGGTGCTATCTGTTACAATTGCAATTTCTGGCAAAGATAGTCCCTCCACTTTCTTCATTCAAATATGATGCTTAGAGAGGCACTCCCCATTCATCTCTTATTCAGGTTAATCGCTAGAAGCCCGATTGAATTTATATTCAATTATTGTAACATAAAATGGAGTGACATGATAAAGCCTATAATCAAGCATTTATCGCTATCTCTAAGCAATGTAATCTTTGTTGAAAGTAAAAAAATAGAAGACCCTGCCTATGAGTCTCCTATTTCAGCCTTTTCCCTGTATATAATTTACGTAACTCTTTTAATCCTCTGTGGGAAATCGTTTTGACGCTTGCTTCCGTTTTTCCTAAGATGTCAGCCACTTGTGCAATGCGCAGATCACCGAAATAACGCAAGGACAAAACATCACGCTGATCGCGCGTCAGCTTTTCTAATGTTTCACGAAGGAGGAGCGTCTCCTCATTTGAGAGAGCATGTTCTTCCGGATTCCATGTATTATCAATACTGCTCTCAAAGAATTCCGTGTGATCCATCGGCAATTCTTTCTTTTTGCGGCAAAAATCAATAAATGTATGATGGGCTATGCTAAAGACCCATCCGGCGAACGGACTGGTACGGCTATATTGTTGGAATTTCTCCAAAGCCTTAATAAATACTACAGTCGTTAAATCGTCGGCATCCCAGGTATTATGTACGCGGCAACGCAAATAACGATTTACTCGGTCAAAAAACTCATCATACAATTCATGGAATTCACGATCCTCATAGTATTCAGTTGTCAGAGTTTTAGCGTGCATCGGTACACCCATGTTCAACACCACTTCATCTAATTGTTGTTGAGGAGGCACTTAAGATTCTGGCATTCTGTTTGCCAAATCTCTCGTGCCGTCCTTACATGTACAATGATACATGGTTACTCTTTCACCAATCTTACACAAACCTTAAGATTATCTTAATTTAATGATAGGGATTTGCTAAACTTGAAGATTAGCGAGCAATTCTGCTTCCATTTGATGCAAAATTTCTGCTTTTACGTTGTTTATTTTACCGTATTTTTCCTTATAAACAGCTTGCACAAAACGATACCACTCTTCTTGTAAGAATCCATCCGTGTCCTTGGTCCATTTCACTAGTAAATGAAGCGGAACTTCCTTCGTATTCTCCCACAACGGTGGTTGTTTGTAAGGAACCCCTTTAACAGGTACTAATCCATTTCGGTTAAAGAAGCGTAAACGCCGCTGAGTCAGCACCTGCTCCTCTTCGTCGTGTGCATCCTCTTCTCGCTCTGTCTCCAGTACTAAACCAACCAGTTCTGTGCCATGGTTTTGAGCATCTTCTTTCAGAATCTTCTCAATCTGCATCATCATTTTACTACCAATGCCACCACTTTGGATAGCAGGATTAACCATCATGTATACGATAAAGCCAAGATTCCATGTTGCTAGGTAATGAAAGGTGCTAACAGCAATCACTTGTTGATTCTCATCCGTCCCTACCAACAGATGAAAGGTATCTGGTGCTATCGGGCCTTCATTGGTCAGCCCTTTGAGCAATATAGAATTCGGTTCGCGTAAATCTTCGGTAAACGTTTGTTCATACAATTCTAATGCGTGAGGCATTAAAGGTGATTCAATGTCCTTAATATCATGCCAAATGATCCCCATAGCTTATTAACTCTCCTTTTTCGCTGTGCTGTCCTATTTGGTAGATTCCATCAATGGGTAAGTTACTGCCGGTTTTAAAAGCTTTGTATTGTTACTTGAATGTTGGAACGAATTACATCTACTACCAGTATATCGAATTAAAATTGCATCAGCAAATATTGTAAGATTCGCTCACCACTCACAAACCTACACCAACCCACAAATGAACGAAATTGTAATATCAATTCCTTCTTTGTATGCTTATTGTAAAGGCAGATATCTAATAGCATTTATGTGGAACACTAAAAAATCCCTTTTGCTCTCTATCACAGGATAAGTAGCAAAAAGGATCTTTTTAATATATGTCTTATTCCACAGGTACAGTGCTAACCGCAATTTTTTGCCCCATTTTTACCACACTGCCTTCTTTAATTCCTTCTGCCCAATTCATTTCGCCTTTTTCAAATAGCAAAATAACAGTGGAACCAAATTCAAACCAACCCAGTTCTCTACCTTTTTCAAAGAAAGGCGTGCCACCAATCACTTCACAAACCTGCTTTCCATTTTTCACGTTTGTGGTTTGCGCATTATAAGTAACCTTTACACTACCCACAAATAATGCTCCTACTTTTACCACAGCTACATTTCCACATGCCTTACTCTGAACGTACGTAATCAGCCGTTCATTGCGTGCAAATAGCTTTTCTACATGTTCAACTCCCATATCATTAACTGGGTAGAGCTTACCTGGCAGGTAGGAGTATTTAAACAGTTTGCCTTCTACAGGCATATGAATGCGATGATAGTCACGCGGACTTAAATAGATGGTCATAAAGGAGCCACCATAAAAGCGTCCGGCCATATGCTCATCATCACCTAGCAACTGGCTAACCGTATAGGTTTTTCCCTTTGCTTGAATCAGCGTACCTTGTTGGATGCCTCCCATCTGGGACACTTTTCCATCGACAGGGCTCACCACCTCGGCATTCAAATCAACAGGTCTCGCTTCTGACTTCAGGCGACGTGTAAAAAATTCCTTTAACGAGCGATACTCACGAACAGGCTTTTCAATTTCCGACACGTCAATCTGATAATGGTTGATATATTTTTGGATGGCAAAACGGCTGAAACGGGAGCTAGCCACTTTTCCCATTTGTCTCGACATTACGTTTTGCGGAAGTTTATTTATTAGCCCTTGAAACACACGTTTCTTCATAAGACCTCTCCTACTCATGGTATACATTGCTACTCTACCACGACAGGAGGCTCCCCCGCAAACACTAGCAGAAGCCTACTGCATGAGCCTTAATGTAAAGACTGACGTAAAGAGTGGGAAAGCTCGTTTAATTGGTGGATTTCCTCCGTAATACTGGTAATTTTATCACGTTGTGTCTCTGCCGAGGCGAACAGTTCCTCCAAACTAGCTACAGATTCTTCGGTAATCGAAGTAATATTAGAGACTTCATCAGTTACCTCACTAGAACGTTGCTTTACTTGAACCATACTGACCTGAACCAATTCGACCGCCTCCATAAAGCCCTCCATGCCGGTACGTACTTTTTCCATAGAGACAACCGTCCTGTTCGCTAGCTCTTGCCCCTTAGAGACGGAGCTTTCTCCCTCGTTCATATGAACGACAGCGGTTTGGGTTTCCTGATGGAGCGCTTCCAAAATTCTAGCAATTTGTTGTGTAGCCTCTGCACTCTGTTCTGCTAGCTTGCGTACTTCATCTGCCACTACACCAAAGCCTCGACCATGTTCACCCGCACGAGCAGACTCAATGGCAGCGTTTAGAGCTAGAAGATTTGTCTGCGTGGCAATCTGATTAATTGTTCCAACAATTGCTTCTACCTGACCGGCTTGCTGATTTAACTTATGAATGGTGTTTGATGCCATGTTTACTGTACTGACAATATGCTGCATCTGAGCGGTGAGATCGGTCATCATATCGATTCCTTCAGACAGGCGACGATTATTGCGCAATGCTTCGTCTTTCATTTCATTTGCCTGCCCATTTACTTTTTGAATTTCATTATCAATAGACTGGATATCCTCTTCCACTTTAACGGTGGAGTGAGCTTGCTGCTCCATACCCGTTGCCACTTCTTTAAAGGCAACCAGCATTTCATCCGTGTTTTGTTTCGTGATGTCGGCATTTTCATTCACCTGATTAGAGGTAGCATCCAGATTCTCAATCATATTTGAGACATGGGACAACAGCACAGTTAGTTGAACCTCTTTCTCCTCTGCTTCCAGACGTGCTTCTTCTACACGACGCAATGCTGCACGTCCCGATAGGCAAAGATAAATAGAAACGATTGTAGTAAATACCACACCAACAATACGCAGACCCAAGTTAACAAGATCGTGCTCACCCTCAAACAAGTTATACCAATCCGTTTGATAACCAATAAGTATAGTCACTACGTACAAGAAGCCTGTAAATAGCACCACTTTATAATCTAAATAAGCAGACATTAGTGCCAACACTACGATCGGCAAGATGGCCATTTCCGGATACGATGTAAAATGATCAAAGGATAGCGAATAAAAGACAAACCCTACTGCAACCATATAACGCAACCAAATGCTATCTCTCTTGATGAAATACCATGGAGAAACCAGTAATGTCACCAGTAAGCCTACTGAAGTGAGTTTCCAAAAGGATATACCTGTAAACCA
Organism: Brevibacillus laterosporus; assembly: GCA_007833815.1. NCBI lineage: Bacteria > Bacillati > Bacillota > Bacilli > Caryophanales > Paenibacillaceae > Brevibacillus > Brevibacillus laterosporus. Next base: position 1,553,221 of record CP033464.1, on the reverse strand, counting down.
TGAGTAAATGAGTGACAACCAAAGATGATCCCACAAGATGAAGATCATGAATCCTTCTTTGTTTGTTAACGTATTGCGTACCAAATTAATTGTTCCATTGATCAACCTATTGATCATTCCCGCAGCTCTCCTTTTCCCTACACCACCAGAGGAGTACCATGTAATTTGGACCGTCTCTGATGATAACAAAATAGATAGTACAATCCTAAACAGCCAACGGATATAATAGTTTTGTAGGTCGTGCTGTGCGGAGCAAATCCAGATCGGCTTACCTAGATTCTCTGTTCTCACACTAATGAAAACAGGTAAAAAGTATGATTTTTTATTTCTCTACCAAACTTATCGTACCATAGATGCAATATTTTCATAGTTCTAACGAAAGATATTTGTAAAATTTTTAAAAAAGGAGAAAAACAGCAGTCATATCTCAACCATTTTTTACAAAATCTTACGATTCACCATTTTTGTCGATTAAGTTAACAAAAAGAATATGAAGATCAAGAATAAGAAATGTAAAAATAGTGAAAATTCTTGTATAATAGATAATAAAGAATTCTGACAGAAAAGGGTGAGGTAAGGTGAGCAATCAAATCGGAAAAGGAATACGTGAATATCGTAAGAAGCTAGGCCTAACCCAAGGTGAGCTAGCTGAAGGGATTTGCAACCGTAGTTATATTAGTCAAATAGAAAAAGGAGATGTGGTTCCTTCTCCTGAAATCCTAGAAGAACTAGCCAAGAAGCTACAGACAGATCTCTCCACCATTTTTACTCCTACTACCAAACCAGCCTTTACTAAAATTGAGATTGAAAATAATTTTCGTCACCTTGTACATAGCATAGATACACAAGATTGGGAGATTGCCCAAAAATGGTTCAATAAATTAGAGGGCGCTGAAATGAGCCTTGAGCAAACATGTATGTATCTCTGGTCTAAAGCAGTATTGTCAGAAAATAGGAATCATTTCGATATTGCTGAGTCCCTCTTTCAAGAAAGCATCAAAATGGCCCGTGAGCTAGATAAATACGAATGGCAGGTACGTGTACTTACTTCACTGGGCTTTCATTATTGCAAAGCAAAGAATGCGGACAGAGCACTTCCTTATTTAAACGAAGCCATGCAATTAACCAATCGTTACGAGATTAACGGTCTACTACATATTACCTTATTACATGCTGCTGGCTATATGCACGTCTCCATGGGAGAAATCCATTCGGCGATCGAACATCTTAAGCAAGCAGAACAGATTTGCAAAAGCTTGCGTGCTATCTATCGTATGGAGTCTATTTATTTGTTATTAGGAGTTTGCGAACAAATTTTAAAACAATACGAGGTAGCCCAACGCTACTACGAAAAATCGTTAGACATTCTTAAAATTTCTCCTTCTCCTTCTTTAGAGGCAAACATTTACAACAATTTAGCTGTTATTCATACCGAGCAAAAACAGTATCAACTAGCACATGAATATATTACACGAGCAATGTCTCTTCACTCCCCTCAAGATCATACGAAACAGATTGAGTCTAAAATAGAACTTGCCAATATTTTGAAAGGTTTACAGCGCTATGAAGAAGCTGGCCAGCTATGCCTAGAAATCTTTGAGCAATCGACCAATGAGCATGCGTACGCAGAAGCCAAGTTAGTCTATGCCTCTATCTTGTGTGAAATGGGCAAAGGTGCTGAGGCGCTATCACACTTGGAAGAAGCCTTACATTATTTTAATGAGTATAAATCCCAGCGCTATTTGCTAAAAGGGTTGGCCTTGTTAGCTAAAATAAACTTAAAGTTTGGCAAGATAGACTCCTTTTATTATCTGTACGAACAGTATATATCATAAATCTTCTCTCAGAGAGAGTTCCCAACGCCTTGATTACAGTTGGGGGCTTTCCTTTTGCTTCGCAAAACCGAAATTCACCCTCTACTTATCATTGGGCTACGCACTTCACATGATAATCCGATAGATAAACCTTGTTATTACTCTTATTCATAAAAAAGAGGGTAGCCCCAAGTAGTTGACCTACTCAGGGTTACCCTCTTTGTGTCACAATACCTACAGTAATTCAGATACTAATTTCGCCTGTGTAAACAGCAATAGATAATCAGGACCGCCTGCTTTAGAGTCTGTTCCTGACATGTTGAAACCACCGAATGGATGTACACCAACTAATGCACCTGTACATTTACGGTTGAAATACAGGTTACCAGCATGGAACTCTTCACGTGCACGTTCTAAGTGAGCACGGTTGCGGCTAATAACAGCGCCAGTCAAACCGTATTCTGTATTGTTAGCAATCTCCAAAGCATGATCAAAATCATTAGCTTTGCAGAAAGCAACAAACGGTCCAAAGATCTCCTCTTGCATAATACGAGCATCTGGAGCCACGTCAGCAAATACAGTTGGCATAATAAAGTAGCCTTCTTCTGGTCCTTTTACTCCACCGGCCAACAATTTACCTTCTTGTTTTCCGATCTCGATATATTCCAAAATTTTATTATATGCTTTTTCATCAACCACTGGACCTGTATAGAACTCAGGGTTGCTCACATTTCCTACTGTTAATTCTTTTGTGCGCTCAACAACACGTGCCAAAACCTCGTCGTATACATCTGCATGAATGATTGCACGAGAGCAAGCAGAGCATTTTTGACCAGAGAAGCCAAATGCAGACGCTGTGATTGCTTGTGCTGCTAATTCTAGATCAGAATCACTATCAACTACAATTGAATCCTTACCGCCCATTTCTGCTACCAAACGCTTCATCCATTTTTGACCTGGTCGATGTTTCGCTGCCAATTCGTTAATACGTAGACCTACATCACGAGACCCTGTAAATGAAATGAAACGAGTCAATTTATGTTCTACTAAATAATCACCAATTTCACTGCCGCTACCTGGTACAAAGTTAACAACACCAGCAGGAACCCCTGCTTCATCAAGAATTTCCATAAATTTAGCCGCAATGACTGGCGTAGTAGAAGCTGGCTTCATGACAACGGTATTGCCTGTTACTAGTGCCGCTGTCGTCATCCCTACCATGATAGCAAGCGGGAAGTTCCACGGAGGAATAACGATACCTACACCCAATGGAATGTAATACAACTCATTATCTTCACCAGGAATACGCGGCAAAGAATGACGTTGGCCTAATTGGTCCATTTGTCTTGCATAGTATTCCATGAAATCGATTGCTTCTGCTGTATCCGCATCAGCCTCAGGCCAGCTTTTACCTGATTCTTTTACCAACCAAGCTGAAAATTCATGTTTGCGACGGCGCAGGATAGCCGCTGCCTTGTACAAATAGCGAGTACGAGCAGTAGGAGCAACACACTTCCATGTTTCAAAGGTTTCCGCTGCTACTTGAATCGCTTTCTCTGCCAATGCTTGGTCGGCTTGAGAAACAACCCCAATGCACTCATCTTTTTGAGATGGGTTCATGGAACGGCTTTTCTTTTCCGTCTTGATACGTTCCCCACCAATGATTAGATCATATTCACGTCCAAGTTCGCTCTCAACTTTATCCAAAGCGGCTTGGAAAGCTTGCTTATTTTCGGGCAGATTAAAATTAACGAACGGTTCATTTTTGAATTCTACTTGCACTTAGGTTCGCCTCCTACTTCATCTTCCATGATCAACTTGTTTACACCAAATAATATATGCAAAATGTGTGCCATTCTTTTTAAATATGTAAAATCGTACGAAAAAAGACACCAATTGAACAGTTCTGTCCAATTGGTGTCTTATCTTGTTTATACACATGTGTTAATTTCGGTAGATATGCATATACGACTTTCCATCAGCTGGTCGCACATAAATGGCTAATGGCTGGTTTATAGACTGCACATAAAAATTAACATGAACCTTTTTATCAATATATTGATCTATCGCTTGAGCAATCATTTGTGTAAACTGAATCACTTCTGTTCGAGAATCATACTCTGCTGTTGCATTGATGGTCAATTCCGTCAAATCACCATTTATGAAGCGTGCCGTTCCAGTCATACCAACAAACTCTTCCAAGGAAAAGCTTTGCCCTTGCTTCATCAATTTTTCAAATTGTAGGGCAGCCTGAGGGTATTTATTGTATGCCGCATCTCCTGGTAACAGGAAATATTCTTCATTGATTGGTTGCCATTTCGCCACACTACTATCGTTTGCATTTACGATACCAGACATAATGAAATTACCTGGAACAAGGTTAGAATTGGAGTCTGGCACTTGATACATCGTTACGACAAGCGGAATTTGCGGATTCTCCGATTTTACCTTCATGACAATTTTAGCAGCGATTTGTTGCCCTTTCAAACGTAGCTCATCTACGCTTAACCGTTTTTCCAAACCAGATGGGTCTTGATAAATCGGGGATAAAGATAAACCGAGAACCATACCTGCCAGCTTTTGATCCTTTTTATCCAAATAATTATGCTCCAACACGTTAACGAGCAATTTATTTGCCTTATCGGGATTTAAACCTTCTGGATTCTTCTTTTCCCATTCAATCCAAGTAGACACCTGCTTGCGGGAGATTTGCTGACCCTCCTGAAACAAGTACGTATTCGGAGAGAAGCTCTCTTTGGCAATTTCCATCATGCCGTACTCTAAATGACTAAAATCAATTCGATAGTTAGGATTGGAACTAAGCATCCCACGTGTCTGATTTTTTTTGTAAGTTGTGGCGGCGCTACCGTAGTAATTTTCATCTACCTGTAAAACAGAAGACACAACGGGCGCGACAGGATCAGCGCTATCCTTCTTTCCCGGAAGCAACGAACAGGCTGACAACAGCACTGAGCACGCCACTAGGACGCAAAGATCGCGTACAAGCTTTCTTTTCGTTTTCATATTGCAAACTCCTTACTTGTCTACTCCCACTTTTTCCACTTTTCTTGGCTGTATTTATAAATTTGGGCTGATTCTCCAATTCCGATGATAGGTGTATCGGCTGTACCGTAGGAGATATTAATCAGTTTTTCTGGTAGTTCAGAGGATAGAAGAGTCCATTCCTTGCCATCCTTGAGTAAGATACCTTTATCACTGGCTGCATATAAAGCATCGTTGGATTTATTGGCCGCAATGGAGTAAATATGTGAGTCACCCTCGCGCCATTCATTCTGCCAATCTCCACCATGTATATCTACAGATAACACTTCGTTTTGAGTTAGTACGTACAATTTTTGCTCTCTGGGTACATAATCCAAATCATACCCTTCTACTGTATCGAGCGGAAATTGTAACTGCCAATTAGCTCCAGCATCCTTGGATTCGTATACGCCTTCTCGATTCACAAATGCATAGAGGGATGTACCTTTACTGGTCGGAACCCCGATTAGAGATTGAATGTCATATTCCTTGGGCAACCCTTTATCTATTTTTTTCCAGGTTTTCCCACCATCTTTAGACACCTTGCATACATTTGCTCCAGCTACATAGACCCCTTTTGGCTTCGTAGGATCAAAATAAATGCTCTTTACATTTGCATGTTCCATCTCATCAGTAACTGCTCCCCACAATCCATGGTCAGCAGAAGCATAGAGCCCCGCATGCGTTGCCAGCCAGACTTGCTCCCCACCTTGATCTAAGGCCAGAGAATTTATACTGTCTCCTTTTTGCAACACATCCTGGTACGTCAATTCTCCTGTTATCTGCGCCAGTTTAACCGCTTGCTTCACTTTTGGTTCCTCCGCAGTCTGGCTCATATCTACAACGTCTGGCTCAACTGACTTTTGCGTTGCAGTTGCACAACCGCTGAGCAAAAGGAGCACACCAAAGCTTGCTCCCAGCTGTTTAAGCGTGAATCTCTTCATCACCTTCACACCTTTGCTTAATATCTCCTCAGCCCACCTATGATAATAGCGCTAAAAATGCTTCCTCATCCAGTACAGTTATACCCAACTTTTCTGCTTTTTCCAATTTGGAGCCTGCTTTCTCGCCAGCAATCACTAAATCAGTTTTTTTGCTAACGCTCCCTGTTACTTTACCACCAAGCATAGCAATCTTTTCTTCCGCTTCCTGACGTCCTAATTGTGTCAGTGTACCGGTTAAGACCACTGTCTTACCTGAAAATGGAAGGTCTTCTCCTGCCTGCACACGAACACCTTTATATTGCATGTTCACGCCAGCCACTTTGAGCTTCTCAATCAATTCATGTACTTGGGGCATAGAGAAATAGGTTAAGATGCTCTCAGCCATTTTGGGACCGATCTCGTCAATGGCGATCAATTCTTCTGCTGTCGCCTGCATGATATGATCTATATCGCCAAATTGCTCTGCAAGTACCTTCGCTGCTTTGGCTCCTACCAATCGAATTCCTAATCCGAAAAGCAAACGCTCCACAGAGTTTTCCTTGCTAGCTTCAATCGCTTGTAACATCTTATCGACAGACTTCTCACCCATTCTCTCCAATTGTAACAGCTGTTCCCGCTTATCGTGTAGATAATATAAATCTGCGACACTTGTAATGAGACCTGCGGCAAACAAAGAGGCCACCACTTTCTCTCCAAGCCCATCTAAATTCATTGCTTGTCGAGATACAAAGTGGGACATACCTTCTCGGATAACGGCCGGACACTCTGGATTAATGCAACGCAATGCCACTTCATCCGGTAGACGAACCAATTCGCTCACACATTCCGGGCAATGAGTTGGCATCATAAATGGACGTTCTTCTCCCGTGCGTCGTTCTTTTAACACTTCCACAATCTCAGGAATAATGTCCCCTGCTTTTTTCACAAGTACATAATCACCCAAGAGTAATCCTTTTTTTATAATGATGTCTTCATTGTGCAAAGACGCTCGTTTCACTTCAGTTCCAGCTAGAATAACAGGTTGAAGCAACGCTGTTGGTGTCACCACTCCAGTACGTCCAACCGATACCTCAATGTCCTTCAACTGTGTCACTGCTTCTTCTGCCGGGAACTTATAAGCAATCGCCCAGCGTGGGCTCTTTGCTGTAAAGCCAAGTTCTTGCTGCTGAGCAAAGCTATCTACTTTAATTACCATACCATCAATCTCATAAGAGAGCTCTGGTCGTTTGATTGTCCAGCTTTGCACAAATTGAATTACTTCTTCTATTTCATCAAACGTACGTCGTTCCTGATTTACCGAGAAGCCTAGCTGTTCTAAGAAAGTAAGACCCTCGCTGTGCGAATCAATCTGGCGCCCATCTATCTCACCGATCTGATAAATAAAAGTGGAAAGAGTGCGAGAAGCAGCAATCTTAGGGTCTAGCTGACGTAAGGAACCGGCCGCTGAATTACGTGGATTAGCAAATAAAGCCTCTTCTCGCTCCGCCCGTTCTTTATTCAACCGGTCAAAAGCAAATTTAGACATAAACGCCTCTCCGCGAACCTCCATAGTAATTGGTTCTGGTAAACGTAACGGAATGGAGCGAATCGTCCGCAGGTTTTGGGTGATATCTTCACCAGTAGTCCCGTCTCCACGTGTTGCTCCTTTTACGAAAAGCCCGTTCTCATAGCGAAGAGAAACAGCAAGCCCATCAATTTTTAATTCGCAAACATAGCGAACGGATTGATTCCCTAATCCTTGACGTACACGACGATCAAAATCACGCAAATCATTCTCGTCAAAAGCATTCCCAAGGCTTAACATCGGAGTTGTATGCACGATTTTTTCAAAGAAGGGTAACGGCATACCACCGACACGTTGGGTAGGAGAATCAGGAGAAACCATATCCGGCCATTGGTCCTCCAAATCTTGCAACTCACGCATCATTTGATCATATTCTTGGTCCGTAATCTGCGGATTATCCTCTATATAATAATGACGGCTTTCCTCTTCAATCCGTTTCTTTAATTTTATAATTTGCTGTTCAGCGGCCATACGATCCACGTATCTCTTCATCCTTTCCGTTCTTTCAAATCAACCTTTTTCAATAGGAGCAAACTTAGCGAGCAATTTTTTGATTCCTACTGGGCTTGGAAAAGCAATGTCCAGCTCTGTGTTATCACCGGCACCCTTGACGCTAACCACCGTCCCTGTCCCCCATTTACCGTGCTTAGCCTTGTCTCCTACTTTCCAATCTGCACTAGATGCTGCTCCGTGCGTTGGCAGTTTTGTCGTTTGATGTAACCCACGAAACGCACTTGGTTGCATAGTGACAGTTGATTCTGTTGGTTTAGGCGAACGTCCAAATGTATTGCCTGTACGTGCGCCTGCTCCAAAGCGTCCAGCTTGACCTCCCCGGCTGGCACCAAAGCCTGACCCTGATCCAAAACCACCACTAGAACCAAAACCGCCTTCCGACCCACCAACTGATCCAAGGTCACCATCAAGCAGTTCACTTGGAATTTCGGCAAAAAAGCGAGATTGCATATTCATATTTGTACGTCCGTATAGCGTACGCATTCTTGCTCGTGTCATAAATAATTTTTGCTCTGCACGAGTAATTCCCACATAAGCTAGTCGGCGTTCCTCTTCCATTTCACTCTCATCAAACAAAGCACGACTATGTGGGAAAACCCCTTCCTCCATGCCAACTAAGAAGACAACAGGAAACTCCAAACCTTTGGCGCTGTGCAAAGTCATTAACACTACTTGTCCCTCATCTGGTATGGCTTCTTCTGTTCCATCATTGCCAAGAGAATCAATATCTGCCACCAAAGCTAGATCAGTTAGGAAAGCAAGCAAGGTCTTGTCTTCACTTTTCTTCTCGAACTCTTGGGTAACAGACAGAAACTCATCGATATTCTCTAAGCGGGCTGCTGCTTCTAGCGATTTATCTTCTTTCAGCGATTCACGGTAACCCGATTGTTTTAAGATTTCCTCCACAAGCTCGGTTACACTTAAATAATCAACCATCTGAATTACGTTTTTCATCATATCAGAGAAGGCTAAAATGGCATTGGTTGTCCGGGAGGCAAGTCCCATATATGCTACTTCCTGTACGGATTGAAAGAGCGTCAGTCCATGTGCGCCTGCATAGGCTTGTAGCTTTTCCACCGTAGTATCCCCGATATTACGTTTTGGTACATTAATGATACGCGTCAAGCTGATGTCATCGTCAGGATTGGACACCAGACGTAGATAAGCCAACACATCTTTAATCTCTTTGCGATCGTAGAACTTCGTGCCTCCGACGATTTTATAAGGAATAGTCGATTTAACCAACACATCCTCCATTACACGTGACTGGGCATTCGTACGATATAAAATGGCAAATTTGTCGTATCTTTTATAGGTTTTCAGTTGTTCACGAATCGTATCCACGACAAAGTAAGCTTCGTCATGCTCTGATTCGGCTTGATAGCAATAAATTTTTTCCCCTGCCTCCTGATTAGTCCACAGGTTCTTCTCTTTGCGGTTCTTGTTATTTTTAATAACATGGTTAGCTGCTTCTAGGATGTTTTTAGTGGAACGATAGTTTTGCTCCAGCTTGATTAATTTCGCATTAGAATATTCCTTCTCAAAGTTAAGAATGATAGAAATATCAGCACCACGCCATTTATAAATACTTTGGTCTGCGTCACCTACACAACAAATATTTTTATGCATGTCAGCAAGCATACTAATCAGCATATATTGGGCACGGTTGGTATCCTGATACTCATCTACATGAATGTATTTGAATTTGCGTTGATAGAATTCCAGTACTTCTGGTACTTCCTTAAATAAACGAATCGTCGTCATGATTAGATCATCAAAATCAAGAGACTGATTGCTTTTCAGCTTTTTCATGTATAGTTCATAAACTTGCGAAACAATGCGCTGGAATTGATCTCCCGCCACTTGTTCATAACGTTTAGGATCAAGTAATTCGTTTTTTGCTCCACTAATCGCACCTAAAATGGAACGTGGTTCAAATTTTTTCACATCGATATTTAATTCCTTCATGCACTGCTTCACCACTGTCAACTGATCCCCAGCATCCAATATGGTAAAATTACGGCTAATGTTAATCCGATCTATATCTCTTCGTAAAATACGTACACAAAGAGAATGGAAGGTAGAAATCCAGATGTCATCCGCGCCTGCTTCCCGACCAACCAATCTTTCTACGCGAGCCTTCATCTCACGAGCTGCTTTATTCGTAAAGGTAATCGCTAGAATGCTCCAAGGAAATACCTGTTTATAACCAACTAGATACGAAATTCGTTGGGTAAGGACACGGGTTTTACCACTACCAGCACCAGCCAGAATTAGCACAGGGCCTTCTGTGGTCTCCACCGCTTTTTTCTGTTCAGGATTCAAACCCGTGAAAAAATTATCTTGAGTTACCATGCCGTAAGCCACCTTTCGCTTTGCCTCTTTTTGCTTCGCCCCAAAAGAAAGCATATGTTCCTATTTTGTCATAACTTTACTTGTTACGCTACTCACTCTTTTAGGAAAAAAGACTCCTTTTTTATTCCAAATATATTTGAAAGAAAAGAAACTCCTCGGCTTTGGCTCAAGGAGTTTACTTTAAAGTCATGTGTTAGAAAAGCTGAACTAAAAGCGACGCTCTGTCTCTTTTACCGCAGCTACAGTAGATAGAGCCTTTTCCAGAGAATCATAGATGATATTACCAACAACCACCGTATCAGCAATAGCTGCCATTTCCCGAGCCTTGTCCGTATCTGTAATTCCGCCACCATACATAAGATGCCCCTCGTCCAGAGCGGTTTTGCAGGCTTCAACCATCTGTGGATCGCCATATGTACCGCTGTATTCCACATACACGATTGGCAAACGACATAGTTTCGTAGCCGTCTGCACATAGGCTTTGGCTTCTTCTTTAGACAAAATAGCACGTGCTCTGGTTACCTCAGCAACAGCCGAGTCCTGGTTAAACACCAGATACCCTTCCGCTACAATATCGTCCCAATGTATGTAGCTTCCGTATGAGCTTAATGCCTCAACATGTGGAGCAAAAATCACGTCAGGATTGCTTGCATTTAACACGATAGGTATAAAGTATCCATCAAAGCCTGGAACAATGGCTTGCAAGTTGGAAACCTCCAGCAAACACGGTACAGCATATCGTCTAATGCGCGACATCAAGTCTAGCGTGTTGTCAAATGTGACTCCTAGTGTACCCCCGACAATAATCGCATCTGTACCCGACTCACAGATTTGCTCCAATTGATCATCTTCAATAGGCTTTTCTGGATCAAGTTTAAAAGCATGTCGCCAGTTGCTAAATTCAATCACGTTGATACCTCCGCTTTATTTACCGATCCGATCCAATGCTAGTTGGTAACCATCATTACCGTAGTTGAGGCAACGCTTGACGCGAGAGATCGTCGCCGTGCTCGCACCTGTCTCCGATTCAATGTGGTTATACGTATATCCTTTGCGTAGCATACGCGCTACTTCTAAACGCTGAGCTAGTGACTGCATCTCATTTACCGTGCATAGATCGTCAAAAAATTTATAGCATTCTTCCATGTCTTTTAAAGACAAGATCGCTTCAAACAGTTGTTCAATTCCCTTACCTTTTAATTTCTCCAATTGCATGAAAAATCACCCCGTGATCGTCTTGGGAACTTTTTCTCTCTGTAAAGTTTTTATGTACTAAAGTTCTGCTTTCATGATAGAGCAAAAGGCTTCCCTGTGCAAGACGATGTTTCTCAAATTTGTCTGTTTCCTAAAGTTTGGTTATTGAAAGCTAAGGTGCTGATCCATATTTGGTGTATTAGGCACAATATTTACCCAGGTGTTCCCTGAAAGTAACGGGATTTCCTTGGTTAGAGCAGTATTCTCATATGCTCGAATAATACCATCTTTTCTTACCCATTTGATTGGTTTTGCCCTTCCTTGCTGGAACAAATACCCGTCTCCTGGACCAGTTATATCGACTTCTCGACGCCCTTCGTTATCTAACACCTGATGCTTAGAAGAAATCACTAGTATATTCGTAATTTCTAATTGTTTATCTGTGGTTAAATCCTTATGGACTTCTCCTTGCGTAAAACGTAAATATTTTTCCTTATCAGCATCATACTTGTAGCTGAGTGAATATTGGGGATGCGGTTTAATCTTAATCTCTACCGCAGACTGCCCCTCCTCTATTTTGGCATCCTTGGGCAGGAACGGGAAGAAAGGTAGATCAGAAGTCATACGCATATTTTTCGCCTGCATTGCCTTCTCGATATGGCTCAGGTCAGTGTACACGTTATGGGGGGCAGTACGGAATTTTTCTCGCCAGAAGTATGCACCGTTACTAATTTCATTAATGGCGTCATCTGCGCCTTTAAGGGTATTAAGAGCATCTGGACTTCCGCCAACATGTACAAGAATGGAATCAAATCCTCTACCCAACTTAATAAAGTACGGACGAATACTTCGCACCGGTCCAATCATTTTAGGTGTCTGGCTGTGAAAAATGGCTAGAAATCGCGTCACTTCCCCCTCAGACAGCACTTCGTACACGATATCCGCTTTATCAAGTCCTGATTGAGGTCTTGCTTTCGGATGATTATTAACCATAACCATAACAGGACGGTGATCAATTCGCTCATCCACCCCCATTCCTGTTAATGGAGCCGTATAAGGAAACGTCTTCTCTTGCAAAGGTTCGGATACAGGTGGCGTCACCGGATTTGGCTGCGGTGCTTGTTCTTTATTTGCAAGCGGGTTGCACGATGCCAGTATAGACGATGCTGTAAGAACAACAACCGCATACTTCCAGAACTTTGTCATATGGATGTTTCACTCCTTTCTGTCCCTACTATTTTTCGAGCAACTCCTGCATGATTCCTGCCACAACTTTCCCACATTCCTTCTATCTAGTTCCCACATGTTTTTACGTAAGCTATGTTACTATGATATATAGAAAGGAAGGGTGACCATGACTCAGACCACACCTTATCTTGTTTATCTGGTTGATGATGAAACTAATTTATTAGAACTATTGCGTTCCTACCTCGTACGCGCAGGATTTGAAGTGAAAACCTTCCAAAGCGGTGAGGAGGTATTAGCTGTCCTAGATGATACGAAACCACACTTGTGGATTCTTGATATTATGTTGCCTGATATAGATGGGTACGAGCTTCTTAGACTAATTCGAAATAAGTGGGAAGATGTCCCTATTATGTTCATTTCTGCTCGTGATCAAGATATTGATAAAATTATTGGTCTGGAACTTGGTAGTGACGACTATCTGGCAAAGCCTTTTTTGCCTCGCGAACTAGTTATCCGTGCCCAGCGGTTGCTGCATCGCACCTATGAAAAAACTGTACTCCCTGCAACAGCTACCCAAGCCCCCGTAGTGTATGAAGACTGGATGAATGTCTCCCAGTATTTCATTTCTGAAAAAGGAAGGCTAGTTAAAGAAAACGAGGAAATAATTGATCTGACTACAAAAGAGTTTGATCTGGTGCTTTATTTTATTAAAAATCAAGGTCAAGCCTTACAACGTGAGCAAATCCTTACGGCTGTTTGGGGCGATGATTATATCGGATCAGATCGTGCCGTGGATGATCTGGTGAAACGGATTCGTAAAAAGATGCCTGATTTTCCGTTGGAGACGGTGTATGGCTTTGGCTACCGGATGACCAAATGAGAGGAAGATTTTCTTTACAAAACATGCCGCTAGCAAAGCAGATTTTTTTACTGTTTTTATCTTTGACGATTGTGCTTGGAGCAAGCGTAGCTATTCTATATCCCTATACCTTAAAGCAAATTTTGCTGGATAATACGTATTCTTTACTAGAGGATGAGTTTGAGAAAGTATCTGATCAAATCTCCTTTACACAACAACACGAGCTTGTCCCCTTACCATCATTCACATCACCACGTATGCTGATGTTATTGTTACAAAACTATAACTTTTCTTTTCAGATGATGGTTTTTAGTAAAGATGGACAACTAATTGGCTTTCAACATATGCCGAAAGAAGGCATACCGCTCAAGGTTGCAAATGGGCTTTTCCAAGAAGCTTCTGCACATAAAGGAAAAACCCCTTATAAAGGAAGCACCGAGTGGGAAAATGAAAATTTCCTGATGATAAGTCAAAAAATGGAATATTTTGGATTCCCTTACTACCTTGTGATCTTTACAAAGGAAAAGGAAATCATTCAAATTAATAACATGCTTACTAAGCAGTTTTTCATCATCTTTGCTTTCTTTATCTTTGTCAGCTTGTTGCTGGCTGGTTGGTTTAGTGGTTATTTAAGCACTCCCTTACGCCGTTTGGAGGAATCTTGTCAAAAAATTGCGCGCCGTCAATTTGATATCCCCCTAATGGTTGATCGTAAGGATGAAATCGGTCAGTTAGCTCGCTCTTTTGACATGATGAAAAAACAATTGAAAGATCATGATGAATCCCAGCAACATTTTGTGCAAAATATCTCACATGAATTAAAAACGCCAATCATGGCGATTCAAGGCTACGCACAGGGCTTGATAGATGGAGTTTTTCAGGGTGCTGAGGCACAAAAAGGCTTGTCCATCATTATGGAGGAAAGTAACCGTTTGGAAAATGTGGTAGAGCAACTTCTCTATTTAACAAAAGTTGAATCAGTTGATAGAATGATGACCTTTACTTCGTTAGATTTAACAGAAATGATTGGTCTGCTACATCAACGCTATCATCTTCTTCATCCACATTTAGCATGGCACATCGATATTCCTGATACACTACCGATGGAAGGGGATGGCGAACAGCTTTACAGTGCATTCACTAATATTGTAGAAAATCAGCTACGATACGCCAATTCCACGATTACCATCACTGCCAAAGAGGAAAAAGAGCAGATTGAAATTGCTATTTCCAATGATGGCCCAGCTATTGAGGAAACTATTATGCCATATCTTTTCCAACGTTTCCGCAAAGGTAAAACGGGCAAACATGGTTTAGGCCTTGCTATTGCTCGCGCTGTTCTGGAAGCGCATGAAGGATATATTGCTGCCAAAAATTTATCTGAGCATCAAGGTGTTATGTTTATTGCGACATTGCCACAGAAGCAATCTCATTTGGGATAAGAAAGCGGTAATCTGGAGTACGCTTCCAGATTACCGCTTTTATTATTTTTCAGACGTTATACCTGTCCCCTTACAAAAGCGTATAAGTTTCTGCAATTTACCACATGTTAAAACTAACAATCAGGATAATACTACCTTGAATAAGAAAGGAGAGAAGAAATGCCACGTCTCTTCTCACGCATCTTCATCTTGTTGCTGGTGATTAGCTCTTTGTTGGTAGCTTCTTGTCAATCTGGCCCTACCTACCAAGGTAAGTCTGCCGCCCCCGACAGGAGTACCTCTCCCCATTTTGCGTCCGTTCAGCAGACTACTACCACATTGAAAAATGTAGTACCTACCTCTCGCCCACGAGAAGTTCTTGGTTTTTATACAGAGTCGGAAGATCCTTACCCTGGGTCTCTCCCTACCTTGTCTGCCCAACATGAACAACTTAGCATGATTGCACCTTTTTGGTACAAACTAGATGAAAAAAATCCTGGATATATGCAATCTACTCTTTCCAAAAAAGAACGCCAAAAAATAATTGATCGGGCACACGCCAATCAGGTGCAAGTCTATCTATTAGTTCACAATCTGTTCTATGATTCCATACAAAAGGGAAAAGAAGTTGCACGGGAAATCTTGCGCAAGCCTACGAATCAACGCTATTTTTTGCGTAATTTAGAACGTGAAGTGCTTTCTATGGGCTATGACGGCATTAATTTGGACATCGAAAATTTATATTTGGAAGACAAATTCGCTTTCACACAATTTGTCAAAAACGTAACCCAGCTGATGCACCTCCATGGCAAGACTGTCACAGTAAGCGTTCCTGCTAATACGGGTGATGAACGTGCTAACGTATGGTCACCATGGTTTGATTATAAGCTACTAGGTCGTTACGCCGACCGCTTGGTGATCATGGCCTATGACGAACATAATCCACGGACTGAACCAGGTCCTGTTGCTTCCATTCAATGGACAGAAGATACTGTACGCTATGCACTATCTCAAGGTGTTCCTGCACAAAAAATCTTACTCGGGGTTGCTGGATACGGCTGGAATTGGAACAGCAACGGAGAAAAAGCTGTATATCAATCCTATAAGAGTCTGATGGAGCAAAGCCAAAACAGAGGAGCCACTCTTAATTGGGATCAGGAGCGTCATGCTCCACATATGCAATACATGGATCAAGAAGGAAATATGCATATCGCTTGGTTTGAAAACAATTTTAGCACCCGCTCTAAGCTAGATTTGGTCGAGAAATATGATTTGGCTGGGATAGCTCTTTGGCGCATGGGCTTAGAAGATCCAACCCTTTGGGATAACCTGTCTAGACAGATCAATGTCTGGAAAACAGATACTAGTCAGTAACGTAAGGGGATGTAACCAACAAAACCCTTGAATTCTTGATGAAATTCAAAGGTTTTGTTGGTTTTCTATGAAAATAGGACCAGCCCAAACTTACGCTAAATATGCCTCTCGCACCTGCGGATCTGATAGCAACGTTTTGGCTTCATCCTTTAAAATAATCTCGCCTGTCTGAATGACATATCCGCGATGCGCAACGGAAAGTGCTTGATTCGCATTCTGTTCCACTAACAGGATAGTCATGCCCTCTTGATTTAATTCTGTGACAATCTCGAAGATTTGCTCTACCAAAATGGGAGCTAGACCCATTGAAGGCTCATCTAGCATTAAAATTTTTGGCTTCATCATCAATCCACGAGCGATAGCCAACATTTGTTGCTCACCGCCCGACATTGTACCACCCTTTTGAGATATCCGTTCTTTTAAGCGTGGAAAATAATGAAAGGCTCGTTCGATTCCCTCATCAATCACACTCTTATCCTTTATAGAAAAAGCACCCATCTCCAAGTTTTCTCGGACCGTTAATTTTGGAAATATACGTCTTCCCTCTGGTACATGGGCAATTCCTAATGTAGATATATCATGTGGCTTTTTACCTGTGATATTTTGCCCGTCAAAGAACACCTGGCCTTCTTTTGTCCGTACCTGTCCACAGATGGCTTTTAAGGTAGTTGATTTACCAGCCCCATTTGAACCAATCAGAGTCACTACTTCTCCTTGCTC
Organism: Brevibacillus laterosporus; assembly: GCA_007833815.1. Taxonomy (NCBI): domain Bacteria; kingdom Bacillati; phylum Bacillota; class Bacilli; order Caryophanales; family Paenibacillaceae; genus Brevibacillus; species Brevibacillus laterosporus. The sequence goes on along the minus strand of CP033464.1, from coordinate 1,536,233 downwards.
TACCGAAATACTCAGACCTTTTAACGCATGAATACCCCCGTAATAGGTATGAACTTCTTTTAGTTCCAATAATGCCATCGCTCTTCCCTCCCTACGAAGCTTCCGTTGCGCTTTTGCCCAAGTATGCCTCAATAACTTTTGGATTGGTTCGTATTTCATCTGGGGTACCCTCGGCGATTTTTCTTCCATAATCCAGAACATGAATATATTCTGATAGCCCCATAATAAGCTTCATATCGTGTTCGATTAAAATAATAGTTAAGTCTAATTCACGTTTTAACTGGCGAATAAAATCGGTCATTTCCACTGTCTCTCTTGGGTTCATCCCTGCGGCCGGCTCATCTAGCAAGATAATCTGAGGATTAGTACCCATGGCCCTAGCGATCTCCAACCGGCGTTGCAATCCATAAGGAAGGCTACCAGCGGTTTCGTTAGCAATATGTTCGATTCCCACATATTCAAGGATTTGATAAGCTTCAACACGTGCACGCTCCTCTTCTTCCCGCACCCGTTTCGAATTGAACAGGATGCCAAGAAGCCCTGCTTGTAACCGCCCATGTTGACCAATCATAACGTTCTCCAAAGCCGTCATCTGTTTGAACAGTCTGATATTTTGAAAAGTGCGCGTAATACCCCGTGTTGCTATTTGATCGGGTTGAAGACCTTTAATAGTCTCTCCATTTAGTACGACATCACCCTCGTCTGGCTCATAGAAGCCTGTAACCATGTTAAAGAAAGTGGTTTTACCTGCTCCGTTCGGACCGATGACTGCGGTGATACTGCCTTTTTCAATATCAATCGACACGTCTTCGTTGGCCACAAGACCTCCGAATCTCTTGGTTAAATGTCTCGCTTCTAACAATGCCATACAGCTACCTCCTTTAGCTTACTTTATTACGTCCAGTCAACTTAGCAAGAATGCCCTGTCGTTGTTCCGAATGAGCGTGATTTTTGATATTCTCGATGTTTTCTTTCCTTCTCCTTGCTGGGATTAGTCCATTTGGACGGTATAAAGCGGCTAATACCAGTAGAATTCCAAACACCATACGCTGCAGTTTGGAAGGGTCCAACTGACTTGGTAGGTAAAGGATGCCAGATTGTGATAATTCATGTAGATAATTGGACAGTTCTTTTAATATTTGAACCTGTAACAGTGTAACGAACGTGGCCCCTAGAATAACACCAGGAATACTACCACTTCCACCTAAAATAACCATAACCAATATGCTAAATGATTCCATCAACGTAAAGGATGTAGGGTCAATAAAGGTTTGTTTTGCTGCAAAGATAACTCCCACCACTCCCGCAAAGGACGCTCCTGTAGCAAATGCCGCTAATTTCGTTTTTAACAAAGAAATCCCCATAGACTGTGCTGCCAACTCATCTTCACGAATAGCAATCCAAGCACGCCCTAGTTTAGAATGTTCCAAACGAATATTGGCAAGTACAATCAATAAAATAACTACCAACACAATAAAATAGAAATGAAAGGAATCGGAAAATGATTCTCCTAAAATTTGTGGGGCATTAATAGATGTTATCCCTTGAGGTCCATTTGTTATATTGATTGGCTTATCTAAATTATTAAAGACTATTCTGATAATTTCACCGAAGCCTAATGTAACAATAGCTAGGTAATCTCCTTTTACCCGGAGAACGGGTAGACCTAGCAAAATCCCAAAGACTGCCGCTACCAGCAAACCAACCACTAAAAATGCCCAAAACCACTCTCCGCTTAATGGAAATAAATCGCCTGGAATAAAATGATTAGCCTGTGCTGTAGCAAAGATACCATATGCATAGGCACCAGCCGCAAAAAAAGCAACGTATCCCAAATCTAACAGCCCAGCAAAACCAACCACGATGTTTAAGCCCAACGCCATAGCGACATAAATACCTATGTTGGTCGCCACTTCCATATAATAACTATTATCATAAGCAAGTAATGGAATAAGACCGAATAAAACTAACACCCCTAAAAGTAGCTGCGTCCATTTATTCGTATTGGTATAGTAGATTAGCAATACAGAAAAGATGAGCCCCACAAAGCTTGTTACCGATTGCTGTAAAAAATAGAGTGCTATAGAGCATCCAACAATCCACACCAGCGTAAGAAAAAGTGGGATCGGCTTTTCTTTTGCTAGCACGTTCTTAAAAGTTCCCATTTCTTTCACCTACACTTTCTCTTTTACGGCTTCTCCAAGCAGACCCTCAGGTTTGAACAGAAGCACTAGAATAAGAATGGCAAACCCGATAACATCCTTGTACTCTCCACCGAATGCTCCACCTGTTAGCGGTCCCATATATGCACCCGCCAGTGATTCAATCAGACCAAGTATAATTCCACCAAGCATCGCTCCTCTGAGATTACCAATGCCACCCAAGATAGCAGCAGTAAAAGCTTTCATTCCCAAAATGAAACCAATGTAAGGATCAATCGTTCCATAGTTTTGAGCAAATAGCACACCTGTTGCTCCACCGAGGCTTGAACCAATTAGGAAGGTTAACATAATTACTTTGTCCACATTTATAGTCATCAGTGATGCCGTCGATTGATCTTGGGATACGGCACGCATCGCGATTCCCCATTTTGTTTTGTTAATAAACAATGTCAACGTAATCATCATCACAATAGCTACGATGGCAACAATAACGGCTTTAGATGGAATTTGAGCAATTCCAATATCAATCTTTCCAGGGAATAAAATCGGTCCTGTTAAATAGAATGCGTCTCGATGAAGTGCTTCTGCAAAACGGACCAAATCCTGCAAAAAGAAAGAAACACCAATGGCAGATATCAGCGGAACTAGTCGCGGGGCATTCCGTAAGGGCCGATAAGCAACCCGTTCAATACCTACACCTAATAAACCGGTTAACACCATACTGATGATAAGAGCAAGAATAAGAGCCAAAAACGGATTCATTCCTTGCAATACACCATTAGATTCCATGACAAGGAGCACTTCTGTTCCTACAAAAGCTCCCACCATGAAAATCTCACCATGTGAGAAGTTGATAAATTCCAAAATTCCATAAACCATTGTGTAACCCAGAGCTACAACCGCATACATGAAGCCGAGGGTGAGTCCGTCGACCAACACTTGAGGTAGGATCTGCCACATGTACATTCCCTCATTTCTTAGTTTTTTCATTACACTGTAGATGCAGATCATTTTCCCTAATCAAATAGGGCTTTTCCTCAATCTTTTCATAAAAGAAAAGGGCGACCATCCATGTGCCGCCCCCTTGCTACAAGGGTAGAAAGCGCCTACGTGATAGTTATCAATCTGCTTTGCCTACAAAGGCGGCATTTCCATTTTTAAATTTGTAAACGAATACCTGAGCAAATTCATTGTCCCCCTTTTCTGTAAAGGTGACCTTGGTAAATAGTCCTTGAAAGTTTTTTGTTTTGTGAACAGCTTCTAATACCTGTTCGCGGCTAGGCTTCTTGCCGCCATTTGCTTTAATGGATTCCTTTAAACCATTTAGTAATACTTTCATAGCATCGTAGCCATAGACAGAATAGGTTTCTGGTTTTTTGCTGGTTGCCTTTTCGTAAGCCTCAGCCCATTTTTTCCCTGCATCAGTTTGAGTAACATCCCCTGCTACCGATGTATAGATAACACCATCAGCAGCACTCCCAGCAATCGTTACTAGATCGGAAGAGTCGATTCCGTCCCCACCCATAAAAATTCCCTTAAATCCCTTATCACGTGCCTGTTTAACTAATAGACCACCTTCTGAATAAATACCTCCGAAAAAAATAATATCTGGGTTTTTGGAGACAACCTGATTAACCACTGAGCTATAATCCTTCTCGCCTACAGTAATACCTTCTGAACCAAGTATTGTTACTCCATCTTTTTCAAATTGAGCTTTTACTTGGTCGGTCAATCCTACACCATACGCTGTCTTATCATTAATAATGAATGCTGTTGTTACACCAAGAGTATTTTTGGCATATCTAGCGGCTGATGGACCTTGGGTATCATCGCGTGCACAGATGCGATGGACTGTTTTCTTCCCTTCCTCAGTAAGTGTGACACCTGTGTTGGCTGGGGAGACCATCACCAGCTTGCCATCTTCATACTTGGAAGAGGACGGAACGGCAACACCTGTGTTGTAATGTCCGACTACGCCTAATACATCTTTGTTGGCGACCAGTAGCTGAGCATTGGTAACACCCTGTTTAGGATCAGCCTGGTCATCTTGAGGAAATAGCTGCAAGTCAAATCCCATTTTTGCGAATTCTTCCTTCTCTTCTTGGAGCGCATAACCAGCTCCCTGCTTGATCGCATCGCCAATGTTTGCGTAGGCACCAGATAGTGGGCTCTGCGTAGCCAATTTGATTACCTCTTTCCCCGTGCTTTGGCCTGCTCCTGCACAGCCTGATAAAGCTAATCCAGTTGTCAATAAGGCGGTAAAGAGGCCCATGGTAACTTTCAATTTCATGGAATCAAATCCCCCTTAATCTTACTTGCGCTCAATTCAGCCAGTTAGTTCGCTGATAATCAGGTATTGTTAACAGAAAGTTATTTAACTGATTATTTTTTATTGTAAAATAAATTAGAAAATTTACAAGAAAAAAATATTTTTTATCGAAGCCCTTATACCGCTCTACTGGTACAATTTTACACATTATATCAATAAAAAGAAGGTTTATTGATAACCTATCAGAAGGTTTTTATAGAGGAATAGTAGGATATATCAGTGTACCGCTCTTCACTTCATAGATCCCCGCTTTCGTAAATCGAATGAAGGGTAAATGTGTAGCAGTAAAAAATAACAAGGAATAAATTGGATCATTGAAGCGATACCCACGCTCTTTCATCAAGGTAGTAAAACGCTCACTTTCTTCTATAACCACCTCCATCGGTTCGTCTGTCATTTTCCCCCCTATAGGTAAAGGCATATGAAAAAGCACTTCCCCTTCTTCAATAATCGCCACTCCGCCTTTTGATTTAAGTATCACCTTTAAAGCCTCTTTCATCGCTTGAGGATTACGACCTAGCACTAGAAATTCTGTCGATGCATGAAAACTAGTAGCTAGTGCTTCCAGGTCAACTGCAAAACCGCGTATAATCGCTTTTGTTAGTTTTTTCGTTTTTGGATCAATTAATACCGCAAGCATCGCATCAGGTATTTGGATGAGTTCCTCCCAATTATGCACAACAGTTGTTTCATCTAATTTACTAATGACAGCATTCATCATACAAATAACAGGAAGAGAATCTAGTGGAAAAACTAGCGTCCGCTCTGGAAATTGAAACCACTGGTCAGACACCTTATCTTCAATAGTAGGACCTGCAGAAATATACTCACTCAACTGACTTTTAGGTAAGTCCGTAACAACTTGCCCCTCCCGTACGATTATCAGACCATTTGCTATGACGATTTCTGGAGTTGGATTACTCTTTTCCGAGAGCAACAGAATATCTGCCAGGCGTCCTGGGGCAATTCCGCCTATTTCAGCATCCATACCATAATAAGTAGCAGGATTTAACGTCGCCATCACGTAAGCTTCCTCCAGAGGCATACCTGTTTCTATCGCCACTCGAATGGTATAATCCATCACCCCATTACGAAGCATCGGAGCTGTTGCTCCATCTAATGTCAACATCATACGTGACGACCAGGGTAAGTTTAATTCTAGCCATTCCGTAATCAATTTGGGCAGGTCAGGACGAATGGAGGAGTGACGAAGTGTGGCGTACATCCCCACCTGTAAACGATGCAATAGTTCTTCTGCTTTCATACTTTCATGACAAGCCCCTACCCCATGAGCGGCTGCTAGAGCTAACGTCTGATACGAGGCTCCCGGATGGTGCCCCTCTATTCGTTTGCCCAGATCAAGGGCATACCGCATTCCTTCTACCAGCTCCTCTCGCTCATCCAATATGCCTCTCCAATCCGTTAATTCTCCAGCCTGAATCACTAGCGGATGCTCCAGCATCTTCTTTATACCATCCAGTTGAAAAACACCTTCTGGATCAGGTAACGTCTGCGAATCTAATCGCGCCCAAAAAAATTGCTTCATAGGATGCTTATTTATCTCAAGTAAAAGCGGCGAGAGCTTGTCATACGGCAACAATTGAAAGAAGAACAAGCTATCACTTACCATAGTCGTAGTACCTGTTTGTAAAGCATAATCAGCTAAGGTAAACGGGTTATACCATTGAAAAGGATGGGCATGTGGTTCAATGTATCCGGGAACTACATATTTGTCTTTTGCATCAATACAAATGGTATCTTCATTCACTAGTGGTGCTTTTTCTCCCACATAAGCAATACGTTCACCCGCCAAGACTATATCCGCTTTTCTCCATGATTTTGTATACACATCTAATATTGTACCCCCAGTAATCCACATACTTGCAGCCTCATGTCCTTTTGCAGTGCGAATCATTTGTTTATAAGCCATTTCTGTCAGTTGTCTTACTCTCACTCATTTTTCTCTCCCTTCCTGTCATAGCTTCCATTATTACTTATATGGCATTCCGAATGATCCCTGCTTTCCTGCCATTTTTTCCTTGGGTGGACGATCGCTTCTCAACACAAACTAACACATGGAAGGAGAGTGGATGAGCATGAAAAAGAATGTTGGTACAGTTGATGCCTTTATTCGCATTACCGTGGGTCTAGTGGGCTTTGGATGTGCTATTAGTAAAATGTCAACTTATCGCTATGGCAGAAAACCTTATGGGCTATTATTGCTATTGTCCGCCATGAGGGTAGCAGAGGGAATTACACGCTTCTGTCCGATCCTCTTTGCATTTGGTATCAGCACACGAAAAGAGGATTTGGTGCGTCAAGCCATGGATAAATTTATTCCGACTGGTCTTTCCCTCTACAACAAAACCAGAGAAGCTGCTTCGTCGATGACAAAACGAACAACGAAGCATACCTCTTCAGAGCAAGAACATGTAAATACACAAAATGAGCAATCTCCTAGCCCTCACGCTGAGAATGAACATGAAGAGGAAATCGCTCGTAAAGCATTCGAAAGCTTCGTAAAAAGTGATCAATCAAATCAAAAACAATCTACTCATCAAGAGAAATCTCATCAAAAGAGCTCAGGTAATCATACTACTGAGTAAATACAAACAAAGGGATGAGGCCAGATAAAGGCCCCATCCCTTTTGTTTGTCATTCAGCTAGTGTTATCCTAGCTCGTCTATACTTTTTTAAAAGCTTTATCAGCAATATCTCTTCGATAATGTGCACCTGTAAAAGATATCCTTGAAACAGCTTGATAAGCCTTTTCTTTTGCTTGCTGTAAGGAATCTCCCAAAGCAGTTACCGCAAGTACTCGACCACCGCTTGTTACAAAATGATCATCTTGTTGCTTGGTGCCAGCATGAAACACGATTTCCGATTCTCCAGCTTTTTGTGAAGCCGCTACAGGGGCGTCTACACCATTGATGACAGCCCCTGTAGGATATTCGCCGGGATAACCTGGGGAAGCCATTACAACTGTTACCGCACTCTGCTTGCTCCAGGTGATGTCTAAATCGGCCAAGGTTCCATTGAGGGTAGCCATAATAATATCTATTAAATCCGTTTCCAATAAAGGTAGGACGACTTGCGTTTCTGGATCGCCTAATCTGGCATTAAATTCTACAACCTTAGGACCATCTTCTGTTAGCATTAAGCCCGTGTACAGAACCCCACGAAACGGAATACCTTCCTTTACCATAGCAGATGCCATTGGTTGAACAATGGTATCTATCATGCTTTGTATATCGGTGTCCTTTACTTGAGGAACTGGGGCATACGCACCCATTCCGCCGGTATTAGGCCCTTTATCTCCATCAAATACCGTTTTATGATCTTGAGAAGGAATCATTGGCTTAACGGTCTCTCCATCGATAAATGAGAGCAATGTTAATTCTTCTCCTCGCATGAACTCTTCGATAACGACACGATTTCCGGCTTGGCCAAACATGCTATCCTGCATGATCTGGCGAATTGCTTCTTCCGCTTCCTCTAAGGTGAAAGCCAAAATGACTCCTTTTCCTTGCGCCAAACCGTCCGCTTTAATAACGATAGGCGCTCCCTTTGCTCTTACATAAGCAAGGGCAGATTCGAAATCGAGGAAGGATTCGTATTCCGCAGTTGGAATGTCATATTTTCTCATCAGACATTTGGCAAAAGATTTGCTACCTTCCAGCTTTGCTGCTTTTGCACTGGGACCATAGATGGGCAGATTACGCAGAGAAAAGAAATCTACAATTCCGCCTAAAAGTGGATCTTCAGGGCCTACAATAGTAACATCAATTTCCTCATCTTTCGCAAACTGAGCCAGTGCCGCATAATCTGTCATCTGGATCGGAACGTTTTGCACGAAAGCAGCGGTTCCGCCATTACCCGGAGCACAGAAAATTTTCTCCACTTTTGGGCTTTGTGCCAGTTTCCACACGAGGGTGTGTTCCCTTCCCCCGCTGCCTACTACCAAAACTTTCATCCTGTTTGTCCTCCCCTTAATGTTTAAAATGACGGACACCTGTGAAAATCATGGCAATGCCATGACGATTGCACGCGTCGATCGATTCTTGGTCTCGAATAGAGCCGCCAGGTTGAATAATGGCTGTAATTCCTGCTTGAGCTGCTGCTTCAACAGTATCAGACATTGGAAAAAAAGCATCGGAAGCAAGTACCGCTCCCTTGCCTTCTTCTCCGGCTTGCGTGATGGCAATCTGAGCTGAACCTACTCGGTTCATTTGCCCAGCGCCAACACCGATCGTTTTATCTGATTTAGCTAGAACGATTGCATTAGACTTAACGTGTTTGACCACCTTCCAAGCAAACTCTAATTGAGTCAGCTCTTCTTCACTTGGTGTACGTTCAGTTACGACCATTATAGCAGTAGGGTCAAGCGCTTTGCGATCCCATTCTTGCACAAGTGCTCCACCATGCACGGAAGTGATTTGATAGGCTTGGCCTAATGCACTTTTATTCTCAGGAGAAGCTACCTCATCCATTTGAAGCAGACGCACATTTTTCTTTTCTTGTAAAATAATTAATGCTTCAGGTTCAAAACCAGGCGCCACAATTATTTCTAAAAAAACTTCTTTTAGTAAAAAAGCTGTCTCATGATCAATCGGACGATTCGCTGCCACGATCCCTCCAAAGATAGAGATAGGATCGGCATCATACGCTTTTCGATAAGCCTCGTGAATCGTTACTCCCATACCCACTCCACACGGATTGGTATGTTTGACAGCAACTACCGTTGGCTGACTAAACTCAGCTAAAATAGCTAGTGCGGCATTAGCATCGTTAATATTATTATAGGAAAGTTCTTTTCCGTGAAGTTGTTTGCAAGTAGCGATATGGCCACTAGTAGCCAAAGCCTCTCGATAAAATGCTGCTGTCTGATGCGGGTTCTCTCCATAGCGTAGTTCCTGAGTCTTTTCATACGTAACGGTAAAGCTCTCTGGCAATGGCTCGCCTGTTTGTTCACTTAAATACCGTGAAATGAGAGAATCATAGGCTGCTGTATGACGAAATACTTTTGCTGCTAGACGTTTACGGGTCTCTAGACTGGTTGCCTGTTTCTCCCGAATCTCAGTCAAAACTAGCTCATAATCATTGACGTCAACGATTACAGTAACGTATGCATGATTCTTTGCAGCAGAGCGCAGCATAGTTGGTCCACCAATATCAATGTTCTCAATCGCATCCTCATAGCTGACATCTGCTTTGGAGATCGTCTCTTTAAACGGATACAGATTAACAGCCACAATATCAATATATTCAAAACCTTGTGCCGCCATTTGCTCCACGTGCTCTTTATTATCACGAACAGCTAACAAACCGCTGTGAATGGCTGGATGCAAGGTTTTTACCCGTCCGTCCATCATTTCTGGAAACTGAGTTACTTCCGATATACCTGTTACCTTCACACCTGCATCAGCTAATAGGGTAGCTGTACCCCCAGTTGAAATGACCTCAAAACCTAGCTCGACAAGCTGGCTTGCAAATTCCACCACACCTGTTTTGTTAGATACGCTAATCAGTGCTCTCTTTTTCCCCACGGAAAGAACCTCCTGACATGTAATTGACTTGCTTAACACGAACATTTCAAGCTAATCATATTATAAACGTACGTTTTTATCAATGTTTTTACTGCTATGCTGGGCAAATTCTTTTTATTTACTTTGTAATTACTTTACTAGATGATGTTCTTTTTTTTCTGTCAAAAATAGGAGATAATAGAAACTAGGTAATAGGTCAAAAATGAAAGGATCCTTGACATGCTACAAAAGAAAACAGCCCTACTTGCAGGCGCAAGCGGACTGGTAGGAGGACATTTACTCTCTTTTTTATTAAAAGCCCCAGAGTATGAGCGCATTTATGTGATTGTACGTAAAGCCCTGCCCATCGATCATCCTAAACTAGAGCATGTTGTTCTTTCTTTTGAAAATCTTACTCAACACCGTTCTCTGTTCTCTTGTACGCATATTTATTGCTGTCTTGGCACCACTAGAAAAAAAGCAAAAAGTAAAGAACAGTTTCAGCGTGTTGATTATGAATATCCATTAACTATGGCCCGACTCGCTAAAGAACAAGGCGCTGAGAAATTCCTATTGGTTTCCGCTATTGGTGCTAATGCCAACTCTCTGTTCTTCTACAACCAAATAAAAGGTAAGATTGAACAAGACATTAAAACACTTCAACTACCTACTACCTTGTTCTTTCGCCCCTCCTTACTCCTAGGTAACCGTCATGAACATCGATTTGCCGAACATTGGGCAAGCAAGCTTTTTCCCTTGCTCTCCCCCTTTTTGATAGGTCCCTTGACTACCTATCGTGCCATTCCTGCTGAAGAGGTTGCTTATAGCATGTACCAAGCTGCTCAACAACCCGTCACGGGAAGTTATGTGTATAAATCATCTCTTATTCATGATATGGCCCAATCTCGTTACCCTAAATCGTGACAAACACCGCGTATACATGCCTAGTCCCCCATGTTGTATCCAAACATAAACTGATTAAGGTTAACAGAGAGGGGGAAGTGTTATGGCAATTACGTTTGATTTACTGGAAGGTCTTGATATTTCATCAGAAGATTTAGCTATTTGGGCTGCTGTACTTTCCATTATTAGTTCTTTACTAGCCTTCCTTGCCCTTTTAAAGGAGAAACATGATAAGGAGTCAAAAAAATGCTAACAGGTTTTTTCTTACCATCAGAAGATCATTGTTATCGCCTTTGTTTTCCATTCAAACAGATGAATGGTTGCATAAATACTCAGCCATCCGAGAAACAGATAAAGGATTCGTTGGTTTCTTGGATATGTGTTTTTTACATTCATGATAAAAATAGCCCCACCTACAACACCGATGGTAAACCAGGCCACTTGAATAGAAGGTATCATTCCCCCAGCTTTATTCCACATCAGCATCCATATCAGTGTGGCAACAAAATAGGAAGTTACAAATCGCCAAAATGAGTTCACTATTCTCACCTCACGACTACTTGACATTCTTATTATCAAAAAAAATACTGAAACTGTATAAACACCTTACTTTTTACAAAAAAGGTACCGATATAACTAGGGAATATGTTCTTTTTATATAGGTACTTCTAAAAATCAGCATGATAGGAGTCACCTATTTTACAATATGTGTATTACAATAAAAAGAGATTGCAACGGACAATCAAATCAAAAACTGCTGTCTCATTATTCCGGGGGGTATTTCATGTGTGCAAAGCCTTTTTCCGCATTTTTTGGTTCTAGCCATAATAAGAAAGCGTTCTCACTAGATGAGCGCGCGCAAGCTGAACATGTATCTCTAACCGTGTCAAAACATTCCGATGTCATGAAACAATTGGAAATGATTCAACTTTCCGAAACTGATCTTCGCATTGCCCGATGTCTCCAGCCACTTATCGAACAGCACATTGATGAAATGGTTAATCAATTTTATAAAAATCTGAATCACGAACCTTCCTTGATAGTCATCATCGAACGCCACAGTTCCATTGACCGCTTAAAATCAACACTGCGTACTCATATTTTACAATTGTTTAACGGTATCATTGATGAAAATTTCATACAACAACGTAAGAGAATTGCCTTAGCTCACGTAAAAATCGGTCTTTTACCGAAATGGTATCTATGCGCTTTTCAAGATTTATCAATCTCGTTGTTCAATATATTAGACACTCATTTGGAAAGTAAATCTGATTATCATCAATCCGTAATAGCGATTACTAAATTGTTAAATATTGAGCAACAAATTGTATTGGAAGCTTACCAAGATGAAATAAACCGTCTACGTGGTTTAGAAGAGGACAAAAAAGTAATTGTTCGTGAAAAAGTCAACCAATCTGCTCAGGAGCTAGCTGCTATCTCTGAAGAAACCAGTGCTGCTATCCAAGAGCTAAGTGCTCAAGCTGGTGAATTCGTAGTTCACGCCAAAAAAGGGACAGCTTCCTCCAACGAGGCACAAAACTTGTCTGTAGAGGGTACTGACAAGCTTGACGAGCAAGTTCATCAATTTGACCAGCTTCAGTCTAGTATGCAAGAAATCTCAGTTGAAATGAAATCGCTAGAAGATACCTCAAATCAGATTCGTGGAATCGTCAGTGTAGTAACTGGTATTGCTGAACAAACCAACCTCCTTGCTTTAAACGCAGCCATCGAGGCAGCTCGTGCTGGTGAACAAGGGAGAGGCTTCGCCGTAGTTGCAGATGAAGTGCGTAAACTTGCTGAGCAAACAAAAAAGTCCGTCTCTGGTGTGACTCAATTAATTGAAAAAACAAATAATCAAACATCCAGAGTTTCTTCGCTACTCGACCGTGTAGAAGAATTGATTACTTCCTCTACGTCTTCGATGAGCGAAATTACCTGCTTTTTTGCTAACATCCAAAAAGCTGTTAGTATCAGCAAGGAACGTAGTAATCTCATTGAACAAGAGCTTGTCACTTTTTCACGCGTAATTGAAGAAATGAATCAGGCTGTTTCTCATGTAGCACATTCAGCAGAGAACCTATCTGAGGTAATGGATACGTTATAGGTCCCTTATTTCTATGAATAAACCGTACCTCCCCTAAAGTGGGCTGTACGGTTTTCTTATGTTAGACACGCTTCTTTTTTCGCTTTTTGCTACTTAGCCTTTTTATACTATTATAGAGGCTACCTGACCTTTCCCTTCCACTTTTATGCAAAGAAACCTTAACAGCCCCCCTTTGTTTTTTTTACTCGCTTTATTCACTTTGCCTGTTTTACTTTTTTTACTCGTTTTATTCACTTTGCCTGTTTTACTTTTTTTACTCGTTTTGTTTGTTTTGTTAGGTCTACTACATTCAGCAGGTTCTTCTTCCACAGGTTGTTGTAGCACTTGATTTTTAATTCCCGTATAATCCTTGTTTTTCACCTTATTCATGACCTGATCCCGTGCCTCTTGGGACACGTTCAAGCCCATGTCAGATATCTCATTTAGCACTGAATTTATATTTTGACTATTTACTTCAGGTAGCTTTTGCGCCAAACGATATATGTCATGAATGCTCCACTCTCTGCCTGTTCGCTCACTAAGCTTGCTCAGCAAATTGGATACGATATCCGCCATTTTCAGTCGTTCGCCTCCTTGTGTGCGTGCCCACTTGCTTTATCGTATGAAAAAAGCAAGCAGTTGGTGAGTGGGAAACTCGTGAAAAGAATCTTTTGAGTGGCTTGTTTAGGTGTTGCTAAAAACAACACTATACGAGGTTAATGCAAAAAAGCGCTTCCTCCATTCTGAAGGAGAACGCTATAAATATGTTGACATACCGAGATGCTCCGCTAGCTAGATTAGATGTCCGTTGCCTTCCACATCTATCTGTGCTGTTTTGCTAATATGTTGTAGTACACGAATTAACAGCTGGTGCTCTACTGCGTGTATCTTTTGTTCCAAGCTCTCTTTCGTATCTTTCTCATGAACAAAGACGACTTCCTGGTCAATGATGGGACCTGTGTCCATCCCTTCATCCACATAATGAACAGTAACGCCCATCACTTTTACCCCATACTCCCAAGCTTGCCTAATAGCGTTTTTACCTGGGAATGCTGGTAATAGAGATGGATGCAGGTTAATCATGCGACCCTGATAACCTGTAAGCAACACGTTCCCTATCAAGCGCATGTAACCAGCTAGTACAATAAAATCAATTTTTAGGTGCTTCAATTGAGCTAGAATCTCTTGTTCAAATGCATCCTTAGACGAATACTCTTTGGCTGAAAACAAGAAAACAGGGATTCCTAAACGCTCTGCTCGCTCAATCGCATATGCTTTAGCCTGATCGCACACTAGCAAGGCTACCTCTAATGAAGGAAGACGTCCATCTCGAGTTGCTTGCACGATTGTTTCAAAATTAGAACCACTCCCCGAAGCAAACACCGCTATCCTCATCGGTGCGCCTCCTCCACATACACAACCCCTCGATCTCCTTGTTGCACAACACCAATCGGGTAGGCTTTTTCTCCTGCCACCTGGAGCATTTCTAATACGTTCCTAGCATCTTTCTTAGCCACTGCAAGCACCATTCCAATCCCCATGTTAAAGGTAAGGAACATATCCTGCTGACTGATATTTCCTGTCTTTTCAATCAATTCGAAAATCGGTAATACAGGCCAACTGCCTAACGTAATAGAAGCTTGCATCCCCTCAGGAAGCATCCGCGGAATGTTCTCCGTGAATCCACCCCCTGTAATATGTGCCATTCCTTTTACTTCTATCTGTTTTAACAAGGATATAATCGGTTTGACATAAATCTTTGTGGGAGTGAGTAATTCTTCACCCAGCTTTTTTTCAAGGCCTTCTACATGTTCATGCAAAGAGAAGCCAGCATCTTGCAACAATACTTTTCGTACCAAAGAAAATCCATTGCTGTGAACACCACTAGAAGAAATACCGATCAGAACGTCTCCCGCTTGGATCTTACTGCCGTCAATCATTTTCGATTCCTCAACAACACCTACCGTAAAGCCCGCGATATCATACTCGCCATCTGCATACATACCAGGCATTTCTGCCGTTTCGCCACCAATAAGGGCACAGCCTGCTTGCTCACAGCCGTCCGCAATCCCCTTAATAATGGATTCCATCTTAGTAGGGATTACCTTGTCACACGCAACATAATCCAGGAAAAATAAAGGCTCTGCACCCTGCACCACAACATCATTGACACACATTGCTACTGCATCAACACCGATTGTATCATGTTGATCCATATGAAAAGCGAGCTTTAACTTAGTCCCAACTCCATCAGTTCCAGATACGAGCACGGGCTGTTTGTACTCTGCTACATTTAAGCGAAACAAGGCACCAAATCCACCTAGTCCACTCATCACTTCAGGTCGAAGCGTACGTGTAACATGCTTTTTCATTCGCTCAACCGCTTCATTACCGGCAGCGATGTCGACACCAGCTTCTTTATATGCTTGACTCATCTGCAATCGCTCCCTTCTAGCATTTCGTGATTGGTAAGGCTTCTTCAAAGTTAACCTCTGTCGGGTAATTCCCTGTAAAGCAAGCCAGACAGTGCCCTCGATCTGGTGCGTTATTACTGTCTATACGCCCAATTGCATCAATCATGCCTTGTGGTGTCATGAAGATAAGAGAATCAGCACCAATGTAGCTACGAATCTCTTCAACCGATTTATTAGAAGCGATTAATTCATCAAAAGATGATGTATCGATTCCATAAAAACACGGATTTTTCACTGGTGGAGAACTGATTCGAACATGTACTTCAGTAGCTCCCGCATCTCGTAGCATTTGTACAATGCGGCTACTAGTCGTTCCTCGCACGATTGAATCATCAATCATGATCACACGCTTACCTTCTACAACTTTGCGAACTACCGACAGTTTCATGTGTACTCCGCGCTCGCGCAATTCTTGAGAAGGCTGAATGAAGGTGCGACCAACATATCGGTTTTTAATAAAACCAATCTCATATGGAATACCTGTCGCTTCAGCAAAACCAATCGCTGCTGACGTACTTGAATCTGGCACACCAATTACTACATCGCCTTCTGCTGGCGCTTCATAAGCCAATTGTATTCCTAGTCGTTTACGAGCCATGTGTACATTAATACCATCAATGTCGCTATCCGGTCGAGCAAAGTAAATATATTCAAAAGTACAAAGCGTACGATTTATTTTCGGTGCAAATCGGTGGGATTGGATACCATGCTGATCAATAACCAATAACTCACCTGGTTCGATCTCACGCCAGTAAGAACCTCCCACGATATCAAAGGCACAGGTTTCTGAAGCAACCACGATTGCATCCCCCAATGTGCCAAGCGATAGTGGTCGTAATCCATTCGGATCAAGTGCCACGATTAACTGGTCCTCGTTCATTACCAAGAGGGCATATGCACCTTTAATCTCTTGCAAGGCTTCCTTGACAGCGGAAGGTAAATCCTTTTTCGATGAACGGGCAATAAGATGCGCAATCACTTCTGTATCGCTGGTTGTTTGAAAAATAGAGCCTTTTTTCTCCAGCTCTTTGCGGATAACACCTGCGTTTACTAGATTCCCATTGTGAGCTACTGCCATACTACCTTGTGCATAATTAAAAAACAGCGGTTGTGCATTCTCAATCTTACTTGATCCTTGTGTAGTATAACGTGTGTGTCCAATGGCTAGATGCCCTTGAAACTTAGCTAGTTCTCCTTTGCCAAATGCTTCACTTACCAATCCCATCCCACGATGCTTATACCATTTTTCTCCATCAGAGGAACAAATCCCAGCGCTTTCCTGGCCACGGTGCTGGAGAGCATGCAGCCCCATATATGTAAGCGGGGCTGCCTCCTTGTGATTGTATATTCCAAAAACACCGCACTCTTCATTTAGCTTATCCCAGATTATTGGATCAAACATGGTATCGCATCCTTCCATGCTGATTTTAGGCGAGTAAGTGGTGCGTTCACGATTTCTTTGCCTTGATGTGTGATAACCAATTGATCCAATCCTGTTGTACCAAGTACTTGGCAGGCTACTCCCTGTTCTTCTGCTAACCGTTTAATCTGGTTAACATGGTCTTGAGTTGTACTTACTAGAATACGTGATTGTGACTCACTAAATAGTGCTAGATCAGCACGTAAGTCATCAGATAGTTCAATCGTTGCGCCAATCGCTTTCCCAAAACAACTCTCAGCAATAGCTACAGCCAATCCACCCTCTGCCAAGTCATGAGCCGATTGTACATATCCTGCGCGAATCGCAGACAGAACTACTTTTTGAACACTTGCTTCTTTTTCCAAATTAATTTGTGGAGGACGACCAGAGATTGTACCTGTCAGTAGCTTTTGATACTCAGATCCACCTACTTCTGCACAAGTTTCTCCTATCAACAGAATGATGTCTCCCTCTTGTTTAAAATCTTGTGTCGTAATATGGTCCACATCCGTAATGAGACCAACCATTCCTACTACCGGTGTTGGATAAATTGCCTCACCACTACGTTCGTTATAGAGCGAAACATTTCCCCCAATAACAGGTGTAGACAGTGCGTTACAGGCAGCACTCATACCGTCTACCGCTTTTTCAAATTGCCAGAAGACCTCTGGTTTTTCTGGATTCCCAAAGTTCAAACAATCAGTGATAGCTAATGGCTCAGCTCCCGAACAAACCACATTACGTGCAGACTCGGCAACCGCTATTGCTCCACCAACTTCTGGGTCAAGGTAAACATACCGGCCATTGCAATCCGTACTCATAGCCAAAGCCTTACGAGTTCCGCGAATCATCACGACCGCCGCGTCAGAACCTGGTGTTACAGCAGTTGAAGCACGAACAATGTGATCATATTGTTCATATACCCACGCTTTGTTGGCAATCGTCGGCTGTGACAGCAATTCAACAAGTGTCTGATTTAGATCAGCAGGAATATCCAAGTCTGTAGAATCTACATTTGCATTCTGTTCATAATAAGCAGGTACCTTTGATGGCTTATGATATACAGGTGCATCTTCTGCCAAGCTATCTACTGGAACATTTGCAACTAATTCCCCATGATGCAGCAAGCGCAACATGCCATCATCAGTTACACGCCCAATTTCTGCGGAATAGAGACCCCATTTTTCAAAAATGGCCTGAACTTCTGATTCTCTGCCTTTTTCTACTACTACCAACATGCGCTCTTGTGATTCAGACAGCATCATTTCATAAGCACTCATGCCTTTTTCACGTTGAGGTACTAAATCTAAATTCATTTCAATCCCGTTACCCGCTTTGGAAGCCATTTCTGCGCTCGATGAGGTAAGTCCCGCTGCTCCCATATCTTGAATGCCTGTTACCGCACCTGTCTCAATTAACTCTAAGCATGCTTCTAATAACAATTTTTCCATAAAAGGATCGCCAACTTGCACGGCAGGACGTTTTTTCTCTGACTCTTCACTCAGCTCTTCCGATGCAAATGTAGCTCCATGAATGCCATCTCGACCAGTGCTCGCTCCCACATAAATGACAGGGTTACCAATTCCTTTAGCTACACCTTTTTGAATCTTGTCATGATCAATCAATCCCACACACATGGCATTTACAAGTGGATTACCTTCATAGGTCGGATCAAAACTGATCTCGCCCCCTACAGTAGGAATTCCAATACAGTTTCCGTAACCTGCGATTCCAGCCACAACATTTTTAAACAAATAAGTAACCCGAGGTGTTTTTAATTCCCCGAAACGTAAGGAGTTCAACAACGCTACCGGACGAGCTCCCATCGAGAATACGTCTCGAATAATACCACCTACACCCGTTGCTGCCCCTTGATAAGGCTCAATAGCTGATGGATGATTATGACTCTCGATTTTAAAAACAACGGCTTGATTATCACCGATATCAACAATACCCGCACCTTCACCTGGTCCCTGCAATACACGTGGGCCTTTGGTCGGAAAACGGCGAAGCACCGGTTTGGAATTTTTATAAGAACAATGCTCAGACCACATTACGCTATACAGACCAATCTCTGTCCAGTTCGGCTGTCTCTCTAGCAAGCGGACGACGCTTTGATATTCTCCATCGGTTAAACCTAGTTCACGGTATAGACGCTCTTCTGCAATACGGGTAGCTGATGGTTCGTTATGCGTAAGTTGTGACACCGTTTTTTTCCCTCCAGGCAGTCAGAATTGAGGTAAACATGGTACGACCGTCGGCTGATGTCATCCAGCTATGCACGGCACGTTCTGGATGTGGCATCATGCCAAGTACATTTCCGCGTTCATTCGTAATCCCTGCAATATCATCCAAGGAGCCGTTTGGATTCTCTCCATCGTAGCGAAATACAATCTGTCCGTTCTGTTGCATGTTTCGTAACGTTTTCTCCTCACAGAAATAGTTACCCTCTCCGTGAGCAATCGGGATTTCAATTCGTTCCCCTTTGGCAAACGCGTTTGTAAAAGGAGTCTGATTATTTTCCACACGTAATGTGGACAATTTACAGCGATAAGTAAGTGACGTATTACGCAACATAGCTCCCGGTAACAATCCTGTTTCTAGCAGGATTTGAAAACCGTTGCATACCCCCATAATTAATTTACCTTCCTGTGCCGCTTTGACCACTTGCTCCATAACCGGGGAGAAACGAGCTACTGCACCACAGCGCAAGTAATCCCCGTAGGAGAATCCTCCTGGTAAAAGAATTACGTCGTAAGCTGACAAATCTGTTTCTGAGTGCCACACGTAATCAACAGGCACCTGCATGCAATCTTCTACGGCGTTATACATATCCACATCTGCATTGGAACCGGGAAATACGATAACAGCTACTCTCATCTTATCCCTCCACCAGTTCTACTAGCTCGTAGCGGTATTCTTCAATGACGGTATTAGCCAACAGCTTTTCGCACATTTCTTTCACTTGCTCTTCAGCTACTTGTCGATCTTTTGTATCTAGCGTTAATTCGATATATTTTCCGATGCGAGCATCTTTTACTTGTTGAAAGCCTAATGTGTGAAGAGCTCCCTGTACCGCATGACCTTGAGGGTCCAGTACGCTCTCACGCAAGGTGACATAGATAACAGCTTTACACATGAACTTCTCCTCCCAATCGTTTCAGCATTTCTTGATAGGCCTCTTCTACGTTTCCTAAGTTACGGCGAAAACGATCCTTGTCCAGCTTTTCCATCGTCTCTGCATCCCAGAAACGGCAGGTATCCGGCGATATCTCGTCTGCTAACAGTACCTCTCCATCCGATGTACGACCGAATTCTAATTTAAAATCAACGACAAGCACATCTCTTGCACGCATATATGCTTGTAAAAAATCATTCACTTGCAAAGCCGTATCTCGAATTACCGCTACTTCTTGTTCTGTGGCAATTTTTAAAATGGCAATGTGATCGTTGTTAATGAGCGGATCTCCCAGTTCATCACTTTTGTAATAAAATTCTATGATGGGTTCATCTAATTCTACGCCCTCAGCCCAACCCAAACGCTTGGCTAAGGACCCGGCAGCAATGTTACGCACAACCACTTCTAACGGGATAATGTCGACCTTTTTAACCAATTGCTCCGTTTCAGATAACAGGCGGATAAAATGATTGGCAATGCCTTTTTCAGTTAACGCCTTAAACAAAATCGCGCTAATCTGATTATTCCATCTACCCTTATTAAAAATTGTCCCCTTCTTCTCGCCATTAAAGGCAGTGGCGTCATCCTTGTAAGCCACCCAATACACATCTGGTTCTGAAGTAAGATAAACCTGCTTTGCTTTTCCTTCATATAGCTGCTCGCGCTTTTCCAAGAAAAATTCTCCTCCCGCTACAAGCTTTATGCGTGTTTTAGTCAACAAATCATCTTCACTTTGATTAAAACATAAATTAAACGGATAATCAACGAATATTATACAGTATATATTCGACAATTGTTCGTATTTTAATGATTACACTTCTTCTTCGATTGCAAAAAAGCCATTGTGGTACAATATAGACACGATTTATGTTCGGATTTTCTTTCGGACACGAAACTGTTTTCTAATGAAAAGAGGCGATGGTACCATGTACCCTTTCCAGGTTCAATTTCCTACTCACATCTACTTCGGAGTTGGTGAGCTTGCGCGTGTTGGTACAGAGGCACGAGCATTGGGAACAAAAGCTTTGTTGGTAACAGGCGGACAATCAGCCAAAACAACAGGACTATTAACAAAGGTAGAAAAGTTACTACAAGATGCAAAGCTACCTTACCAATTATTTGATCAGGTGGAACCAAATCCACGCACTTGCACGGTAGACCGCGGTGGACAGCTTGCCCGCGAAACGAAATGTGATTTTGTCATTGCGCTTGGTGGAGGTTCTGTCATGGATGCAGCTAAAGCAATCGCTACCGTAGCTCTGTCGGGTCGATCTAGTTATGAATATTTGCGTGGTAATCCTCAGAACACAGCAAAAGAACTGGTCCCTGTAATTGAAGCTTTGCCATTAATGACGATTCCCACAGTAGCTGCTACAGGTTCTGAAGCTAACAATATCACCGTGCTAACTCATTGGGAGACCCATGAAAAAAGCTCCTTCTCAGGCCCAGCCCTATTTCCTAAAGTAGCTATCCTTGATCCATCTCTAACCTACACGGTGCCGGCGCGGGTTACAGCTGAGTCTTCCGCAGATATCTTTTCGCATTTATTTGAAGAGTATTTGGTCGGTCCTAATAACGCTCATGTACAAGATGGTGTCACAGAAGCATTAATTCGTTTAGTCGTTCAGTATTCAACTGTTGCTATAGATGAACCCCATAACGAAGAAGCGCGCTCCACGTTATTGTGGGCAAGCACGCTTGGTATTTCCCCGTTTGCACGTGCGGGCAGAAATGCAGGGTATCCACTACACAAGATCGAACATTCTTTAAGCGGACATTTCGATATCTCCCATGGTCGTGGACTTGCTATCCTCTCCTTGCCATATTTCGAACAGTTTGTAGCGATAGATCGCCCTGAGAGACTGGCACGCTTAGGACGTCAGTGTTTCCAAGTGACAGCCGAATCTGATCACGAGGCCGCACAAGCTACCATTCAATCCGTTGCTAATTGGTATCAACAGATGGGAATTACTCAGCGCCTGTCCGACTTTGGTATTTCTCGTGAGGATCTGCCACGTCTGGCTCACGAAGCGATTCGTACCGGTGGGGGCGTAGACCACATTCCAAGTACAAGAGCGTTATCAGTTGATGACGTCCTTCACATCTATGAGGCTTGCTTCTAGGAATGACTCATCTTTGATTATATATTCATGTCATACATATTATACAAAGAGGTGTTGAAGCATGGATTCACGCATTAATGAACTTGCAAGCCGATTAATACACTACTCTCTGAATTTACAAAAAGGGGAAAAAGTCTTAATCGAAAATATCGGGTTACAACCCGCTTTGGTAAAAGCACTGGTTCGTGAAGCTTTTGCAGTAGGGGCTCTTCCTGTTGTCACTGTAAAAGATCAGGAAATCATGCGCTCCATGATTATGGGCTCTAGCGAAGAACACATGGCGCTCTTTGCTAAACATGAACTAGCTCGCATGGAAGATATGGACGCGTACATTGGAGTGCGCGCCTATGAAAATGTAAACGAGTACTCTGATATTCCAGAAGAAAAAATGGGGCTTTATTCTCGTGTATATTACAGTACCGTTCATCTCAAAGAGCGTGTTCCTAACAAACGTTGGGTCGTGCTTCGTTATCCAAACAAAGCAATGGCACAAGCTGCTAATATGAGCTTAGAAGGTTTTGAAGACTTCTACTTCTCAGTCTGCAACCTGGACTATGCCAAAATGTCTAAAGCAATGGACCCGCTAGTTGAATTGATGAACAAAACAGATCGTGTACGCATTGTAGGTCCACAAACTGATCTACGATTCTCTATTAAAGGAATACCAACTATCAAATGCGATGGTAAAGCAAATATTCCTGATGGCGAGTGCTACACTTCTCCTGTGCGTGATTCCGTAGAAGGTACTGTCTATTACAATGCAAAAACCAACTACCATAGTACAACCTTTACAGACGTGAAGCTTACGTTTAAAGAAGGTAAAATTGTTGAAGCTACAAGTAGTAATACAGCATTGCTAAATACGATTTTAGATACAGATGAAGGTGCCCGTTATATCGGTGAATTTGCAATTGGATTTAACCCGCATATCTTACAGCCAATGGGCGACATCTTATTCGATGAAAAAATCGCAGGAAGCTTCCACTTTACACCTGGTAATGCCTACGATATCGCTGACAATGGTAACCGCTCTTCTATCCACTGGGATTTGGTGCAAATCCAACGTCCTGAATATGGTGGCGGCGAAATCTGGTTCGATGATGTATTGATCCGTAAAGATGGTATATTCGTCTTGCCAGAACTAAAAGGATTGAATCCTGAGAATTTGGTGTAATGACAAGCTTAATAGATATATAACATGCAAAATGGCGTGTAAACTGACATCAGTTTTTACACGCCATTTTGCATGTTATATCCACTGGAAAGTGATTACATGGAAAGTATTTTTTAAAGAACTTCCATAGCTAGATTTTTCTGACCAATAGACTTTCATAGAATGTGTTAATAAACAGGCTTTCTATGATAACTCCCATAAAAGATTAATCAAGTTTACCGATGAGAGATGTTTTTACAAAAAAATCTTGTTATTCAATTTATTGTATTTTATAATATGTGTATATTTTGAAATTTACATATATTTATTTAAACGGTTATTCTATAAATAAAAATTCATTAATTCATGATGTCTTGAAAAAGGATTAGGGGGTTTTAATATTTTAAAATTGTATTAAGTTAGATTTTCCAAAGTTAATTACAAGATCGTAGGAGGATATTTAACTGTGAACATTCATAAAATTACATTTGGATCTCTAGTTCTATTGGTTAGTTTAACTATTGCAAATACAGCCTTTGCTTACGAAACCACAGGATATGAGTGGGAAAGTGATCTAGTTAGATACAATTATGCCAATGATTTAGGATCTGACTATGTAGATGGTCTTAAAGGTGCTCTCTCATCATGGAATAATGCTGTAGAAAAATATATTGCATTCGGGAAAGATACAAAAAAGAGTAGAACCTTCATATATGGTGAGGAGAACTATGGTAAAACGGGTTGGAACGCAGAAACATCTGTGACTCCTTATAAGGGATCTTATTACATTCAGACAGCTTCTATTAATCCAAACTCTTACTATATGGATAGTATGAGCGCTTTTGATATTCAAGGTGTTTTAGGTCATGAATTGGGTCATGTCCTTGGATTAGACCATGTAACTAATAAAAAACAAATAATGTGCACAAGTGCTGGTGGCAGAAAAGTAAACGAGCCAGGTTCTGATGACATAGCTGGTATTAAATCTATTTATAAGTAACAGACTTTATTACAATAAAAGTTTGAGAGGAATGAAATTTTGATGGATAAAAGAAAAATTATTCTTCCCTTCATTACAACAGCCATATTATTTTCGGGTGGATATCTGCTATATAGTTCAAATCATACAGAAACAGCTCAATCTAACCAATCACATAAAATTTCTCAAGTAACTACTAATACTAGCAAGAAAGTGGTTAACCTTAGTGGTGATGTTCAAGAGAATTTTGATAGTATTGATGATCTGAAAGAAAGTTCTGAAGTAATTGCAGAAGTCGAAATAATGAAAGATGAAGGTTTTGAATACCGTAATGTGATATTTACCCTTAGTGAAAGTAAATTACAAAAGGTTTACAAAGGGGACTTCAAAGAAGGAGACACTTTAGAGATTCTCGAAACTGGAGGATTTAAAGATGGTGTAGAATATACTTTCGAAGGAAATGAAGTATTAAAAGAAAAAGACACAGCTATTGTCTTCTTAGAAAAGTATGAAGGACCAGTTGCTGAAAATGCCTATGTAATTAAAGGAGTCTATCAAGGGAAATTTATTAAAAATAACGATAAGTTAAAAACTGCTAACGGGGTTAGTCAAGGTTTAAAGGTAAACAACATTCAGGAATTAGGTTTCTAATACATGTTTCATTTCAATTATTCACCAAGAAAAAACACATTCCTGAAATGATACAAAATACAAGTTTTGGAGCGGGAGCGCTCCTTTTTTTATTATGTTCTCAGATTAAAAAAAGGAGTATAGGGGCAGAGCCCCTATACTGCCTATATTACCTATCAAGCGGGCAAAACTAATTTTTCATTCACTTACCCTCAACTAATCCCAAACGCACAAAAATAGTATCCACATGCTTTAAATGATAACGATAGTCGAAGCAAGCTTCTAGCTCTTCTGAGGTCAGCAATTGCTTCACTGTTTCATCCTCGCTGATAATCTCTTTAAATGAACGTTGCTCTTCCCATGCTTGCATCGCACGTGGTTGTACGGTGTCATATGCTTTTTCACGGCTCAAGCCTTTATCAATTAATTTGAGTAGCACTTGTTGAGAATAAATCAGTCCAAACGTACGCTCCATGTTGCGCTTCATGTTCTCAGGGAACACCGTTAGGTTCTTCACGATGTTCATGAAGCGACGCAACATATAGTTAAGCAGCTGTGTCGCATCCGGTAAAATAACACGTTCTACAGAAGAATGCGAGATATCGCGCTCATGCCAAAGTGGTACATTCTCATAAGCAGACATCATATGACCACGGATAACACGTGAAAGACCAGAGATATTCTCAGAACCAATCGGGTTACGTTTATGTGGCATCGCCGACGAACCCTTCTGCCCTTTTGCAAATGCCTCTTCCACTTCCCGAATCTCACTCTTTTGTAATCCCCGGATTTCAGTAGCAAATTTGTCCAAAGAAGTAGCGATCAACGCAAGCGTAGCCATGTACTCTGCATGACGATCACGTTGCAACGTTTGTGTCGAGATAGGAGCCGCTGTCAGACCAAGCTTTTTACATACATGTTGCTCTACATATGGATCAATGTTAGCATACGTCCCAACTGCCCCTGACATTTTACCCGCTTCCACTTCTACACGTGCAGAACGGAATCTTGCCAGGTTACGTTTCATCTCTTCATACCATAGTGCTACTTTCAGACCAAAAGTAGTTGGCTCAGCATGCACACCATGTGTCCGACCCATCATGACCGTATTTTTATGTTCAATAGCCTTCTCCTTTAAGACTTCAATAAAATCAACAATATCCTTTTCAATAATTTCGTTTGCTTGGCGAATAAGGTAACCAAGTGCTGTATCTACTACATCAGTAGATGTTAAGCCATAGTGTACCCATTTTTTTTCATCGCCCTCCATAGTTTCCGATACGGCACGCGTAAAAGCTACCACGTCATGACGCGTCTCTTGTTCTATTTCATAGATACGGTTTACATCAAAACTAGCATTCTTCCATAGCTTTTCAACATCCTCTTTTGGAATAACGCCTAACTCCGCCCATGCTTCACAAGCTAGAATTTCTACTTCCAACCATGCCTTATATTTATTTTCTTCTGTCCAGATTTCGCGCATTTCTGGCCTTGTATAACGTTCAATCATTACTTCATTCCTCCATTTATTGACCATATTCCAAGTTTATCTGCCTGCTGTAGTGCTTCTTCTACGGATTCGGAAACAAGATTTATATGACCCATTTTGCGTTTTTCTTTTGCCTCTTGTTTCCCGTACAAATGCAATTTAGCTTTCTTGGGTAGTTGATCTATCTTTTTGAGTAAAGGTGCGACATGCCCACCTAAAATATTAACCATAACGACCGGACTAAGCAACTTCGTAGATCCAAGTGGTAAGTTACTGATCGCTCGAACGTGCTGCTCAAATTGCGAGGTCAAACAGGCATCCATTGTATAATGACCAGAATTGTGCGGCCGCGGAGCCATTTCATTTATATAAAGCTCCCCATCTTCCGTAAGAAACATTTCCACAGCAAGTAACCCAACCATTTCTAGCTTTTCTGCCAACGTAATGGCCAATCTCTCTGCTCGCTGTTGAATCTCTATCTCAATCCGAGCTGGAACAATACTTTGGTGCAAAATGTTTTCTAGATGAATATTTTCAGCTATAGGAAAGGCAGCGACTTCCCCTGATAAATTACGAGCTACTATTACAGATAGCTCCTTAGTAAAGGGAACAAACTTTTCTACGATTAGCTCAGTCTTAGCTTTAGCAAGACACGCAAACGCTTCTTCTATTTCTTCAAGCGAGCGTAATACCCATTGTCCCTTTCCGTCGTAGCCTCCTGTTGCTGTTTTCATAACAGCAGGCAAGCCTAACTCCACAGCAGCCGCTCTCACCTCTTCTGCTGAAGCTACAACCCTAAATGGCGCTACGGGCAAGCCACATGCTTGAATCGCAGTCTTTTCACGAATGCGATGTTGTGTGATGCTTAGTAGCTTACTTCCTTGTGGAACAAAAGCTTCCTTTTCTAAAATCGCTGCTACACCAGCATCTACATTCTCAAATTCATACGTAATCACATCACTGAGCCGTGCCAATTGTCGAGCCGCCTGTTGATCGTCGTAGCTGGCAACTATCTGCTGATCGCTGACTTGACCGCATGGTGAATCTTCTGTAGGATCCAGCACCACAAACCGATACCCCATTGCTCTTCCAGCAAGTGCAATCATTCTCCCTAGTTGTCCCCCGCCTAATAGACCAATGGTACCTCCTGGTTTGATCTGCTTTTTTTTATTCATGAGGCAAATCGCTCTCTTCCATAACCTTTTTTCGAGTTGCTTCTCTTCGTTCTGTTAAGCGCTGACTTATCTTTTCGTCATACGTCCCAATGATTTGGGCGGCTAACAAACCAGCATTCGTAGCCCCAGCCTTACCAATTGCTACGGTAGCAACCGGAACACCACCCGGCATCTGCACGATAGACAACAGAGAATCTAACCCGTTTAAAGCAGCTGATTTCACTGGTACACCGATGACAGGAAGAATTGTCTTAGCCGCTATCATGCCCGGAAGATGAGCCGCTCCACCTGCTCCAGCAATAATCACCTTCAGACCTCTTTCTTTAGCGGTCTCAGCATACTCAAACATGAGATCAGGCGTTCGATGAGCAGAAACTACCTGCTTTTCATACGGAATTCGTATCTCCTCTAGAATTTGGCAGGCTTCTTTCATCGTTTCCCAATCAGAAGTACTTCCCATGATAACTCCCACAACCGGTGCAACCACGCAACTTCCCCCTTGATCTTCCATTTTCGTTATTTTCCGTCTTTCATATCATTCCAGGTTCAGTTTAACAAAATAAAACATAAAACGTCAATAAAACACGAACATTTTAGTTTCAATATTAGATTTTCATTCCCCTTTACCTTACTATCATATATAAAAAGAAAAAGCCTTCTGACCTGTCTCAAAAGAAGACAGATCAAGATGACCTTTTCA
Organism: Brevibacillus laterosporus; assembly: GCA_007833815.1. Classification (NCBI taxonomy): domain Bacteria; kingdom Bacillati; phylum Bacillota; class Bacilli; order Caryophanales; family Paenibacillaceae; genus Brevibacillus; species Brevibacillus laterosporus. The sequence goes on along the minus strand of CP033464.1, from coordinate 1,507,910 downwards.
TGGTGATAATCTAGTGATATTCCAAAAACAACCTATTCACGGAACCAAATGAAGTAAACCAGAAAAACGACGAATAGTACATACATTGCTGGGTGTACTTCACGTGCTTGACCTTTAAATGCTTTTGTGACTGGATAGAAAATGAATCCACAAGCAATACCAGCTGCAATGCTAGAAGATAGAGGCATCATCAGCATCGTAAGGAAGGCTGGCAAGGATTCTTCTAATTTATCCCATTCAATGTTACGCAAGCTACTAGCCATCAACACACCAACAATAATCAAAGCGGGTGCTGTAACAGCGGGAGTAATAACAGCCAGCAGTGGGAAGAAGAACAGCGACAGCAGGAACATAAATCCAATGACAACCGCTGTAAAACCAGTTCTACCGCCTGCAGCAACACCTGCTGTAGATTCAATATAGCTTGTTGTTGTAGAAGTACCTAACAGCGCACCAGCCATACCAGCAACAGCATCAGAAGCAAGCGCTGATCCAGGACGCTCCAGTTTACCGTCTTTTAACAATCCTGCTTGATTACATACTCCAAGCAATGTACCCGTTGTATCAAAGAAATCCACAAATAGGAATGTGAAAACAACAATGAACATGCCTTGAGAAAAAATAACACTTGGGTCTAATAGATAAGGTAAGGCAACGCCAAGAGTCGGAGCCAAACTAGGAGGAGAAGATATCACTTGTGTAGGTAGTTCTACCACTCCAAAAATCATCCCCGCAACCGCTGTAATCAACATTCCGAAAAATACCCCAGCGTGAATGCGTCTTGCTAATAAAATCCCCGTAACCAACAATCCAAAGACAGCTAATAATGCATTTTTTACTGTAAGAATTTGTACAGCATCCATACCTTCTTTAAAGCTTAAGTGCCCCATTGTTACCATGGTAGCTGGAGAATCTACGATAATACCTGCATTTTTCAGACCCATAAAAGCAATAAACAAACCGATCCCCGCTGTCGTAGCATTCTTTAAATTTTGCGGGATCGCATCAATTATCTGCGAACGAATACCCGTTAAAGACAAGATCAGGAACAAGGTACAAGAAACAAATACACCAGCCAAGGCTTGTTGCCAAGGAATCTGCATGGTCAGAACTGCTGTAAAGGCGAAGAATGCATTCAATCCCATACCTGGTGCTTGACCTATCGGTAACTTCCCGACAACACCCATGATAAGTGTACCAATAGCCGCAGCAAGTGCAGTAGCAGTAAACACGGCATCATGCGGAGGGAATTTTGCCTGTAGTTCTGGTGGCAAACCTGCCCCACTTAAAATGTTTGGATTTACGGCCAAAATATATGCCATTGCCAAGAAGGTTGTTAGACCAGCAATAATCTCTCGACGATACGTGGTGCCATGTCGATCAAACTCAAAATACTTACGCACCCTTTGTCCCTCCTAATAGTAACCTGTATCAAGTAATATTTGCTGAAAAGACAAGTTTTGTTCGAATAATGACAAATAACATTCGGTAAAAACATAAAAACGTGCGATAATTCCCGCCAAACAAGTCGTTATCAGTCGAAAATCCGAATAAAAACTCGAACTTCAGCCACACAACGAAAGTTTAACAAGAACATCGCACGCTGTCAATACAAAACACGAACGTTTATACTAATTTAACATAAATTATACGTATTTATTATTCCCACTCAATAGTTGCTGGTGGTTTGGAAGTAACATCGTACACAATACGGTTTACATTGTCTACTTCATTAACAATACGTACAGAAATTTTCTCCAATACATCCCATGGAATACGAGCCCAGTCGGCTGTCATTCCATCGATGGAAGTTACTGCACGAATTCCTACTGTGTAAGAGTACGTACGAGCATCACCCATTACCCCCACGCTCTTCATGTCAGGCAAAGCAGTGAAGTATTGCCAAATTTCGCGATCCAATCCAGCTTTTTGAATCTCTTCACGCAAGATAGCATCAGATTCACGAACAATTTCTAACTTATCTTCTGTAATCTCACCTAAAACACGAATACCAAGACCAGGACCTGGGAAAGGCTGTCTCCAAACGATTGCATCAGGAAGACCTAGCTCTTTACCTAGTTTACGTACTTCATCTTTGAACAATGTATCTAAAGGCTCGATTAGCTTAAAGTTCATGTCTTCTGGTAGACCGCCTACATTGTGGTGAGATTTAATAGTTTGAGCCGTAGCTGTTCCACTCTCAACAATGTCCGTATAAAGTGTACCTTGAGCTAGGAAGTCCATATCCGTAAGCTTAGCAGCCTCTTCATCAAACACGTAAATGAATTCGTTACCAATGATCTTACGTTTTTGTTCTGGATCAGTTACACCTTTTAATTTGTTCAAGAAGCGTTCACGCGCATCAATTTTGATTACTTTCATATCAAATTTGCCTACGAACGTTTCCATTACACTTTCCGCTTCACCTTTACGCAACAAACCATGATCAACAAACATACAAGTTAATTGATCACCAATCGCGCGATGAATTAGAGCTGCTACTACAGAGGAATCAACCCCACCGCTCAATGCACACAATACGTTTTTATTTCCAACGGTTTCGCGAATCTCTCTGATTTCGTCCTCAATAAATGTAGTCATGCTCCAGTCGCCCGTGCATTTGCAAATATTAAACAAGAAGTTACTTACAAATTCATGTCCTTTTACGGTATGACGAACTTCTGGATGGAACTGCACACCATATAGATTGCGCTCTGGATGACTGATAGCAGCAATCGGGCAAGAGTCGCTCACTGCGTCAATAACGAATCCTTCTGGTAGTTCTACTACTTTATCTGTATGGCTCATCCATACTACTTCAGAAGATTCCCAGTTACTGTACAAACCATGTTGGTTTTCAAGACGTATTTCCGCTTTTCCGTATTCACGTTTACCAGCGCGTTCTACTTTACCCTTCAATGTTTGGGACATTAATTGCATCCCATAGCAAATACCCAAGATAGGCACACCTAGGTCAAAAATCGCTGGGTCAATTTGTGGTGCCCCTTCTTCATATACACTAGCTGGTCCACCAGAGAAAATAATCCCTTTTGGATTCAGCTCCTTAATTTTTTCCACAGGCGTATTGAAAGGCATCAACTCACTGTATACGCCCAAATCACGTACACGTCTTGCGATCAATTGGTTATATTGCCCCCCAAAGTCTATTACTACCACTAATTCCAACGGCTTTTCCACGGAAAGATCCTCCCTTAACCTTGTATACTTGTACACTCAGTAGACATGTCCAAAACGTTCCTTGAAGATATTATCTCCCTTTCTCTTTTTTGGTATGAAGAATAAAATTCTCCAAATCCATCAAAAAGACAGGCCACATACCCGTAGATGAAATCGTCTGACATCTTCTATGGGCAAATGTCCCTGTCTTTAACGTTGTCATTCAAAAAAGAGGCAGTGGCGTTTCTCCTGCTTACTGCTATCAAAGTATCATATTGTCAAAAATTCTAGCAGATGATGGGGAAATGATCAAGGTTTCATTTGGCGTATTAATCGCTCAATGGTCTGCTGCCATAACGATTTTGCTTTCTCTTCCATTTCCTTCAAGCCATAAAGCGTTTTTTCATAGATAGTTGTTAAATAAAGTAGATCTTGGCGCTTATCTCCGCTAATTTGCAAACGATTCACATATTCTCGCAATGTTTCACCAGAATGTCGAGGCGAAACCATTTTTTCAAATATCGTTAGAACTAACGTAAATCTACGTGGAAAATCATCCTGAGCGTATTGTGTCATTTTGCGTTGTAGCCACCACAAATACATCTGTTGACGTTTTTTCCACAAAAACCATGCTCCCACTATGATAAAAAAACCAATCGGCAATAACCATACCCATGAGAATGCTACACTCTTTTTAGCTACAGGAACGTCCTCATCCTCAAGTCGATCAAGTTGTTTGGGTTTGTTCACTTCTTTATCCTCTGTGGAAGCAGGTATATTTACCTCACTTGACTCATTAGAAAAACGATCGTAATTTACACGCAAAGGAGAGGTAAAAGAAGCTGTTGCTTCAAACGGAATCCAACCGCTACCTGGGAAGTAGACTTCTACCCAAGAATGAGCATCCCTATTTCTTACTTCCATCGTAATGTTGTTGTTGGCGTCCCGGCTAATTTCTTGGCCTGGAGCAAACCCTTTTACCCAACGTGCAGGGATATCAATTGATCGGAGCATTACCACCATAGAAGTCGAAAAATGATCGCAATATCCCTTCATTGTTTCAAATAGAAATTGATCTACAAAATCTTGTCCTTCCCTAGGCATCGTGACATCTTTCGTTTCATAGCGATATCTTCCTTCTGTACGCAAATAATTTTCTATCGCTCTTGCCTTGTCGTAAGGATTTGTTGACGTTTCCGTAATTTTTTCAGCTAGATTCTTTATGCGATCAGGGAGAGCATTAGGCAGCTGCAAATACCGTTCTTGAATATCTCTAGGATAATCGGTACCCGCCATAATAATTTTCTTTTCACTAATCACTGGAATCTCTGCTTGTAGCTGATAATGATCCATGTACTGTTCAACTGGGGTCGGAATCAAGATGCTATCGTCTCTTTCAATAAACGTGCGACTATTTGAATCCTTTTGCATAGCCCCATTAAAGGTTAAAACACCTTGAGAAATCGTGTCATAAGTTAACGTCACATTTCCTGGATTTAACTCTTCAATACCCTTAAGCTGTCCTGGATAAAAAATAGCTGGTAGCTGTTCTCCCTCAGCTTGCATAACAGCCATGACCTTTTTTGTTTCCAAGCCTGAAAACAGCGTATCACTCCACATGTAATTTTTAGGGTGTACGATTGATTCCAGTTGTTTATCACTTTTGATCCAACCTTTACCCGTATAAACATCCTTTGCATCGCCACGCAAATAGTATTTATCATTTGTTGTTACCGTAAATACCTTGGTGTCATCCTGCTGAAAGGGTCCACCCAACGTCTTATCATTGGTGTCGTAACCCACTTTACGGATCACGTCGCTCTTACCTTTTCCAGCCTTTCCTTGCAAAAAACCAATCGGATCGGGCCAAGTGGGATCTGCCTTCGGTGCTGAGTATCCTACACCTATTGCGAGCGAAATGATCATCAGTGGAACCACCAGCGTTTTCCAGATAGCAGACTGAGGTCCTCTATATGTAAAACCCTTTTGAATAGATGATAGATGTAGAGTCGTAATTAGCATAAAGCCAATTAGCAAGGTCCGCATAATCGCACCACTACCATTAAACGGCATAAAGGTATCTAACACAGCAAGATAGGAAATGGTGATAAAGACAAACCATAAGCCTTGTCTTTGTTCTAACACGAGATTATTTAGCAAGGTAACCAATATCAAAATCATGCTTAAAAACAGCAGATTTCTTGAAATAATACTCATATTTGCCCAATCTTGACTAAATATCTTAGTAAAATCTTCACTAACCGCTCGCAACGTTTCCAACAGCCACTCTGGATTAAAAAAAGAAAGCTCTACAAACTCGGCATGAAATATCACAAGGGCAAGGATACCTTTAATCAATAATCCCAGCAAATGACTACGGAAGGTCATATCAACCAATACGATCCCCACCAGCAGATAGAGAAAGCTACTGATATTTCCAGTATCAGAAAGAGTAGGTAGAGGCGACAACCACTCGCGTAACAACAAAAACAAAAACAGGGCAGCTAGCCACTCCAGCCCTTTTTTTTGCTTCCAAAAGGATGCTCCTGACATCTTAGGCACCCCCTATCTGTTTTAACTCTTCATATTCATCCACATGAATTGGTTTACACATTACTTTCACAGCACTTAATCGCTTTAGTGCTTCCTTTTCCTCCACAGTCGGAATCACATGATCGTGCACCCAGAACAACTGAATGTTACGTCCAGACCTAGCTAAATTCCCCAAATGTACCACTAGGTCTTTCGTCAACGAAGAGGTAATCATCACTAGAGTATATCCTTTGGGAAATTCCAATGTTTCTCTTCCTATAACACGTGCAAAGGAATCTTCTCCATCAGAGTGAATCCTCCCCAATTGATCAAATACCCGAAAAAAGTGTTCTTGTGAAATAGCTGGCGGAATAACTATTCGCTCTTTTCCACGTGCTACGAACCCATAGGAATGCAAATTAATGTTCGAATAGTAAATGAGGCTGGCAGCTAGTTTTACACTGGTTTCAAAAATATGGTGATGAATTTGAGTTGAGACAGGCTTTTGCACATCCAGAAAGAAGATCAATTGATTCATCGCCTGATGTTCAAACTCTTTTGTTTTAAGCCCGTGGCCCCTAGCAGATGCTCTCCAATGAATCTGGCTTAACCGATCCCCTCTCTGGTAATCGCGGACGCCTCTCACAGCTGCTACATCGTCTGAACGCAGATGTGCAACATGGACATTACCACTGATACGTCCGTCTCCTGCTGACCAATGGCTAATTTGCTTATAGCTAGGGTAAACTAAAAAATCATTAAATAACTCAATCTTTTTCTGCCGATGTAAGAAACCAAAAAAGTCACCACCAACCAAAATGCATTCTTTCAGCTGATAATGTCCACGAGGGACTGCTGGAATTAAATAATGAATCACTTGTTCCTTTTTAAATCCTGGAAAAATAACTTGTTGATGTGGTTCAAAGTAACCAGCTAATTTATCGGGAAGTGGCTCAACAATTAAGTTCCAGCCAAGTGGGAACCAGAAACGTCGACGGAAAGTTAATGTAACAACAACATCATCGCCATCTTTTAGCCTTTGGCGATCCACCTCCCGCGTAACCTCTAGGGTTGCAAACATCAACAAATATGTTAACCCTTCATAAATACCGAGTATACAAATGCTATAAAACAAAAACCAACTGACGAATCCACCTTGAAACTGTGCATATATATAGCATATCAGCACCAATAGCGCTAACAGAGCTTTATTAAATTTTCGCTGTTTCATTTAGACACCGTCCTCTCAATGTACAGGGACTCGTGTCTCCTGCAACAACCGGTTGATAAAACGTTCCGGCGTTTCCCCGTCCATACGTGCCTCTGGCTTCATGATTAGGCGATGTCTAAAGATAGGAGGTACTAGCTCCTTCACATCGTCTGGAATAACGTAATCACGTCCTTGAATAAACGCATAGGCTTGGGCAGCACGACAAAGAGCCAATGTTCCTCGAGGGCTAATACCCAGATAGACACTTGGGGTGTTCCGTGTTTTTTGACAGAGCCTCACGATATACTCTTTCAATGATTCCGTTACTTTGATTTGAGTGATCATAGATTGTAATTGAGCAATTTCTTGTACACTAATAACAGCCGTTAAACTTTCTATAGGATGAACCGCTCCCATACGAGTTAAAATAGCCATTTCTTCTTTTTCTGTAGGATACCCTAGATGAAGTTGCAGCAAAAAGCGATCCAACTGTGCTTCTGGCAGTGGGAACGTTCCTTCATACTCCAGAGGATTCTGAGTAGCCATAACAAAGAATGGTTGATTTAGTGCATATGTATAGCCATCAATCGTCACAGAATGCTCCTCCATCGCTTCTAGTAGGGCAGATTGCGTCTTTGGCGAGGTACGGTTAATTTCATCAGCTAGCACTACATTTGCAAACAAGGGCCCTTTACGGAATTCAAACTCCATTGTTTTTTGATTATAAATAGAAACACCAGTCACATCAGTTGGAAGTAGGTCAGGCGTAAACTGAATCCTTTTAAATTCTCCACCAATTGATTTTGCTAATGCACGAACAAACATTGTTTTTCCTACACCCGGAACATCCTCTAGCAAAACATGACCTTTTGCCAATAAAGCAACCAAGCCTAGTTCTATCATCTTTCTTTTACCGATTAGGACTTTTTCAATATTCAGTATTAGATTCTCTATAGAATGATGGGGACGATCCACCTGGATCATACTCATATTTACAACCCCTTTGGTTACAATTTAATCTCTTTAGTATAAAAACTATTTTACTCCTATTAACTTACTGGAAGATATATGGAAGGACAAGTGTTAAGTTTTAGCAGATACTGTGAGATATAGGTATTTACTTACATTGTTATTGATTAAAACATTCGGTTCCCACTATGAAATTTCCTGCGCCAAATATAATCTTAAGGCAGACAATGGTGTTCTTTATAATAAGGAAGCGGAACGATTAGCAACGTTATCAGTTTTGATAAAAACATAGTTGTGCTTATAGGATATTTAATAAGACCGCATATATCCTGATAGTACAAAAAAGCTTCATCAAAAATGTTGACGAAGCTTCTATACGCTTGTAATAGTTATTTTATAGGTAACTCTATATATGACGCTTATCTCATAGTTTACGTGACAATAATTTATGTATAAAACAAAAAAAGCCTGCAATCTCTGCGGCTTCTTGCTTAAAAAAATGTGGTGCGGGTGGAGGGACTTGAACCCCCACGGTCGCCCGCCAGAACCTAAATCTGGTGCGTCTGCCAATTCCGCCACACCCGCATATGAAACTGGTGAGCCATGAAGGACTCGAACCTTCGACCCTCTGATTAAAAGTCAGATGCTCTACCAACTGAGCTAATGGCTCATACTAATGGCTGGGGTACCAGGATTTGAACCTGGGAGTGACGGAGTCAAAGTCCGTTGCCTTACCGCTTGGCTATACCCCACCAAAAATGGTGCCGGCGATAGGACTTGAACCCACAACCCCCTGATTACAAGTCAGGTGCTCTACCAATTGAGCTACACCGGCATTATGTATAATGGTGGCTCGGGACGGAATCGAACCGCCGACACGAGGATTTTCAGTCCTCTGCTCTACCGACTGAGCTACCGAGCCTTATTATATCTCTAATTATGATCCTTAATACATAAAAGAATCCTGATTCCACCAAGTAATTAAATGGCGGAGCTGACGGGACTCGAACCCGCGACCTCCGGTGTGACAGACCGGCGTGAACTCCAACTTCACCACAGCTCCAAAATTTGGTTGCGGGGACAGGATTTGAACCTGCGACCTTCGGGTTATGAGCCCGACGAGCTACCGAGCTGCTCCACCCCGCGACAATATGAAAATAAAAATGGTGGAGGATGACGGGATCGAACCGCCGACCCTCTGCTTGTAAGGCAGATGCTCTCCCAGCTGAGCTAATCCTCCGAAGTACTATGGTGACCCGTAGGGGATTCGAACCCCTGTATGACAGCGTGAAAGGCTGCTGTGTTAAACCGCTTCACCAACGGGCCAATATAATTAATTGTTCTCAAGATGGTGCGGTCGGCGAGACTCGAACTCGCACGGGTCGCCCCGCCACCCCCTCAAGATGGTGTGTCTGCCAATTCCACCACGACCGCAGGAGTTATGAAAGACTGGTAGCGGCGGAGGGGGTCGAACCCCCGACCTTTCGGGTATGAACCGAACGCTCTAGCCATCTGAGCTACACCGCCAGGATCTAGATAAAACAATATGGCGGAGAGTGAGGGATTCGAACCCTCGCTACGCTTACGCATACTAACGGTTTAGCAAACCGTCCCCTTCGGCCTCTTGGGTAACTCTCCGTATAATGGCTCCTCAGGACGGACTCGAACCGCCAACCTACCGGTTAACAGCCGGTTGCTCCACCATTGAGCTACTGAGGAACATTCTGAAAGAAACTTGTTCCTTCAAAACTAGATAATGAAAGTCAGCATACAGGCAATGTGGATAAGTCCTCGACCGATTAGTATTCGTCAGCTCCATGCATTACTGCACTTCCACACCGAACCTATCAACCTCATCGTCTATGAGGGGTCTTACTAGCTTGCGCTATGGGAAGTCTCATCTTGAAGGGGGCTTCACGCTTAGATGCTTTCAGCGCTTATCCCGTCCGCACATAGCTACCCAGCTGTGCCACTGGCGTGACAACTGGTGCACCAGGGGTGCGTCCATCCCGGTCCTCTCGTACTAAGGACAGCTCTCCTCAAACTTCCTACGCCCGCGACAGATAGGGACCGAACTGTCTCACGACGTTCTGAACCCAGCTCGCGTACCGCTTTAATGGGCGAACAGCCCAACCCTTGGGACCTACTTCAGCCCCAGGATGCGATGAGCCGACATCGAGGTGCCAAACCTCCCCGTCGATGTGGACTCTTGGGGGAGATAAGCCTGTTATCCCCAGGGTAGCTTTTATCCGTTGAGCGATGGCCCTTCCATGCGGAACCACCGGATCACTAAGCCCGACTTTCGTCCCTGCTCGACTTGTAGGTCTCGCAGTCAAGCTCCCTTGTGCCTTTACACTCTACGAATGATTTCCGACCATTCTGAGGGAACCTTTGGGCGCCTCCGTTACTCTTTAGGAGGCGACCGCCCCAGTCAAACTGCCCACCTGGCATGGTCCTTCCACCCGATAAGGGCGGCAAGTTAGAAACTCCGTACATCAAGGGTGGTATCCCAACGACAGCTC